>JAFSPC010000069.1 GCA_017443075.1 Paludibacteraceae bacterium
CAGTTGAACATCACATCCTTGGTACGGTACTCTTTGTTCTTCCGCTCGATAATACCCAGCACCTCTTGTACGTAGTGGGCATAATCGTCATTATCGGTTATCTTCAGCCCGAGGAACTCGGCACCTTCCACCAAGCCGTTGACTCCGATGGTCAGATACTGACGACTCAGATTCACAAAGCCCGAATCGAACAACGGCAGCATGCCTTGTTTCTGCAACTCATGCAGGTTGGCGTCGTATGCCAGTTGCACCTTGTGCATCAGGTCAACCACTTGCTCGATATACTCCTTGTAATCCATTCCTTGACGCACGGCATATTGTATGGCGCGGTTGAGATTGATAGTGAGCACACTCTTCGAGCCTGTGCTCACGCCACCTGCTCCTAAGGTGTAGCTAAAGCCGTTGTCCGTAATCTCGTTCCTAAGGCGGCAGCAGGATGCCAACGAATCGGCATTATCGCTCAGGTAGGTGAAGAACGAGTGCCCCTCGGCATACATCTCTGCCGTGAAGTCAGCATACTCCTTATCCTTCACATCGCCATTCTCACTCAGCAAAGCCATCGTCTCGACAGGGAAAGTAAGCACGGCACGTGTGCGCTCCTTGTTGAACCACTTCATGAATCGTTTTTGCAGCCAGTTCAGGCTATCCCAGTGGGGTTTCTCACCATCAGGGAAACGGAAATCACCGAAGATCGACTCGAAATAGTAGCGGTCATAGTACGAAATGTTCCAGAACACGGATTGGTAGTTGCGTGCGCCTGCAGGCTGATTGATCGAATAGACCACTTGCTGGAAGCAGTCGGTCAGAATCTTGTCAATCGTTCTATTCTTCAGGCTGAGCTCCACAACTTTATCAGCATGCTTGTAGTAATCGAGGCCGTACTCTTTCTCGCAGAAATAGTTCATGTACATAAGGAACTCAGGCGTAGCGCACGCGCCCGAAAGCATGGAGCTCACCATGAACACCATGTTGACAAATCCGCCACAGAAAGCCTTCAGGTTGGTGGGGGCAACGGCATTTCCGCCGATAGCCTTCGTGCCCTCCAGCAGCCACGGATACATCGTAACGGATGCGCAGTAGTTGGCAAGCGAGGTCTCGTCGTTCTTGTACAAGATATGCGTATGCAGCAGGTGGATGTACTGGTCAGCGACCTCACGACCGAACATCTTCTCAATCCGGTTCGTCAGCAGGCGGCGGTTAAGACGGATATAGTTGCTCTTGGGTAACTCACCAATGAGCGTGGCGATGTTCTTTTTCTCCACGTTGGCGTTGGCGTCATATTTACTGCCTGTAGCAGCATTTGATGCCGAACAATAGTCAATCAGGAAGTTCAACTTCTCCAGCGTCTCACGATCCTCAGTATGACGATAGCGGTACAACATGTAGTTTTTTGCCACCTGATAGTATCCTTCTGCCATCAGAGCGACCTCCACCTGGTTCTGGATATCCTCCACTCCCATGCCGTTTCGTACGCGCAGGTGCGAAATAACTGCTGTTAAGGTCTCTTCCGTGGCAAACGTCCCGGATGCAAGGAATGCCTTACTGATGGCATCCTTAATCTTGTCGATGGAAAAGAGCACTTCTTTGCCATCACGTTTGATAATTTTTGTTTCCATAGCGTATATATTTCTTTTCACAAACTGACAACTTTCGACATCATCCCTTAGCACAAAGTTTTCTTTTTTGGACAACTTTTGTACTATCTACAAAACGCTTTTCTACTGATTATCAAGCCTGTATGTTAAATTTTCGGGAAACTTTCGCTTTTTACAAGACGAAATCGATTGCAAAAGTACAACATTTTTTTCATATATGCAAATTTTCAACAAGAAAAATTTTTATAAAATATTTTTGCAATATAGAGCGCACAATTTTGAGTTTTTGTCATCTTTTTCGCATCATTTTTCGAAAGTATTTGCTGTCAGCACTTTGCAGAATTTCATAAAAAAATATGCTGTAAAATTTGCATATTTCAAAAAAAAATTGTAACTTTGTGCGTTTTTTGCTACGTATGGCTACTCACACGCATATCATCATACCCGAAGGATTGCAGCACGTGCTGTTGCATGCCTGTTGTGCACCCTGCTCATCGGCTATCGTGGAGTGGTTATGTGGCCATCATATTACCCCCGTCATCTATTATTTCAACCCTAATATTTTCCCTCGCGAGGAGTACGAGATCCGCAAACAGGAGAGCAAGCGCCACTCCGATTCGCTGGGCATCCGTTGGATAGATGGTGACTATGATCATGACGCGTGGAGGCAAGCCGTGAGTGGCTTGGAGAACGAGCCCGAGCGCGGACGCCGGTGCGAGGTGTGTTTTTACCAGCGTTTACTCGCCACGGCACGTGAGGCGCAGCAACTGGGCATCCCATGGTTCGCTACGACGCTCGCCTCGTCGCGATGGAAGAACCTCGAGCAAGTCAATACGGCAGGCTTACGCGCAGCGGCTACGGTCAACAATCAGCCACAGGCTGACGGCAATCCGCAGGCTTCTGTTGCCTTCTGGGCGCAGAACTGGCGCAAAGACGGGCTGCAAGACCGCCGCAACGAGCTGCTAAGGCAATACAACTTCTACAACCAGCGCTACTGCGGATGCGAGTTCAGCTTTAGGCAGGAGAGTTGTCAAGCCGAATCATTCGTATAGTAAAACAACCACGCCCCATGGGGCTAACCAATAGTAATCATGAAAGCTTTAGTCAAACGTTATGCCAAACCCGGCATCTGGATGGAAGATGTACCGATGCCCGAGGTCGGAGTCAACGATGTCCTGATCAAGGTGAAGAAGGCGGCTATCTGCGGTACCGACCTGCATATGTACAAGTGGGACGAGTGGAGTCAAAGCCATTGCCGACCGCCTTACATCATGGGACACGAATTTGTAGGCGAAGTCGTATATGTGGGCTCGGGCGTTCAGCATACCAAGATTGGCGAACGCGTAACAGCTGAAGGGCACATCGTATGCGGCCAATGCCGCAACTGCCGTCGCGGCATGGGGCACGTGTGCGAGAACTCGTTGTCCGTGGGTATCTTTGGCAAGGACGGCGCGTTTGCCGAGTATGTAACTATCCCCGAGTCGAACATCGTCAAGCTGCGAGAGGAGATCTCCGATGACTTTGCCGCCATCATGGACCCCTTCGGCAACGCCACGCATACTGCACTCGCATTCCCGTTGTTGGGTGAGGATGTACTCATCACCGGCGCCGGACTGATCGGCACGATGGCTGCAGGCATCTGTCGTTATGCCGGCGCCAAGCATATCGTGGTTACCGACATCAACCCGCTGCGTTTAGACATAGCCCGGCGTATGGGTGCAGACATCACCGTGGACGGCAGCAAAGGGGAAACAGTTGAACAGGCGATGAATCAGTTAGGCATACGCGGCTTTGATGTCGGGCTCGAGATGTCCGGTGCACCTACAGCGTTCAACGATATGATTGCGCACATGTACAAGGGTGCCAACATCGCACAACTCGGCATTCTGCCGAAAGATACGCAGGTCAATTGGTCGGATGTCATCTTCAACGCGCTGACCATCAAGGGTATAACAGGTCGCCGCATGTGGGAGACATGGTATCAGATGGAACAGATGTTGCTGGGCGGACTGGATCTGTCGCCCGTCATCACCCATCACTTTGCTTTCGATGATTTCCAACAGGGCTTTGACGTCATGGTCAGCGGGCAGTGTGGCAAGGTTATCCTTGAATGGTAATCGAACAATCGGCATATCGAAACATCTAAAATCATCACAATAATGAAACGAATCTTTTTATCAGTTTTGCTGCTTGCATGCAGCCTTACGTTTACCTTCGCTCAGTTGCCTGAAGGGCTTACCCGTTATCAATTGGACAACGGCTTGACGGTGCTCTTGTGGGAGGATCACGACCAGCCTGATGTGTTCGGTGCTACCGTCACCCGTGCAGGTTCGATCGATGAGCCGTCAACGGCTACCGGCTTGGCACACTACCTCGAGCACATGCTCTTCAAGGGTACAGACAAGATGGGTGCCCTCGATTGGGAGAGCGAGAAGCCACACTACGAGCGTATCATCGCCCTGTACGACACCCTCGCCCTGACTACCGACCCGAAGGAGCGCGAACAGATTCAGCTCAAAATTAATGAGGAGAGTCGATTGTCGGCACAATACAACGCTACCGATGAGTTCTCTAACCTGATTCAGTCCATTGGCGGTGAGGGGCTGAACGCAGCTACGAGTTACGACATGACGTACTTCCACAACAGTTTTCCGAGCTATCAGATGGAACGCTGGCTCACGCTCTATACCGACCGCTTGACGAATCCCGTGTTCCGTTCGTTCCAAGCCGAGCTGGAGAATGTGTTCGAGGAATACAACATGTACTCTGACGACAACAACCAGCACGTCACCAAGTTCGTCAATAGCGAAACGGCGAAAGGCACTCCCTACGAGCGCGACATCATCGGTTATCCCGAAGATCTGAAGAATCCCAAGTTGCGCCAGCTGATTGAGTTCTTCAATGCCTGGTACGTGCCGAACAACATGGCACTCATTCTTGTCGGCAACTTCTCAACCGACGAAGTCAAGCCGCTTATCGAAAAGACCTTTGGCAAGCTGCAAGCCAAACCGCTGCCCGAGCGGCTGAAGTGGACAGACACCCAATACACCAAGGACGAGAACTACCGTGCACGCCTCGGCTACTACCCTATGTATATTGAGGTGTATAAGGGCGTCAAGCACGGCGAGCCGGACGAACTACCGCTGCAGTTTGCCTGCGAGTTGCTATCCAACGAGATGGGAATCGGCCTGCTGGACGAGCTGCAGGCAGACAACGAGTTCCTCACCGCAGCCGCATCCGTACGTCCGGCACGCGAGATGGGGCGCATACAGCTGATGGCTATACCGTTTATGAACTCCGACACACGCGAGTACAACACGATGAAAGAGACGGAGAACTCCGTTCGCAAGGCGGTGGACAAACTGCTCAAGGGCGAGGTGTCCGACGAGTTGTTTGAGGCGGTACGGCGTAACCTGCTGCAGAGCTTCGACCGAGCAATGGAATACCAGATGTCCAAATCGATGATGCTGCTCGAGAGTTTTGTCTATCAGATTCCGTTAGAGCAGCAATTGGCTGAAAAACAGGAGATAGCCAAGTTGACCAAAGAGCAGGTGATCAATGTTGCCAAAACCTACCTGTCTGCACCGAAAAAGACGTTTGAGATCAGCGAAGGCAATCCGAAAAAAGAGAAACTGGCTAAGCCGAATATCAAGCCTCTGGAGCCGGGCAAAGGGAAGTCGCAATACTACATGGAGTTTGCCAACATTCCTGCCGGCAAGCTCATTCCCCGGTTCGTGGATCTCAAGGATATCGACCAAGACCGTTTTGCCGAAAACGTGTACGTCTATGTTACGCCTAACCCCAAGAACAACATCTTCACCCTGCAACTCCGCTATGGAATAGGTACGTACGAGAAGCCGTTCCTCCAGCAAGCCGTTGAGATGATGAACATGGCGGGCATGAAGGGCGCACCGGGGCTCACTGTCAACGAGTTCCGCGCCAAGTTAGCCGAGATGGGCGGCACCTGCACCTACGACGTCAACGACAGTTATGTGGTCGTTAACATCGAGGGTGACGAGAAGAATATGAAGGAGATCATCTCACTCGTCAATCTGCACATGCTCTTCCCCGAGTTCTCGTCAGAAGCGCATAAGAAACTCAATGGTATCATCGGCCTCGAGCTCAGCTCACGTTACATGGAGCAAAAGACCTCCAATGTGCGTGCCGATGCCGCGCGCGCATACGTTATGTACGGTGACAACTCGCCATACATCAAGCGCGTACCCGAGTGGAACCTAATCATCCTAACCGAAGAAGATTTGGAGGCAGAGTGGCACCGCGCATTGGGCTACGAGTTGGAGATTCACTATGCCGGTCAGCTGCCTGCCGACTCGGTTAAGACCGCTCTGTATGGACGTATACCGATGTCCGAGAGCGCTACACCGTCCGTTTCGCCTATCGAGAGACCGCGCACCACGTTCAACAAGACGGAGTTGTACTTCCTCTCCGACCCTGATATGCAACAAGCAAAGATCTACTTCTTCATTGAGGGCAAACCTTATAACATCAACGAGGCCGTGCTCTACGATGCGTTCAACGAGTATTTCGGCGGAGGGTTCTCGGGCTTGGTTATGAATGAGATTCGTGAGAAACGCTCGATGGCCTACACGGCTGTCGGCTCGTTCATTACTCCGCCGTTGCAGCAACGCAACACGCACTTCATCGGTTATGTAGGCACACAGTCTGACAAGGTTATCGATGCGCTGAACGTCTATTGCTCTTTGCTCGACTCGATGCCGCAGAATGGCGAGAACATTGAGAACATCCGTACCATCCTGCGCCAATCGTTGCTCAGCCACCACCCCACTTTCCGCACCAAGAGCCGCCTTATGACGAGCTGGATGCGACTGGGGTATCAGATCGACCCTGCTACGCTACAGATTCGTCAGGTTCAGAAGATCAAGTTTGAGGATATCGTCAACTTCTATCAGCAGAACGTGCAAGGCAAACCAATGAAGGTGCTGATCATCGGCGACCCCAAATTGATTGATCAGAAGGCGCTGAAGGCTAAGTTCGGCAAGATCAACAAACTCAATGCCGACAAGATGTTCAGCGAATAATCTAAAAAACAATCTTAAGGGCACTTCTAAAAATTCCACGTTTAGAATATAGCCCGATAAATAATAATTTGGCACTTTTATACTGCTTTTGGTTTTCTCTTGGTATCTTTTTAATTTACATTCAGTTACTATGCCCGCAACCTCACCCCACTTCGCGTTGCTCGCAGGGACCCCGCATAGCGCTTTCATGTAAATCAAAAACCTACTCAAGATAAAACTCAAAATCAGCATAAAGCAATTTTTAGAAGTGCCCTTAAATTATAAATCTTAAATGACCCATCACAAGTCAGGTTTTGTAAATATTGTGGGAAACCCTAACGTAGGTAAATCCACCTTGATGAATGCGCTGGTTGGCGAAAGGCTGTCGATCATCACCAGCAAGGCGCAGACCACAAGGCATCGGATCATGGGCATAGTCAATGGTGACGATTTTCAGATTGTCTATTCCGACACCCCGGGTGTACTCAAGCCCAACTACAAACTACAAGAGCAGATGTTGGAGTTCAGCCAAGGCGCCTTGGTGGATGCCGATATCCTGCTCTATGTCACCGATGTGCAAGATACGCCCGACAAGAACGCCGATTTCCTACAGAAAGTCAAGAAGATAGCCCATAGTTCGAAGATCAAGGTCTTTGTTGTTGTCAACAAGATCGACCTGACAACACCCGAGACACTCGATAGTCTGGTTAACTACTGGCAACGCGAACTGCCCGAGGCAACGATCTTTCCCATCTCAGCTAAGGAGAAGTTCGGCATCGACCAACTTTTCCAAGCCATACTGGAGATGCTGCCCGAATGTCCGCCTTTCTTCGACAAGGACCAACTCACCGACAAACCTGCAAGGTTCTTCGTCGATGAGATCATCCGCGAGAAGATCCTGCTCAACTACGACAAGGAGATACCCTACTCCACCGAGGTCGAGGTAGAGACGTTCAAGGACGAACAACCTTCTGCCCAGCATCCGCGTGGTCTGATACGCATCGAGGCGGTTATCTATGTCGAGCGCGACAGCCAAAAGGGTATCATCATCGGGCACCAGGGCACAGCACTCAAGAAGGTGGGTTCGGCGGCACGAAAAGACATAGAGGCGTTTTTCGACAAACCTGTCTTCCTGCAACTCTTCGTCAAGGTCGACAAGGACTGGCGCTCCAGCACCGCACGCCTGCGCCACTACGGCTACGACTTGTCGTGAGAGCACTATAGACCTCAGGCTTGGCCTGGGGTCTTTTTGTCTTTGCTGTAGTTTTTTGATTGCCATTTCGTAGAGTTAGGCATCCGCGGGGGGACATACATGTCGCAAAAATGTGGCAGAAATGCACAACACCGCGTAGCGGTAACGAACATGGCGTAGCCATAGCCAACACGAAGTTATTGTAACCTGCATCATGCATCTTTTTTAACTTTTTTTTTGCAAAAATTTGCATATATGCATTTTTTTTCGTAACTTTGTAGTCATGTTTGATAATTACGCTACAGACTGATGACAGCATTCAACAACGACAAGTACATTAGCATCCAATCCGAGCATATACGTGAGCGCATCAGTATGTTCGGCAACAAGCTCTACCTCGAGCTGGGTGGCAAGCTCTTCGACGACATGCACGCCAGCCGCGTCCTGCCGGGGTTCATGCCGGACAGCAAGCTCAGGATGTTCACGCAACTGAGCGAGCTGATGGAGATCATCATCGTCCTATCCGCACAAGATATAGAGCGCAACAAGATACGCCAGGATCTGGGTATCACCTATGACGAGGATGTGTTGCGCCTACGGGAGGAGTTTATCCAACGCGGGTTTATGGTGTCGGCCGTGGTCATCACCCATTACTCGGGTCAACGCGCGGCAGATGACTATCGTCTGCGCCTTGAGCGGCAAGGCATACGCGTATATTATCACTACACGATTGACGGCTATCCGCACAATGTTGAGCTGATTGCTTCGCCCGAAGGTTTTGGCAAGAACGATTATGTCGAGACTACACGTCCGCTGGTGGTGGTCACCGCCCCCGGGCCGGGCAGCGGGAAGATGGCGGTGTGCCTCAGTCAGTTGTACAACGAGCATGCACAAGGCAACGAAGCCGGTTATGCCAAGTTTGAGACGTTCCCCGTATGGAACCTACCTCTCAAACACCCGCTCAACGTTGCCTACGAAGCGGCGACGGCAGATATACAGGATGTGAACATGATCGACCCTTTCCACCTTGAGGCTTACGGTAAGACGGCCGTCAACTATAACCGCGACATCGAGATCTACCCCGTGCTTGACGCGCTGTTCACATCGATCTACAAGCAGAACCCCTACAAGTCGCCAACAGATATGGGCGTGAACATGGTGGGATTCTGTATCGAGGACGACAAAGCCGTACGCGAGGCCAGCAAGCAGGAGATCATCCGGCGCTATTTTCACGCGTTGTGCCGCATGGCTAATGGCGAGGTCAACGACAGTGAGGTGCAGAAGATAGCCTTACTGCAGAAGCAGGTTGGCATCAACACGTCCTACCGCAATAGCGTTGTTGCCGCGCGCGAACGCCACGCGCTGGCAGGCTACAAGCCCTACGCACACGCCGCGGCTATCGAGCTCAACGATGGGAGGATCATCACGTCCGAAGCCGGCCCTCTGCTCGGCTCGTCTGCCGCGCTGCTGCTGAATGTCACCAAAGAGCTGGCAGGCATCAGCCATGATGTCAAGCTTATCCCACAAGAGATGATAGAGCCTATACAGAACACGAAGATACGCTATCTGCACGGCAAGAACCCCCGTCTGCATACCGACGAGGTGCTGGTGGCGTTGTCTGTATTGTCGCAGACCGATGCAAACTGCCGGAAGGCGCTGGACACCCTCCCCATGCTCAAAGGCTGTCAGGCACACTCGACGGTGATGCTCAAGGAGGTAGATGCACGCACATTCCAAAAACTCGGCATCGACATCACGTGCGACCCAGCGAAGAAATAAGATGAATGGGAAAGGTGAAAGTTTAGATAAATCAATCATAGTATGGAAAAAAACAATATTGTCGTCCGTTTTTGCGGCGACTCGGGTGATGGCATGCAGCTGACGGGCGGACTGTTTTCGTCGTTGTCCGCCATCTTGGGTAACGAGATCAGTACCCTCCCCGACTTCCCTGCCGAAATCCGCGCGCCGCAAGGCACCTTGGGTGGCGTCAGCGGTTTTCAGGTTAATGTAGGCAAAGGTGTGTTCACCCCGGGTGACAAAGCCGATGTGATCGTAGCGATGAACGCTGCCGCACTCAAGGTCTGCGCCTTAGGCTCGAAGTTCAATAAGCAAGGTGCCACGTTCAACGAGGCAGATGCCCTGTTCAAACACGATGCAGTGGTGATCGTAGATACCGATGCACTCACCGACAAGGATCTGGAAAAAGCCCTCTACACGACCGCCAACCCCTTCACCGAGCTTGGCTTACCCGAATCGGTACAAGTGGTACCCGTGGCGTTGACCTCGCTGACGAAAGAGGCGCTCAAAAACTCCGGGTTGGACAACAAAGCCGTACTCAAGTCGCGAAACATGTTCGCCTTAGGTATAGTCTGCTGGCTATTCGACCGACCGATAGACAAAGCTATCCACTTTCTCGAAGGAAAGTTCGCCAAGAAGCCTGCACTCATTGCACCGAACGTCAAAGTGCTGACCGATGGCTTCAACTATGGGCAGAACCTCGCGCTGTCCATCCATCAGATTCGCCTCAGCCCTGCCACTGAACAGGAACATGGCACATACACGTCCATCGCCGGTAACAAAGCCACGGCATGGGGACTGATCGCTGCTGCCGAGAAAGCCGGCAAACGTCTGTTCTTAGGCTCCTACCCCATCACCCCTGCCACCGATATCATGCACGAACTGGCAGGTCGCAAAGATATGAACGTAATGGTCGTACAAGCCGAGGACGAGATAGCCGGCGTCTGCACCGCCATTGGCGCATCGTTTGCAGGCGACCTGGCGTGCACCTCGACCTCCGGTCCAGGCCTGTCGCTCAAGTCCGAAGGCATAGGCTTGGCTGTGATGGCTGAATTACCCCTCGTGGTGATTGATGTGCAGCGCGGCGGGCCGTCAACAGGTCTGCCTACGAAAACGGAACAGACCGACCTGCTGCAAGCTATCTATGGCCGTAACGGCGAGTGTCCGGCAGTCGTGCTGGCGGCGTCTACACCGGCAAACTGTTTCCAGTACGCCTTTGAGGCATGCAAGATTGCCTTGGAGAACATGACGCCCGTCATCCTGCTTACTGACACCTATCTGGCTAACGGCAGCGGCCTATGGCGCATACCGCAACTGAGCGAACTGCCTGCCATTAAGCCGCAGGGTGTACCCGAGGAGCTCAAGGGAAGGTTCAACCCCGCCCTGCGCGACGCGAACGGAGTGCGGTACATGGCTATACCCGGTATGGAAGGTTTCACCTACCGTAACATGGGCTTGGAGCGCGATGCCGAGAAGGGGTCTATATCCACTAATCCCGAAAATCACCAGAAGATGATCCTCGCTCGTCAGGCAAAGGTCGATCAGGTCGCCGACCGTATACCCGAAGCATCGGTTTGGGGCAATGCCGACAGCGACACCCTGCTGGTAGGGTTCGGTTCGACCGAAGGCCATCTGCGTGCCGCAGCGCAAGAGTTGGACTGCGCCCTGCTGCAACTCAACTACATCTGCCCGCTGCAACGTAATGTAGGGGATATCCTGCGCGCGTACAAACGTGTGGTGGTATGCGAGCTCAACTCCGGCCAACTGGCAGCTTACCTGCGCGCACAAGTGCCTAATGTCACCCTGCTGCAATACAACCAGATGACCGCTCAACCTTTCCAGGTGGAAGAAATAGTTGACTATGTTCAAAATTTATAAATGATATGACTGCACAAGATTTCAAATCCGATCAATATGTACGATTCTGCCCGGGTTGTGGCGACCATGCTATCTGCGCAGCGCTGCAGAAAGCCATGGCTCAGATTGGTGTGCCGCCGCATGAGACGGTGGTCATCTCGGGTATAGGTTGCTCAAGTCGTATGCCGCACTACCTGAACACTTACGGCTTCAATACCATCCATGGTCGCGGCGGCGCGGTGGCTACCGGCGTCAAAACCTCCCATCCCGAGCTCAGCGTATGGCAGATGTCCGGCGATGGCGACTGTCTGGCTATAGGCGGCAACCATTTTATTCATGAGATACGCCGTAACGTTGACTTGAACATCTGTATGTTCAACAACCGTATCTACGGTCTGACGAAAGGTCAATACTCACCAACCTCCCCAAAAGGTTTTGTCAGCAAATCATCCCCCTTCGGCACGGTCGAGCGTCCGTTCATCCCTGCTGAGCTGGTGTTAGGCGCACGTGGCACATTCTTTGCCCGCACGCTGGATGTCGATATGCCTACCACGGTGGATTGTATGGTACAGGCGCACGCCCACAAGGGGGCATCGGTCATCGAGTGTCTGGTTAACTGCGTCATTTTCAACAATGGCACGCACGAATGGATCGCCAATCGCGAGCAACGTGCCGAGCACTCGATCATCCTCAAGCATGGCGAGAAGATGATCTTTGGCGCGAACAAGGACAAAGGTCTTGCCATCGAAATCGACCCCGCCACGTTCATCCCGCGCATCATCGTTGTGCCGGCTGATGACCCACGCGTGCTCACGCACGATGCCACACTTTCTGACCCGACGCTTCACCGCCTGCTGGCACTGATGGGGCAAGAGCGTTTTACCGATGTGGTGGATGCCGATAGCGACAGCGGGCTGCCGGTAGCCTTAGGCGTCATACGCAATGTGAAGGCTGAGACCTACGATGAGGCTGTCAACCGACAGATAGGCGAGGTGCGTGAGAAAGCCAAGGCACACTGCTTCGACGAACTGACACAATCGCTTGAACGCTGGGAAATGTAAGTAATTGACAATTCTTATTCCGGCAAAGCCTCAAACAATCGGCTAAAGCCGTATGGATATTGATATTTCGCTCAATAACTAAATACATACTATCATGAAAACAAAGATTCAACTCATTTTCTTCAACTTCCTCGAGTTCGCCGTATGGGGCGCCTACCTGACATCGATGGGACGTTACCTTGCGAATGTAGGCTTGGCGTCGCATATAGGTTGGTTCTACTCCGTGCAGGGTATAGTCAGCCTTCTGATGCCAACGCTGATGGGTATAGTGGCTGACCGTTGGATAGAGGCGCAGAAGCTGCAAAGCCTCTGTCACCTGCTGGCAGGCACGTTTATGATTGCAGCAGGCTGGTACGCTATAGGTGCCGGTGACGCTGTTCAGTTCGGCACACTGTTCACGCTGTACACCGTGAGCGTGGCGTTCTTTATGCCCACCATCGCGCTGACGAACTCCGTGGCTTTCAATGCCCTGATTAAGAACGGGATGGACACCGTGAAGGATTTCCCTCCCATCCGTGTGTTTGGTACCGTAGGTTTCATTGCATCGATGTGGTGCGTCAGTTTGCTGCACTGGGAGCCTACACCTAACCAGTTCCTCCTGTCCGGCGGCTTGAGCCTGCTGATGGCCATCTACTCGCTGACATTGCCTAAGTGCGAACTGAAGCAAGATGCCAAGCATGAGTCGCTGGTCGATGCCTTAGGACTGAAGGCGTTCAGTCTGTTCAGACAAAAGAAGATGGCGTTGTTCTTCATTTTCTCGATGCTGTTAGGTTTCAGCCTGCAGATCACCAACGGCTACGCTAACCCGTTCCTCGGCAGTTTTGAGTACTTCAAGGATTGGTCGAACTCCTTCGGTGTGCAGTACTCGAACATTCTGATCAGTATATCGCAGATCTGCGAGGCGCTGTGTATCTTAGCTATACCGTTCTTCTTGAAGCGCTTCGGTATCAAGAATGTCATGCTCATGGCGATGTTCGCATGGGTCTTCCGTTTTGCCTTCTTCGGCATGGGCAACCCCGGCGCAGGCGTGTGGCTGTTCGTGCTCAGTTGCATAGTATATGGTTTTGCATTCGACTTCTTCAACATCAGCGGTGCGCTGTATGTTGATCAGGAAACCGACACCTCAATGCGCTCCAGTGCGCAAGGTCTGTTCATGATGATGACGAACGGCTTTGGTGCAACCATCGGCACGCTGACTGCTCAGGCTGTGTTCAACAAGGTCGTGCCGCAGATTGATTTCAGCGCATTAGGTATCGTTCGTGACGAGGCAGGTAAGATTGCTTGGGAGCAGATCATTGATGTGCAGACCCTACAAGCTATCCACAGTGCCGCTGTCGAGCAGTGGACGGGCTGGCAAACGTTTTGGTACATCTTTGCCGCCTATGCCCTCGTTGTCGCGATCTTGTTCTGGCTGTTCTTCCCCAAAACGCCAGTTAAGAATAATTGATAATAGACCGCAGGCGCAGCCTGCTCAAAGAAAAAGACTGCCCTGTGGTGCTAAAGAAAAAGACTGCACCTGTGGTGCTCAAAGAAAAAAGCCTAATTACTATTGTATATACGAGACATTATAGGCTTCGATCGTAGCGGTCTTTACTATTTGAGTGCAAGGCAGGGTCTCCACAAATAACATGCAGTGGGGTGCTCAAGCAGGGTCATTCGACTATAATGTACAAGAAAGAATTAACATACTATTTCGCGACACCGATAGCATATATCGTGCTGGCGTTGTTTGTGCTGGGTATCAGCCTATTCCTATGGGTTATACCCGGCGAGTGGAACATCATCGACTCAGGGTATGCCAATGCCGACGGCCTGTTTGCTATTGCGCCATGGCTGCTTATCTTGGTTTGCCCGGCTCTGACGATGCGGCTCTTTGCCGAGGAACGTCAGTCTGGCACCTGGGATGTGCTACGCTCGCTACCTACCACCATCAGCCGCATCGTCTGGGCTAAGTATGCCGCAGCACTGACGGTGATGGTGGTAGCCCTGCTGCCATGCGTGGTGCACCTGTTCATCGTCTATGCTATTGCCGAACCTGTAGGCAACGTGGACACAGGTGCATTTGCCGGCTCAATGGTCGGACTGCTTCTGCTGGCTGCCGACATGCTCGGCGTGAGCCTGCTGTGTGCAGCCTGTACGACTAATCAGATCGTGGCATTCATCGTCGGCGCAGTGGCTAACTTTGCGTTATACTGGCTGCTGATGCAGGAGCATTATCAGAGCCTCGCCCGTGGTGTGATTGATGCGAAGGACGTTTTCTTTTTCGCCTGCATGGCAATCGCAAGCGTACTGCTAACCATCCCCATCATCCGCCAACTGACACGATTGTAAAACATCATTTGTCAATAATCATGACGAAGATCGGCCTAATAAGCGATACGCACGGCTTGTTGGACAAGCGCGTGTTTGAGCATTTCGCTCCGTGCGATGAGATTTGGCATGCCGGCGATATAGGTTCGTCAGAGGTGCTACGCGCCCTGCGTGAGTTCCGTCCGACACGTGCTGTGTTTGGCAATATCGACGGCGGTGAGGTTCGCTACAGCCTATCGGAGTTCTACCGCTTTCGCGTCGAACAGGTCAATGTGCTCATGACGCACATTGGCGGTTATCCTGGAAAATACAATCCTTGGCTCATACCATGGTTTGAAAAGAGCCTCAGAGCGAAAGAGGGGAAGGATATCGTACAGATGACGAATCACGAATTGCGAACAGACGATACCGATACGATTACCAATAGCCTAAAGGATGAGATCGACCTGTTTGTATGTGGGCATAGCCACATACTGAAGGTGCAGTACGACAAGCACTATCAGTTCCTAACGCTCAACCCGGGTGCAGCAGGTAAGAGCGGCTGGCAAACGGTGCAGACACTGCTACGGTTTACCATTGACGGTACAACAATCGACCACCTCGAGGTAATCGAATTAGAGCGACATTAGTACGTTGTCAATACATACTCCAAACGGCAACATCGGTATACAAAATGGCCGCATTAGTACGCCCATTTGCATATCCAATAAGGCATTTACCATACGATATATTGCAAAAAAGCATAAATAAGCCTTATTTATCCACATAAATATGCTGCAAAACATATTTTGTCTATTGCATAAATCAAAAAAAAGTTGTATCTTTGCATCGAAATAAGAAGACAAATACCAATCTTTAGTACCTTAAAGACTAATACCTGAAAAAAGAGTCATCGTGAGATGCCTCTTTTTATATATGCCAGCTCAAATCAGATGGTCAAATGAGAACAAAGGTACAATGAAACACAAAACAGGGAGGCACGAATGCCCCCCTTTTTGTTGTTTTTGGAAAACGACGTATTAGCGCAGCTCTGTACCGAGCAGGTTATAACGCACGCCGTCACGCAGGATAACTATCTGTCCGTTCTCAATGCACTTAACCGATTTGGCAGCGTTGGTAACATTGATGACCGCCGACTCGTCAGCGAACTTAAATGTACCGCCCTCAACCGTTTCGGCCAAGTCAATCTCTGGTTTCTCATCCGTAGCTGCAACGTAGTAGCGCTTGAGCGGTGCGGTAACCGTAACCTTCACGCCCTTATCGATCTTGTCAGCCTGCTCCTTGGTAACCTTAACGCGGTAAGCCTCGAAGTCATAGTTAGGATTAGCCATGTCGTCAGTCATGAAGAATGAGATATTGTTGTACTGCTCACTGTATGCAATAGCAATCGAATCCACATAGCCGGTAACGGCATAGATGTCATCACTGGTGCCGCCTTGAGCCAGTGCTTTGGCAGCAATAATTGCTTCATCAACGGTGACAGCAATAATAACTACTTCTTCCTGACTCTTCTCAATCAGTTCCACCTTGCCATTAGAGATCTCGATTGTACCACCGTAGTTGTACAGTTTGCCGGTAACGACAACGGAATCGCCTTTACTGAGTTCCAGTCCCTCTTCGCCTTTGCAGTTGTAGGGTTTGAAGATCTCGTCACCGCAAGCCATCTCAAAGGTGTGCTGGCCGTTGTTGTTAACAGCATCCGCCCCTTTCAAGCGACCATAAACACGGAAGACGTCATCGGAATAATCTTTGTCATTGAGTGAGCTTCCCTCTTCGAGAGCCTCGCAAACAGTAGCGTCAATAGTATCAATCTTCACCGTTGCGCGCTCCAAAATAGCCACATCACCGTTTTTGATTTCGGGTGTGTTGTTGTAGTTCATGATCTTGCCGGTAACGGTGATCTTGTCGCCTACATTCAGTGCCTCGTGCCCAGGCAAGTTGCACCAAAAACCTTGAACTGTCTTCTTAGAGCCTTTTACATCATCCATGTAGAATGTTTGCTGATCGATAGAGGCATCCGTACGCGACGGGCTGATAGCACCGTTGGTGTTGGTGACATAGCCGGTAACGATGTACACCTCTTCGGTTTCGCTACCGCTTTGCGCGGGCATAGCAGCGGCAGCCTCGGCACATGTAGCAGGAATAGGATCTTGCGCATTGATTGACACGGCAGCAATCAGCATTGCTGCAAAGGTAAATAATTTTTTCATTTTGTTTGAGTTTTTTGGGTTAAAAAATTGTTAAATTTCAGTATCGTTAAAAACGGTTGTTATGTTTTGAATGTCAGCGTCTTACAAGCGAACCGAAAAGTATAAGGTCTAGGATTGACCCGACAAAGGCTCGACATTACCTCGAAAACGGCTCGAGAACGGCTCGAATACGGACCGACAACGACTCGACAACGACTCGACAACGACTCGACAACGGCTTAGCAATAGCATCATTCTGCCTCCTGAGGCTCTGCGAGGAGAAGATTCTGAATCTCCCACGTAGGTGCAGAGGGCACATCAATGCCATCGATATTCGTGTTGTAGCGGAAGGCAATAACAATCGTCTTTCCGTTATACTCGCTCAGGTCAAAGATACCCGACGACTGGAATACCCAGTTGCTTCCATCGGGCAGCGCAGCTTGCCACTCGAGTTGTTTCCACTCGGTGGTGGTGACATCGCCGGTGAAGTTGTCGGTAGCCATGACAGTCAGCCACTTTGGGTTATCGGTTACATTGCCGTAACGGACAGCCTGATCAAATGTTAGTTGCGGTTTGACACTTTTCTTCAGTCGTACGTTCGGCGAAACGAGCCATCCCTCTACCCTATGGTTCGTGCCACTGACGTAGGCAGAAGCCGTCATACCGTACGCAGCCTGATAGCGCCAGATGTACGAAAGACCATCTAAGGTAACGGTGTGCATGGTGAACTTGCCAGGCCCCTCGCCTACGAACTTAGCCTGCAGATAGGTTGAGATGTTTGCCACCCACAGGTTGTTCTTCACCTCAAACGACATTGATTCCGTTATATAGCCCGTAGTCAGAACCCACTCCGACCCCTCTATTACCCACTCGTCCGCCGTGGCACCGTTCTTACCCATGTATGCAACAAGGTATATCTCCTTGTCGGCCGCATAGGGATAGGTTGCTTGCAGGTATTTGAGGATAATATCGGGATTGTCAATAGTCGTCACCCCAGCCGATGTATAAACGCTTTGCGGTAGTGCGATAGCAGCCTTCAATTGGTCGTTTTGATAGGGTTGCCATCCATCAGCAGTGAGTTGGTAGATTGCGTTGACGGCGTTGATTTTGCGCGCCATCGGTGCGCGACGCGGTGCGGTGGCAGCCGGAGTATGGCTGACATAGACGGCGTCGAGTATCTGCGGTTCGCCGTTCTCTTCGGAGTAGCGTCCGATAAGTGTGATGGCATCCCCCTGCTGAATACCTTTGTCCTTCCACACCTTGTTGCCATCCTCATCCGTCAGGCCATATACGTAGATGCTATAATCGCCATCCACCATATAGAATCGCCCTGATATTGAGGATTTAATATCGCCAACATAGCCGCTAATCTGATGACGTTTGTCATCCGGGAAAGCTAACAGTTGGCTCAGCGTCAGTTCGTAAGGAAGGAAGTCGGACAACTCATCCGGATCTGGTTCGTCGTCGCAGTAGTTGTATGTCAGCAGTGCGATCTGCCCTTGCTTGGCAGTAGCCAGTTTGGCTGATAGGAACGCAGGCACACCAGGCAGCGTAGCTGGTGTCAGGTAGTCGGCACCCCGCTTCTGCCAGATGGTCTCATAGTCCTCGGTGGTGAGCGCAAAGCCTTGTGCGCCCTCAAACTCCTTCACTCGGTTGGATTTGCCCTCGCGCATCGTATAATAGACATCGCACGTCGTGCCGTTGTCAAGATAAGGGAACTTATCCGCCAATAGCGCCGGCACATACATGTCAGGGGAAGCCGTTTCGGTAAAGGAGAACTCCTTTGCAATGGCTTTGAGTTCAGTCAGTCCGGTCGAGTCAACCGGATCGAGTGCCAGGGCTTTGGATATATTATCCGCATAATTGGTAACCTGCTTGTAGTCGTCCTCGGTGAGAATGTACGTCATGCCTGTGCGCACATCAGCAACCTTTGGATCTTTGTTTCCAAGCATGTGCTCGTCGAAGTAATTGGTGCACGCCGACAAACAGAGTGCCAACATGGCTGTTGATACAAAATATTTCGTTTTCATACTCATTCTGATTTGCGTGATTACGTAATCTTGTCAGGTAGGATTAATTAGAAGTTCAGTTTCAGTCTGATGTTCCACTGCCTGCCTTTATTGTAGAAGAAGTATATGTTGTCCTTCGTATTCTCGGCAATGGTTTGGGTAACGGTGGACGCCGACCATGCTTTCTCTATATGATGCTGATCGAGCAGGTTCGTAACGTTGGCAGACAGCGTAGCACGCACTGTACCGAAGTCAAACGAGTAGCTTGCTCTTGCATCCATCGAACCGCCAATGGGGCAGCGATACGGCTCAACGATATGTACCGTTTTGCCGGTTACGAGGTTAGAGCCGGAGAAGGAGTAGTACGAGAAGTTCCGATCATACAATGTATATTCGGCCCCAATGCGGAATCCCTTGAACGGATTGAACATCAACCCGATGTTGGCAGTTGTCTGCGCCTGCCCTCCAACTCGAATATTATCCACATCAATCTTCGCCCATGCGTGCTCCTTGCCGGCATCGGTACAATACGGCGTTGTCTGCACGCCATCGGCAGTCACGGCATTGCCGTGCTCATCAAAGATGTAACCAATCACATCCTTACCCTTCCACCTCCAATCGCCGAGCGAGAACATAGCATTGATTTCGAGCCAGCGTGTGGGGCGCGCTTTGAGTTCGAACTCCACGCCCATGTGTTGCGCCCCCACTCCGTTCATATTGATATATCCGTTCGACTGGTCAGCGAGCGTAGTGGAACGACTCATCGTCTTATCCATCCAGCGCGTATAATAGCCGTTCAGGATAATGTTCACGTACTCGTTGTGGAATCCATAGCCCAGCTCAACCGAGGCAATCTTCTCGTTCTTGGCATTGCGGTTGAAGGCATGCGAGGTGTTGGATGTCATAAACGCCCCATTGAACTTAGGCGCACGCGATATAAACCCTGCGTTGAGGAACAGGTTGTTGTTGCGGTTGATATTGTAGTTGACACCGCCCTTGACAGTGCCACCGAAGAATCCTATGATCTCCGATTTCTGATGCGCCTCATCGTAGTAGAAGCGGTCAACACGCCAATAATCAGTGTAGCAGAGCGATCCGTTGACGAATGCGGAAAGCGCATCGGCGGAATACTCCAAGGTGGCAAATGCGCCCTCCTGCATGACGTGCCCAGTGTAATCGCGATACACGACATCGCCTACATTCTGCTTGAGGTACGTCCACTGCGGGTCGTTGCGGTGGCTGTTGTTCTCCGGCTTGACGGAGTTGGCTCGCGTGGCGTCGATAAAGTATTCGCCGGACAACAGGTCGGAAATAACCGCCTTGTGAATACCTTGATAGTAACGTATGTCGATACCTGCCGTGAGCTCGAGCGTCTCGTCAAGGAACTTGTTGTTGTATGTAGAAATAAGTCCGAACCAGTTGTGGTCGTTTCTGTTCTCGGCAATGATGAGTTGCGAGCCTGACTCAGAAGCAGCATTCAATGCCTCGACAGCGGAATAATCAAACGAGCCATCATCCCGTCGGAAAGTAGTTGTCAGCACGCCGTTGTATGCCCCTCGCGTAAGATCGGAGTATGCGTATTGCGAATACGGACTTGCCTCAGCCGTATTGCCAAACCCTCGGCCTATCGACACGTATGCGGCAGTAGATAGCGACGACTTGTAGTCGATCTGCCAAACGTGGTTGAGCGATATATGCGGTTTGTGGTAACTGTTGTAGTTCGTACCCTTTTGCTTGCCGTCGCTGCCATAGCCATACGCGGGGTTGTAGCGGCGATAATCCATTCCGCCGGTCATGTACTTCTTCACATTGTTCCACTCAGCCAATGTCAGCGCTCCCGAGTTGCCCGATGGACGTTGCCAGTGCCACTGCGGTGCGCCAAAGCCACTCAGCGACAACTGATGGTGTTCATTGATACGCTTGCTGATATTTGCGAAATAGCTGTACCCGCTGTAGCCCGTACCTTGTATATAACCGTTACCCCATGACTTGGAGAACAATACGGTGATAGCCCAACCAGACTTCATCAATCCTGTTGAGACCGAGAATGCAAGTTTGTTGGCATTATCATTACCGAGCGAATAACTGACTGTACCACCGCGCTTGGCATCAATGCCTCGGGTTACGATATTGATTGTACCACCAATAGATGGTGTTGACACCTTCGACGCGCCCATACCTCGCTGCGTCTGCATGACGCTGGTAACATCCGATAAGCCTTGCCAATTCGACCAATATACCGCGCCGCCCTCCATATCGTTCATCGGCACACCATTGATCATAGTCGCCACATTGGTGTTGTCAAATCCGCGCATCCATATCTCGGAGTCGCCCCATCCACCGCCTTGCCCATTGGCATGCACACCGGGCGTATTCTTCAGCACTTCGGGGAACTCCTGACCGCCCAAGCGTTCTTCGATTTCCAACGCTGCTATCTGACTGATAGCCACAGGCGTCTTCTGCTGGCGAGCAATCTGGCCGACGATAGTTACATCCTGCAACGCAACGACCTCGGGGGCTAACTTGATGACGCCCATATTGGGCTTGGCATCCATCGTGGTGGTGGCATACCCGACGTACGACAGTTGCAGCTTAGCCCCGGGCTTAACCTCAACGGCAAAGTTACCATCGATGTCAGTAATCATACCGTTGGTTGTTCCCTCCTCAAGGATAGACACACCAATCAGTGGTTCGGACGTCTGTTCATCAATCACCGTTCCGGTTACGCGCATTGATTGCGCCAGAGCCAGACAGGGGAGAAACAGACTGACAAGAAATAGTGAGACTTGTTTCATTGTAAGTTGGTTTATTTACATATAATCTTGGTTGTTTGCGTATGATGTCAATATATGTTCAATCTGATCTATTTACGTATAATCTTCTTCAGCAGCGGTTCCAGTATATCAGCATAGGCTCGGAATCCGAGGTCGGTGAGGTGTACTCCATCCACCGTTCCCTCCTCATCACGTCCCGTCATGCCATCCCAGGTGATGTAATACAGGTTTTTCATACCGTCCTTCTTCAGGCGCTTGTAGTTGCGATGCCAATGGGCGTTCTTCTCAGTCAGGTATCTGAGATAGAACGTATCTTGCGAACAATACGGATAGCGAATACCCTCCACCATCACGATAGGCACATCAGGACGCAGAGTGTGCAATGTGGAAACGAAGTCGTAGGTCAGCGTATCACACATGCCGGCTGTACAATTTGGCACAGGATCAATCACATAACATGCCACATCGTCGATGGTTGCCATCACACGGGCTATGGGGAAGTCCATTTTTCCTTCTCCCGATGTGCCGAGGTTGATGCACTCGTGGTTGAGGTCGCGCTCGATAATGGATGTTGCCACCATCCCGGGTCGCGAAGCACAACCGCCCTGCATGATAGATGTGCCATAGAATACGATACGTGGCTTTCGCGGCAAGTCGACACGCGGCATGGTGATCTCGGCAGTCGAGTCCACCCCTACCTCAAACCAGTTGATGCCGTCATACAACGGCAGGTAGAACATATATTCGTACCACTCACCATCCATTCGCTCGACAAACATCTTCGACTGCACGCTATCCGCCACCAGATTCTTCTCCTGCGGGCGTGCAGTATTGACATATTCCCACTTGCCTTTCTTGCTCAGTCGGTACAGGTCCACGCCCTTGATACCCGTCATTGCCATGTGCTGCATGTGGAAGTTGTTGATCAAGTTCCACTGAGCGGCAATCCTTCGCGAGTTGGAGGCGAAGCGTATAGCAACCCCTGCGCTATGGCAGTACAACCACCACTGGTTGTCACGGCACGAGTCCTGCATATATGCCGGCATGCGTTGGTAATCGCCCGATGTCTGCTCCCATCCCTTGCCGATAATCTTCAGATTACGCGCGTTGGTGTACCTGAATCCGTTCAGCGGTGCAGCCTGCGCCATTGCAACATATACCAAAGCAAAGATGATGATGAATCGTTTCATAAATCGTTGATTTAATAGAAATATAAACCGTTTATTCAATAAAAATAAGGTGCCTCTCGTATTTTGAAAGACACCTTATCGCTACACACTCTATCCAACCGATTTTTTGGCTTGTTCTACGATAGCCTGGAATGCTTTGGGCTGATTAACAGCGAGATCGGCAAGCACCTTACGGTTGATTACGATTCCTGCTTTCTTCAGCGCTCCCATCAGCTGGCTGTAGCTCAAGCCTTCCAAGCGTGCGGCAGCGTTGATACGCTGGATCCACAATGCGCGGAAGTTACGTTTCTTGTTTCGGCGATCACGGTAAGCATATTGCAAACCTTTCTCCCATGTGTTCTTGGCAACTGTCCAAACGTTAGCACGGCCACCAAAATTGCCTCGTGTGAGGCTCATGATCTTCTTACGACGGTTGCGCGAAGCAACGTGATTTACTGATCTTGGCATAGTTCAATACTCAATTTTGATGGTTAGACATTAGCGCAGCAACAGCAGCTCGCGAATCGAGCGCAGATTACTGTGATCAACAAGAGCAACATGCGTCAGGTTACGCTTTTGCTTTTTCGTTTTCTTAGTCAGAATGTGACTTTTGAAGGCGTGTTTACGCTTCAATTTACCCGTTCCGGTAAGAGTAAATCTCTTTTTGGCACCGGAATTAGTTTTTACTTTTGGCATTTTTTTATAATTTATTTAGTTAATACAAAGCCTGCGGCAGCCATTAGTGGCACACAGACTGTTTTAGTCTATAGTTGAGCGTTTAATGTTGAACGTTGAGCGTTCTATTTCTTAGGCGAGATATTCACAATCATTCGCTTTCCCTCCAGCTTGGGCACAGCTTCCACCTTGCCGTAGTCAGCCAGGTCGTTGGCAAACCTTGCAAGCAGCAACTCTCCCTGCTCCTTGAACAGTATCGACCGCCCGCGGAAGAACACATACGCCTTCACTTTGTTGCCGTCCTTGAGGAACTCCTGTGCGTGCTTGAGCTTGAAGTTGTAGTCGTGCTCGTCGGTCTGTGGTCCGAAACGAATCTCCTTGATCACGACCTTAGCTGAATTGGCTTTTTGCTCTTTCTCTTTGCGTTTCTTCTGGTAGAGATACTTCTGGTAATCCAGAATCCTGCATACCGGCGGAACGGCAGTAGGAGAAATTTCCACGAGGTCAAGGTTTTGTTCGTCAGCCATGCGCATGGCATCACGCAGAGAGTATATCCCCTGCTCCACATTGTCACCCACCAGACGAACCTCAGCCACACCGCGTATAGCGTCATTGATGCGGTTTGGCATTTCTTTTTCTACGCGCCCACGATTACCGCGAGGCGCACGAGGTAAATTTGTTGCTATAGTTTTGTCCTCCTATAAGGGTTAATTACCTTCACAGCACAACTCATACTACGCACACATACCTGCGTAACTATAGCGGTGCTACGAAATCGGTCACAAAGATACGACTTTTTTATGGCATTAGCAAATACAGACTGAATTTTTAGGCAAAAAAATTGTTTTTTGACAGGTAAATATTCACTATAGTAAGGCTGAGGTAGAAAAATTGAAGATTTTTTTGCATATTTCAATATTTTTTTGTAACTTTGTAGCGAATTATGTACTGAATAATGCTGTAATCATAATCCTTAAACATATATCATCATGACTAAATCACTTCGTCACGCACTCCTATTGCTGACAGCGCTCACGCTGGTTGTAGCATGCAAGGACAACGCTATTCCTTCTGACCAACTGGGTACGGACGGAATAACGCAGGGCAAGATTGCCTATGACACCATTCAAGGTATGCGCGAACTCACACCCGGTCCGAACGGTGACACCATTGATGTGGCAGAGGCCGTACGCATCGGTCTGACGTTGCCCTCGGGTAGCACAACGACAAAGAGTTACTACGTACTGGGTGCAGTCAAAGGCTTAAACCAGCCATTTGATGCCGGCTATGGCAATATATCCCCCATCATCACGAACAAGATTGCCAACCGGCAGATGATCTGCTACCGGCTGAAGAGTTTTAAGAACACCAACTTTACAGACGCCGGTCAATTAGTGCCGGGTGATGTGGTGGTTGTATATGGTCAGATTCAAAACCGCTATGGGGCACCGCAGATCACCCAAGGCGGCTACCTTGTCACCTCCGACAATCCGGCATCAGGGTACACGCCTGGTCCTGTTGTTGCGCTAAATGAAAGCTTTGACGGCAGCATAGGTGCGTTTGCTATCGTGAACAAGAAGGCTGCTTCGGCTGACGTATGGCAACATATAGCTGCTACAGATGATAAGCAGGGCTATATGTCAGCCTCTGCAAAAATTAACGGTTCTGTTGAGGAGGCAGAGAGTTGGCTTGTATCACCGACCATGGATTTGGCAGCATGCAAGAAAGGTGCTATTCTGACATTCAGTCACTATTACATGGGCAATGCAGATAATCGCGACGAACTCCTGCGCGTACTTATATCTAAAGATGGCGGTAACAATTGGCAACCATTATCGCTAACCGACGAGATGTGGAACAACGGTAAACAAAAACGCTTTGTAACGGCAACGCTTGACTTGACATCGTACGCATCTGCCACCTGCCAGATTGCATTTGCCTACAAGAGCACAACGGAGACGGCATCCACATGGGCTGTGCAGAACGTACGCATAGGCGAACCTGAGGAATAAGAAAACGTTTGATCGCTATATTGCCACACTTGCAACTATCAATGATGATTACGAGATGACAAGATGACGAGACTACGCTATAAATAAACAACCAAATATAACAAAACAAAACATTAACAATGAAAAAATCATTATTGATTGCCATCATCGCATTGGTATGCGGAACGATGGCTTACGCGCAACCGCGCGCAATCGGTGGCCGTTTAGGCTATGGTATTGAGGCAAGTTATGAACACGGATTAGGTGAGAAGAACATGGTATCACTGGAAGTCGGTGTACCGTTCTTCAGTGGCTTGGAGGCTGCTGCTACCTACGACTGGATCGATCCGTTCAACACCGCATTCCCTTGGAACGAGCAGGGTGAGTGGCACTGGTACATGGGTGTTGGTGCTGCTGTTCAAGCTCCGTTCGCTTTCAACTCTGCATTTGTTGGTGCAGCAGGCCGTTTTGGCGTTGAATACGATTTCTGGTTCCCTCTGCAGTTGTCGATTGACTGGCGTCCGTCGCTGGGTGTAGCGTTCACTTCAGCTGGCGCAGGCTTTGGTTACGACCTGTATGGCGGAGCGTTGGGTATCGGTGTACGCTACCTGTTCAACCAATAAGCAATACATTAACCAATTAACAAAAACGGCTTGGGGGAATCCAAGCCGTTTTTTTGTTATCTAACTGTAAGCATTAGAATTTAACATTACGCGTTACATGTCAACTACCCCATCGCGCCATCGATAGGTATGACTTGCCCTGAGACGTACGATGCCATATCTGATGCGAGGAAGAGCACTACTTGTGCTACCTCGTCAGGCGTACCGGCACGACGCATCGGTATGCGACTGACAAAACTATCCCTCACCTCTTGCGTCAACGCCTGCGTCATATCCGTATCAATATACCCGGGTGCAACAGCGTTCGCACGAATACCCCGGGCACCAAGTTCCTTGGCAGTGGACTTCATCAATGCAATTATGCCTGCCTTGGATGCAGCATAATTGGCTTGCCCCGGATTACCGCCTATGCCCACCACCGAGGCGATAGAGATGATACTTCCGCGTCTGGCACGGAGCATGACAGGTGTCACGGCACGCGTGTAGTTGAATGCAGACTTGAGGTTGACGCGGATGACATCATCCCACTGCTGCTCACTCATGCGCAGCAACAAGCCGTCGCGCGTAATGCCGGCGTTGTTAACAAGAATGTCGATCGCACCAAAATCTTGTACGACCTGCCCTACGAGCGCTTGTGCTTGGTCAAAATCTGCCGCATCGGCTATGTACGCTTTCGCATTAACGCCCAAAGCCTGCAATGCGGCTTCGGTTTCCTCTACCTGCTTGGTGCGAACAAGGTCTGTAAAAGCGATGTTGCAGCCTTCGCCTGCCATTCGCAGCGCTATAGCACGCCCTATGCCACGTCCGGCACCTGTAATCAATGCTGTCTTGCCTTGTAATAACATATAGCTGTATATTGGTTATTTTTTGAATTTGTAAATTGGAGAATATGGGAGTCAGAGGATTTGAAGATATTTAAGTTGCTATACAAAAAGATACCGTGTCGTTTTACTCGAGAAAACTCCTGTGAACAGGATTTGAGGTTTCACGCACCTTTGTAATCCGACCACCTCATCGCTGCCCTCGCGTTCGGCAAACCTCGCGAACTGATGACGCTCGGCGTCATAAAACTCTCGGTTGCCTCCGCTCTCCCCACCGCAACCAAGTTGCGTTGGGGACCCTAATATGGGAAGGGGTCACGGCGTAGAGTATCGGCACGCCATTGGTACGCCAGGGACCTCGGTAGTTGATATTATTTGATGAGTTTTCCGGTCTCTAACCGACACGGTATCTGTTTATCAATAGAAAAAAAAGACCGCTTGAGCACCCCACTGCATTGTAGCTACGATGCTCACACGCCGAAAACATTAGTGGTTCCACTGGAAGGACAGCACAACTCTATTCTCGCGCGTGAGGTACGTACCTTGGTCTGTCAAGTACAGCGAATCAATCACCCTGCCTTTGCTCCAGCCGAAGGTATAAGCAGCCCCTACACGAATCCATCGTCCCATATAATGCAGTCCGACAGCCACGTTTTGCTTGGTGTACAACTGGGAGAAGGCATAGCCGCCTTGCAGCAGCCAGTGGTTACTCAGTGCCACCTCCAATCCTGCGCGTGCGGTGTGCGATATGCCAACGAGATTGTGGTACTGCATATCGTATTGCAGCGAGAGCAGTCCGTGGTTACGCCACTGCAGCCCGATGCCTGCGCTGAGCTTAAGGGGCGTGAGCAGGCGTGTACTCCAGTTGTTGTCAGGCGAGTCATATATGACACGGTCGTTGCCTGAACGAGGAAACGTTATCTCTTCGGTATAATAGTCTGTCACCTTCAGTCTGCCTATGGTAGGCGACTGTAGCGAAACGCCTAAGCGCAACGCCTGCACAGGGTGCACCAGCAGTCCTATCGCCCCGCCTACCCCAACCTCGTTAGCTCGGCGTGTCTCGCTCAGAGTGTAGGCTTGCGCCATGTCACGTTTGTTGGCATTGGTATATTCCCACCTATCAATCGTTTGTCGCGCCTGCAACCAATCAACCGTAAACCCTACGCCCCAATAGACTCGGTTGCTGATGTTCATCGCGTAGTGCAGATTCATATCATTGCGGTAGCCGCTCTCGTCAATGGTCGTCTCCAACCAATCAGTATTGGTTGAGGCGCGTGCGTTGCGGTTGTTGAGCGTGAAGTGGCAGGTGAGGTCGGCACGCCGGTTGAACGATACCATAATATTGTTGCTCACCACTCCGGCTACGCGTTCGGGATGTGTCAGCGCAAACACGTACGACACCTGCGCCAAATGCCAGCGCGCATACAGGTAACCTTTGTCCCAATAATCCTGCTGAAAGAACCTCGAGAACGTACCGTCAGCACTCAAAGAGAACTGGCTATGGCGGTATATACCTAATCCTGCGGGGTTGAGCTTGGCAGCAGAAGGGTCGCCACCAACCGCCGTCATGGCGCCCGCCATACCGACATAGCGCGGTGTTCCGGTCAGCGAGAGGTCGCTCACGCTCACCATCTGCTCGATGCCGTAGGGATGTATCGTTTGCGCCACAGCCGGCTGCAACGACACCCCTGCCAACATAAGCAGCAGAAGCCACAAGCGGGTTATATGCGACGTGCGATGTATCATAATCGTTCAGAAGGCATAACCTCGTGCCGAATCAGGCGCACGGTATCGGGTGAGGTGGTGAGGGTTGTGTCCTCAATAAATTGTATCTCGCGCACGCGTGTGTTGTACTGCGGAACGAGTGTGCCTTGCTCATCGCGGACGCCATCGTCCTGCCAGAAGTACACATCTTCCACATAGTCGTCCGCCTGCGTCCGTCCATAAGGCAGGGCTATTGCAAGCAAGACTACAGCTACTATCACTTTAGCGCGTTGGTTCATCAGTCGGCTGTTTGATCAATAGGTAACGTACGGTTGATACTCTCATCCAGCGTGGTCAGCGTCTCGGTGTTAGCGATGCCCTGTATAGCCTGAATCTGGGTATTGAGCAGCTGCATCAGATGCTTGTCGTCACGCGCGTACAACTTGATAATCATGGAGTATGCGCCGAGCGTAAACTGGCTCTCCACGATCTCAGGTATCTTCTCCAGCTCAGCGCACACCTGGCGGTACATGTGTCCACGCTCCAGCGTAATGCCTACATATACGCAGAGGTTATACCCTAACATCTTCGGATTAACCTGATAGCCTGAGCCGACAATCACACCTATGTCAAACATCCTCTGCACACGCTGATGCACGGCAGCACGGCTCATTCCGCATTGCTCTGCAACGTCCTTGAACGGGATGCGGGCATTCTGAGTGATAATCTTCAGTATGCGCTTATCTAATTCATCTATGAGTTCCATATATATGACAAACTGTTAGCAATTTTCGTAAATCGTATACAAAAGTACAACATTTTTTGCAAATTTGCAAATATTTTTGTATCTTTGTGCATATTTTGACAAAAAAAATGTCGTTTTGTTAGTCACAAATCTTAAATTGTCATTATCCATACGGCATTAGCCGGTTGTTTGCGGCTTGGCTGGAATAAGAAATTATCGTTTGAGGCCTTGCCAAAATAAGAATTATCAATTATCAAATGTCAATAATCAACTATCTTATGACTTTGCAGGAATATATAGAAGAATACAGCAGTCCCGAGCCGGAGTTGTTGGCTCGTATCACTCGTGACACACATCTGCACGTACTCAATCCGCACATGTTGTCGGGGCAGATTCAAGGCGAGGTGCTGCGGATGCTGAGCCGTATGGTTCGTCCGAAGCGCGTGCTGGAGCTTGGCACGTTCACCGGTTACTCGGCATTGTGCCTGGCAGAGGGATTGGACGCAGATGGCGAACTGATTACCATCGAGCACAATGATGAACTGGAGGAGACGATCCTCCACAACCTGTCGCAGTCGGAGTTATGCCAACGTATCCGCCTGCTGATTGGTGACGCCAAAGAGATTCTTGCCACGATGAGCGCACAACGTGAGGGGCTTTTCGACATGGTGTTCATCGATGCCGACAAGCGCGAGTATTGCACGTACTATGATTTGGTTTTTCCGTTAGTGAAAACCGGCGGATTCATTTTGGCGGACAACACGTTGTGGGACGGACATATCATCGATCCTGCCTACGACCGCGACAAGCAGACGCAAGGTTTGCGCGCGTTCAATGCGAAAGTGAAAGATGATCCTCGCGTCTCGCAGGTTATCCTACCCCTGCGTGACGGATTGACAATCATCTACAAGATGCCATAAACTCACTCCTCCCCGATTGTCTCCTTAATCAGGTAATCGTTGCGGGACTGGGAGTTGCGGATAATCAGTTCGCCGAGGAAACCAGCGAGGAACAACATACAGCCCAGGATCATCATCAGTATGCTGATATGGAAATACGGATTGACACCCAGCAACATCGATGTGCCAACCGTACATAAGGCGTGAATCTTCATGCCTATAACCACACATATAGCAACCATACCAATAAGGAACATCAGGCTGCCGACGAGTCCGAAGAAATGCATCGGCTGCTTGCCGAACTTATTAAGGAACCATATCGTCATCAGGTCAAGATAGCCGTTCACAAACCGGCTCATACCGAATTTCGACTCACCGAACTCACGCTTGCGGTGTTGCACGACCTTCTCGCCAATCTTGGTGAAACCTGCGTTTTTAGCCAGATAAGGAATATACCTGTGCATCTCGCTGAAGACCTCAATGTTCTTCACCACCTCACGGCGGTACGCCTTCAGTCCGCAGTTCATATCATGCAACTGAATCCCCGTGACCCGTCGCGCCGTAGCGTTGAACAGTTTGCTCGGGAGGTTCTTAGTCAAGGCATTGTCGTAGCGCTTCTGCTTCCATCCGCTGACCAGATCATAGCCGTCCTCGGTGATCATCCTGTAGAGTTCGGGTATCTCGTCGGGCGAGTCCTGCAGGTCGGCATCCATGGTGTTCACCACATTGCCCTGCGCAGCCTTGAATCCGCAATAGAGTGCGGCGCTTTTGCCGTAGTTCCTGCGGAAGCAGATACCCTTAACCAGACCGCCTTCGGCTGCTGGCGCGTTGGGCGTTGGGCGTTGAGCGTTGAGCGACTTAATCACCTGCCAAGAGTTGTCGGTCGAGCCGTCGTTGACAAAAATGACCTCGTAAGTGAACTTGTGCTCGTTCATCACGCGCGCAATCCACTCATACAGATGCGGCAGCGACTCAGCCTCGTTATATAGCGGTACAATGATTGATATATCCATTATCCTTGTTTGCTAATGTTGATTAGTTCTTTTTCGTTGAGCACATAGATATCCTTTCCCTCAAGGCTCAACAACCCCTCTTGCGCAAACTGCGAGAGTGTACGAATGGCATTGGCGGTAGTCATGTTACTCATGTTAGCCAGATCCTCGCGGCTGACATGCGCCGCCAGCGTATGTCCGTCGTCGGCATAGCCGTAGTGGTCGATCAGGGCATGGATAGACTCTGCCAATCGTCCGCGCAGATGTTTCTGCGTCAGGTTAACCTGCCTCATGTCGCTCATTGCCAAGTCGTGCGCCATATCCTCCAGCAAACGGTAGCAGAAATTGTTGTTGCGTAGCATCAGGTCGTTGAACGCCTCGGTATCCACGCTATAGAACACACAATCCTCAAGCGCACTGGCACAGGTGGTATGCGTATCACCGGCAATGGTAGAGCGATAGCCGAAGAAGTCACCGGGCTTATGCAGACGAATAATCTGCGGGCGTGTGCCCAAAGCCTCAATATATATGCGCACTTTGCCGCTAACCAATAGCAGCACACCATCGGGGGTATCCCCCTCATGGTAAATAATCTCGTTCTTTCGGTACATAACCAGGCTCAGGTGGGACTCCACATAGAGCCTTTGTTCAAATGTCAACGTCGCCCAAATAGGGTTGATCTCCCAGATGGGAGGAATGTCTAATGCAACTTTACGTTTAATCATATTTTCATAGATGACATTACCAATTCGCGGTGCAAAGTTACGACTTTTTTTTCAAATATGCAAATAAAAGTAATAAATTTTGATGTTTTTATAAAAAATAGTTATTTTCGAACATGCGTTCCACTTTTTTTTTGTATCTTTGTATGCAAATTTGGAAAAGACCGCTACGCTGAAAGGAAAAAGGCCACTGCGCTCACGTTCTGTCCTCTTTGCGTGAAGCGTAGCGAGACGGTTTTTCGACTAAATGTATAATATATATGGAACAAGAATTAAAGACAACACATTATTTGGAAATCCTGCAAGGGACAATGCATCGTCGCTGGAACAACCTGGCATTGGCAGACCTTGACGGAGCGAACCGCTACAATTACTCCGATTTGGCGCGAGAGATTGAACGCCTGCACCTGACATTTGAACTATTAGGCATCAAGCCCGGTGACAAGATAGCCCTGTGCGGGCGCAACTGCGCAAACTGGGCAACAATCTTCCTGGCTGTAGTATCATACAAGGCTGTGGTAGTTAGTATCCTGCCCGACTTTACAGGCGAGGGAATAGAGGGCTTGGTTAATCACTCGGAGGCAGTGATGCTTTATGCCGGTCCGAACGTACGCAAGAAAGTGACTGCCGCCAACATGCCTTCGCTGAAAGCACAGGTATTCATGGATGATTTCAGTTTGGATTTCATCGCGGACGACAAGCTCAAGCAGGCATACGAATCCGTTGACGCCGAGTTCGCCAAGAAGTTCCCGAACGGCGTGGATTTATCAGCAGTGGACGCTTACCCGACCGATAACATGGATGATTTGGCAATCATCAATTATACCTCGGGTTCAACAGGCTCGCCTAAGGGCGTCATGCTGACCAACCTGAACTTATCAGGTAACGTAGACTTTGCAGCGCACCGCATACCTCACCGTCCGGGTGACGCTGAGTTGTCGATGCTGCCTATCGCACACATGTTCGGATTGATGTACGAGTTCCTGTACCAATGTTGCGACGGCGCTGAGACCTATTTCCTAACCGGCGCGCCTACCCCATCGGCACTAATGAAGGCGTTTGCCGAGGTGCATCCGTTCATGATTCTGACCGTGCCTCTGGTGATTGAGAAGATCATCAAGAAGAAAGTGCTGCCCGTAATCAATAAGCCGCTGATGAAAGTGCTGTGGC
>JAFSPC010000070.1 GCA_017443075.1 Paludibacteraceae bacterium
CGCTGAATTTCAAACAGATGTGTATCAGTTAGAAGTGCCGATTAATGACCGCATAACTTTTTCTACTCTTATCAGCCGCATGGGCTGGCATGCTCATTCACTTGGCAAAAGCTATCGAAAGTTAGCAGTTTTGTAATAGTTGGGAAAAAAGCACAACACCTTGATACTGAGATAATCTCACTATATAACATTATTATTAACTTAAACAAATTATCATGAGAAAAATTCTTTCTTTTTTTGCTGCAACTCTATTTGCAGGAAGCATGATGGCTGCTGACTATGTCAAAGTGACAGAGACGCCGACTGATTGGTCGGGCGACTATCTCTTTGTGTATGAAGCAGAAAATGTAGCATTCAATGGTGGCTTAGCGACCTTGGATGCGGCATCAAACACCATCGCTGTAACAATTACTGATGGCAAAATTGCGGCTACAGACGCCACCAACGCAGCCAAATTCACTTTGGCTACTGTTGAAGGAGGCTATTCTATCAAGTCTGCAAGTGGCAAATTCATCGGTGTAGGCTCATATGGCAATGGCTTGAAACAAGCAGATGCTGTGGGCTCTTATGTTCACAATTCGCTCACTATTGACGGAGAAGGCAATGCCATCATTGGTATTTACAATGCAAGTTGGAATACTACTGGCGGTACAATGATTCTGAATTTCAATGCCAATAAGAACGACAAGCGTTTCCGCTATTACAAAGACGGAAGCCAAAAGAAGATTCAAATCTACAAATATATAGCAGAAGAGCAAGGCCATGTTGACCCCGAACCGACTACCAAGACTATTTACTGCAAGGCGGCTCAAGATTGGTGGAAAGCAGATGGTGCGGCTACAGGTATCTACGCATTCAAGGGTGAGGCAAAGAACGCTGCATGGCCTGGTGTACGCATGACCGCTGTGGAAGGCGAGACCGATCTCTGGAAAGCAGAGATTGACACCGTACTCTATAACACCGTCATCTTCACGCGTATGAATCCTGCCGATGGAGGAAATCAAGACTGGGGAGCAAAGACCGCAGACTTGGTTGTTCCGGCAGACAAAGACCTGTACACCATCACTTCTACAACTGCTGTATGGGGCGACCCGGGTGTAACAGGCACATGGTCTGTATATGGTGAGGAGCAAGGTGGCGAGGAGCCCGAGCAAATCAAGTACTACATGACCGGTGAAAAAGCCACCAACTGGGTAGGCGGTTGGGAACCCAACGATACGCCGATGCATGGCTACAGCGCCGTATTCAAAGGTCTCGTACCGGGTACACGCTACCAGTTCAAGATCACGGGCGGCAGCTGGGGTAACAACGAGAAAGGCTTCTCTTCCGTTAATCAAGCAAGCAAAGACGCAGGCATCTACACCACAGGCAACGGTGGAAACATCATGTTCTACATGAACCAACCCGGTGACGTCAAGGTGAAGGTAGTAGGCGACTCGATTAACGTGGAGGGTAACTTTGTACATTATTTCCTGGCAGGTAATGGCAAAGAAGGCAAGGCATGGGCCGGTGGCAAAGACTGGTGGCAGGATGTAGCTCCGCTGGCTGGCGACTCGATCGTATATGACAATCTCGAAACAGAAGTAACGTACGAGTTCAAGGTTCTCAAGTATGCAAGTTGGGACAATGCGATGAATATCAACAACGTGACAGCAGCGTCGAAGGCACTCGGTGTCAAAGGCAATGACAATATCACGTTCGAAATGGCAGAGGCCGGTAAGGTCGTTATCCGCGTAGTAGGCGACTCCGTTGCCCTGACAGGCAACTTTGTTAAGCCGGCAGAGCCTGCTGACCCTGTATATGGAATCTCCGGTGCATGGAACGACTTCGAAAAAGACATTTTCGTAGTAGCAGAGGACAAGAAGACCGCTTCGTTCTCGATTGACTTGGAGGCAGGCGATTATGAGTTCAAGATTCGCAAAGACGATGCTTGGCTGACGAAGGCCAACGAGGGTAACGCTTATGGTCTTCACCGCGAGTGGACAGGTGTAGCCGGTGTAACTGACGAGGCTACCGAGAACATCAAACTAACGGCTGACGTTGATGGAAAATATACCTTCGTTTGGACCTTTGCAAACGACTCCATCGGTGTTGTATTCCCAGCTAAACCGGTTGAACTGCAGGCAGTAAGCGAGGCTACTACTTGGGATTTCTCCAAGATCACAGCTAATAAAGACAATTCACTCTATAGCAGCGATGGTATCAAACTGACCGCTGAATCGACGCCGAATAAGAATGAGGAAGTGGTATATGCTAATTACTCTGCCGATTTCATGACTTTCGCTGAGGGCTTCGATGCAACTACTATGGCGTTCAAGGGCGAGTATCCTATCCGTAAGAATCAGTACTGCCAGGCAGGTACGCTCCACTTCAAGACAACCGTTGCCGGTAAGATTGTTGTTAAGTTCTCGGATACGGGTTCAAGTGCAAGTGCATCAGCTGTAAAGCGTTATCTGGTTGTCAATGGTGAGCAGACCGAATATTGGACCTCACGTGAGAACAATGGCGATGCGCCATACGCTGCTCAACTCAATGTGGTATCGGACGAGATTGCTGTTCCTGCAGGTGACGTGACTATCACAGGTTCGTCAGCAATCGTTATGTACTATGTGACCTTCACTCCTGCCGCAGAGCCGGTAGTAGAGACGCCTGATTTCTATATCGCAGGTTCGATGACCGATTGGGGAACGAACAAGATCGCTGTAACCGGAAAGAGCTACAAACTGAACCTGGAGGCTGGTGACCACAAACTGAAAGTAGTTGTAGGCGAAGGCGATGCTGCCCAATGGATAGGCTATGACGCCCTGACACAAGAGGACAAAACCGGTCTGACAGCAGACAATGACGGGAACATCTGCTTCACACTCGCTGAAGCCGGTGAAGTAACGGTTACCTATACCGCGGAAGTATTCACCGTTACCGGTAATTTCTATGCCACTCCGGCAGTTGAGGACGGCTATTACCTTGTAGGCAAGATTGGCGGCGCCGATCAGTGGAGCGTAAGCGACCTGACTGCTGAGAAGAAGTTCGCAGCCAACGAACAAGCAGCGGGAGAGTATGTGCTCTCTACCACGCTGGCTGAAGGGGACGCTATCAAGGTTGTGAAGGTTGAGAACAACGCGATTGTAACGTGGTATAACGATGGCGGCGACAACTATGCCATCACAGCAGACTTGGCAGGCAAGGTAGTGATCTACTTCCGTCCGGAAGGCAATACTGACTGGGGCTACTACTACTTCACCGTGGTTAAGGACACCGCCGATGGCATCAACACAACGGCTGTTGCCGGCAAAGCTGTCAAGACCATGATCAATGGTGAGCTGTTCATCCTGCGCGACGGCAAGACATATAGCGTGCAAGGAAATGAGGTTCGGTAACCCATCTGCTTACTGACATTCAATGAGAGTGTGCCCAGCGTGGCACACTCTTTTTTTGGGCATATGGGTCATTTTGCAGGCTGAAGCACGCTCTGAGCCCTTTTGTACACAGGGCTCAGAGCGTATTCAAAATTTTCAAGTCAAATTTGCAGCGAGGTAATAATAATCGCAAATCGCTGTGTACAAATAGTTTACAAAGACGAGCGGGCCATGCTTTTGGGCGTCTTTCTTCAAC
>JAFSPC010000007.1 GCA_017443075.1 Paludibacteraceae bacterium
CAGCTCAACGCACTGAAAGATAAAGCTACCGAGCGCATGAACGCCCTGCGCGAGCAGTTCGAGCAGGCCACTCAGTTGCAGGACAAACCCGACCTTACACGTACGCCCGACCCTATTGTGCTCGGTACGCGCCACCCGCTCTCACTCGTGCGGGAGGAGATTATCGATATATTCTCGCGTATCGGATTTGTAGTGGCTGACGGCCCCGAGGTTGAGGACGACCGGCACGTATTCGGCATGCTCAACTTTGCACCCGAGCACCCTGCGCGCGACATGCAGGACACGTTCTTCATCGAAAAGGAACCCGGGGTACAAAAGCCCACCGACATCCTCCTGCGTACGCACACATCCAGCGTGCAGACACGCGTCATGACACAGCAAAAGCCGCCTATCCGCGTGCTCTGTCCGGGGCGCGTGTACCGCAACGAGGCTATCAGCGCACGCGCACACTGCTTCTTCCACCAGATAGAAGGTCTGTACATCGACAAGAACGTCAGTTTTGCCGACCTACGCGAGGTGCTGCTGTATCTGGCAAAAGAGTTGTTCGGTGCGGAGACGAAGATTCGTCTTCGTCCGTCGTACTTCCCCTTCACCGAACCCAGCGCAGAGATGGATATATCCTGTAACATCTGCGGCGGTACGGGTTGCAGTTTCTGCAAAGGTACAGGCTGGGTAGAGATCCTCGGCTGCGGCATGGTTGACCCGAACGTACTGGAGAGCTGCGGCATTGACTCAAAGGTATATAGCGGTTATGCTTTCGGTCTTGGCGTGGAGCGCATCACCAATCTCAAGTATCGCGTCAAGGACTTACGCCTGTTCTCCGAGAACGACGTACGCTTCCTACGCCAGTTTGAATCGTGCTAATGAGTAATCTGGGAAATGTCGGGACTTGACCGATGCAATCACGCGACCATCACGCGACCATCTCCCGAGAATAACATGAGAAGACCATAACATAAACATACGCTCATTAAAATTGTAACTAACGTGTATTTTCTTGCAATCATAGGTGGCGGTCCTGCCGGATATACGGCTGCCGAATTGGCAACAAAGGCAGGCAAAGATGTTATCCTCTTTGAGCAGACTGCTCTTGGCGGCACCTGCCTCAATATCGGTTGTATCCCGACTAAGTCACTCCTGTACGGTGCCAAGCAGTACTACAACGCCACACATGCTCAAAAGTACGGCGTTACAGCCGACAACGTACGATTTGACTTCGCTGCCATGCAAAAGCGCAAAACAATCGTTGTGCGCAAACTCGTGGCAGGTATTCGTCAGCGGCTCAACAACGAGCATTGCACCATTGTCAACGGCTATGCCGCTGTCATGAGCCGCACCGATACGCAGGTGACAATCAATTGCAATGGCGAAAGTTACGAGGCGGAAAACCTGCTTATCTGCACTGGCTCAACCAACTTCGTGCCGCCTATTCCGGGCATTAAGGATAACCCTGCCATTTGGGATAGCACCGATGCACTGGCTGCCGCCGAACTGCCCAAGTCCATCATCATCGTTGGCGGCGGAGTGATTGGTATGGAGTTTGCCACGCTTTATCACGAGTTGGGCATACCTGTCACAGTTATTGAGGCCATGGCTACCATCTTGCCAAACCTTGATCAGGATGTCGTGCAGATCTTGCTTGACAAGTACCGTAAGGCAGGTATCAACATCCTGACATCCACCAAAGTCGAATCTATCAATGGCAACAAGGTCATAGCCAATGGCGAGGCCTATGAAGCGGACAAGATCCTCGTTTCTGTCGGCAGACGTGCCAACCTCAACGGTTTGGAAAAACTCACGGATATCCATCTCAACCGCGGAGCAATCGAGGTGGATGATTTTATGAAAACCAATCTGCCAAACGTCTATGCATGCGGCGATGTCACGGGCAAAGTGATGCTTGCACATGTTGCCGCACGACAGGCAGAGGTGGCCGTATGCAGGATGCTCAAGCAGATTCCGCTGCAACGCATCGCGTACAACGCCATTCCCTCAGTGGTCTATACCAATCCTGAGATTGCTTCCGTCGGGCTCACCGAACAACAGGTGCGCGATTTCTACACCGAAATGGAGGGCGAAGCCGGCGTAACCAAAGCCGGAGGCATCAACACATTCTACGATGCGAAGACGCTGCCTATGACCTTCTCCGGTCGGTTCATGGCTGAAAATGACGGCGAAACAGGTCTGTGCAAAATCCTTGTCGATAAGCGCAACCATACCATCTTAGGGGTACACTTGATTGGCAATCCCTGCTCCGAGTTCATAAGTGCTGCATCCTTTGCTGTACGCATGGGGTACACCTTGCCCGAGTTCCGGCAAGTGGTGTTCCCACATCCCACCGTCTCAGAAATACTGCACGAGGCTATTAACGAATAACCGACCACAACGATGCGTGGTAAATCATAAAAATGTAAATAATTAATGGTAGATAATAATTTAACTCAGACTATCCGTCAGTTGGCTGCTGACAAACATGCGGTTATCATGGCGCATTATTACCAGCGTCCTGAAGTACAGGAGGTGGCAGACTTCATCGGCGATTCGCTCGCCTTGGCGCAACAAGCCGCCAAGACTGACGCTGAAATAATTGTACTCTGCGGAGTACATTTCATGGCTGAGACCGCCAAGATTCTTTGCCCTGACAAGAAAGTGCTCATCCCCGACCTGAATGCCGGTTGCTCGCTCGCAGATAGTTGCAAAGCCGCCGACCTCAAGGCATGGAAAGATGCGCATCCGGATTACATGGTTATATCCTATGTCAACACCTCAGCCGAAGTCAAAGCGCTGACGGATATCGTCGTTACCTCATCCAACGCCCTGAAGATAGTGCAATCCATACCGAAGGAGCAACCTATATTATTCGGTCCGGATCATAATCTCGGGCACTACATCAGCCAGATGACAGGTCGCGAAATGGCAATATGGGATGGCGCCTGCCACGTGCACTCCCGTTTCAGCGTTGAAGCACTCATTGCTCTCAAGCGCGAGCATCCTGATGCACCCGTACTGGCGCATCCGGAGTGCAAGCAAGCTATTCTCACTCTTGCTGATGTCATCGGCTCAACACAAGCGTTGCTGAACTATGTCAAGTCGCATCCAGACACCAGCAAGTTCATCATTGCTACCGAAACTGGCGTGTTACACGAGATGCAAAAGGCGTGCCCCGAAGCACTTTTCCTACCCGTACCGCCCGAAGTCACAGAAGGAGAGACACTCGCACCCGACAAACATATCGGATGTCTGTGCAACGAGTGCGAATTTATGCGTATGGTTACACTCGACAAGTTGTACAACTGCCTGCTTAACGAGTCGCCCGAGGTCAATGTCGCACCCGAGGTGGCGGCTAAAGCCATACTCCCCATCCAACGGATGTTGGCACTCTCCTAATATCAATTGTCAATTATCATGAATCAACATTATTTCACATATCTCAGTAACATAGCGTCCCGCCAATGGAACGACCCTGCGCTCTCCAACTATGGTGAGCAGCAGACGTACACTTTCGGCGAGATGGCTGCTACTATCCTACGACTGCACCAACTCTTCAAAGCATTAGGCATCAAGCAAGGCGACAAGATTGCTCTTTGTGGCAGAAACTGTGCCAACTGGGCGGTGGCTTACCTGGCCGTGATGTCATACAAGGCTGTTGTAGTATCGATATTGCAAGATTTCAAAGCCGAGGATATCGAGAATCTGCTCAATCACTCTGACTCAAAGTTATTGTTCGTCGGGCCGTTTGTCTGGAAGGAGTTGTCTGCCCAGCCTTTGGCTAACATTGAGGCTGCTATCAGTTTAGGTGATTGGAGTTGCTTACGGGCCAAGGATTCTACCTTGGTGCCGGATGCTGATGAGCTCGAGGCGTCCTTCCGCAAACTCTATCCGCGAGGTATCACAGCTGACGATTTTCGCTTTGATCTGGATCCTGATGCGTTGTGTCTGATCAACTACACATCCGGCTCGACCGGCTCCCCTAAAGGCGTGATGCTCAACTCACGCTCGCTGAGCAACAATGTAGAAACAGGCATGTCGATGCTACCTGTTGATCCAGGGCAACGGCTCGTTTCGATGCTACCCTTGGCACACATGTTCGGGCAGGTTTGCGAATTTCTGTATCCGCTTTGCAGCGGCACACATATCTATTTCCTCACCAAGAGTCCTACTCCATCCATCTTGCTCAAAGCCTTGCAGGACGTCAAGCCGTATATCGTTGTTACCGTTCCTTTGGTTATTGAGAAGATATACAAACGCAACATCAACCCCTTGCTATCGCGCAAGGTGATTAAGTTCTTCTGGCGACTTCCGCTCACAGGACCGGCCATACGCCGTAAGGTGCGCAAAGCACTAACTTCGGCTTTCGGAGGCGAACTACGCTACTTCATTTGTGGCGGAGCACCAATCAGCCCGGATGTCGAAGCATGCATGAAGGACATCAAGTTCCCTATCTCAGTAGGATACGGCATGACAGAGTGCGGACCGCTCATAGGTGGCAATCCGCCTAAATACTTTGTGGCGCACTCCGGAGGTGTACCCGTACCGAATATGGAAGTCAGGATTGACAATCCTAACCAATACGGCGTGGGCGAGATACTAGTGCGCGGAGAAAATGTTATGATGGGCTACTACAAGAACGAAGAAGCAACCATCGCCGCCTTTACTGACGACGGATGGATGCGCACCGGCGACCTGGGCAGCATGGATAAACACAATAACATCTTTATTAAGGGTAGAAACAAAACTATGATACTCGGTGCCTCTGGGCAAAATATCTATCCCGAAGAGATTGAGGATAAGCTCAACAACCTTGAGGGCGTTGGCGAATCAATCATCGTGGAGCGCGAAGGACGATTAGTCGGGCTCGTCTTCCCCGACGAGCAGACATCCAAGCGCATGAGCATCGACGACCTGCGCAATCTGATGAAGCAGAACGTGGCACGGCTCAACAAACTCATTCCGGGATATTCGCAAGTATCAGATATCGAAATCAAAGAAGAACCGTTTGAGAAGACTCCCAAGAAATCCATCAAACGTTTCCTGTACAAATAATTTATTGTTGCACCACGACAAAGACTCCGCTTATCAAGCAAACGATTCAAAGCCTTTGCCGAACACGCCGGATACATTTGCCTGACTGACAAAGGCATTAGGATCTATCTCGCGCACTATGCGCATGATCTGTTGTGCTTCATGCCTGCGGGCCAACACACTCACTACGTGCATGGACTGTTTCGAGTACCACCCCGTGCCATCCAGTATGGTTACGCCGCGATTGACTGTTTGATTGATGGCATTCGCAATCTCACCATAGTAATTCTGCGAATATATGAAGAATTGTACCGAGCGCCTTAGGTGGCTCATTATTGTATCTACTGATAGCGTATAGGATACCGTCATACATAGGCCATACAAGATTCTACGGGTCTTGAAGTCGGATATCTCTTGCGCGGTTATACCATCGTACATAAATTTGTCGGGCAAGGGCAACATGTATGATGATGCTATGATTATCAAGTCGCAAATCACCATTACCCGTCCGAGCGATATATCGCGGTAGTGATGCACGATTTTGGCTACAATATCCGTTCCGCCTGACGAACCATTGTTCGACATTACTATTCCCAGCGCCACACCGAAAGCCAGTCCGCCTACTATGCATGCCGACACGGGATCATCTATCAGGGGCGTGTCGCGAATAGGTATAACGCGATACCACATAGCCAGAGTCAACGTCCCGAACAACGTACGCAGGCAAAAACGCCAATCTACGGTAAAATAAGCTATTGCCAGCAATATAATATTGAATACCAGCGTCGTAAGCCATACGGGGATCGAACCGCCATACATAGCAAACGCATCGGGGAACATACCGCTCGTAGCGTAGTAGATGATTGCGCATATACCCGTCAGACCACCGGATACAATGTTCTGTGGCAGTATGATCCAGTTCACTATCAATGCCATCGGAAACATGGCAAAGAAGATAACGATATACTCCAGCACCATTTTGATGGGACTGGGCGCATAATGTCCGCCGTATAATTGCTCGTGCAATGAGTTGTTCATGTTGACTGAGGTTCTATTTTGTTTCTGTTTTTCTCCTTATCCGGCGCTTGAGTTGCACTATTTTGTCTGTCAACGTGCGCCCTATCACATGGTTTACTATCCATTCTTTGATTAGTTGCCCGCGTGTTTTCTCTACCCAACTGCCGGCAAAGTGATGGATGCAATAGGTATTCTTCGTCAGTTTCAGCACCCGTGTACTGGTCAACGGACAGAAATAGTCCACAGGAAAGACGTGCATGTCGTTCTTATAAATCTGGTATTTGCCGTTAATGACAAACCCTCCCGCTTCCATGATATTGGCGATAGGCACTGTGTTCGGAGTCAAATCCAATGTCCCATCTGGGTTCACAAAATGCTTGCCGTCATAATATGCTAACTGCTCGCGCACCCATACACCATGCGGAGCAGAAGCCATCAATCCGGTAACCGGTGCGTTTGCCATAGATGCTTCATAACCGGTGAAGGCCGGCAGTTCCATCAGTTCCCCTAACGGACGCAGAATCTCCACATCGGTGTCCATATACACGCCTCCGAACTTCTCCAATGCCCATAGCCGCACCACATCCGTCACAAAAGCGAACTTGCGGTTGTCATACGCCTCGCGAGCGTAGGGATACATATCAAGGTCGAACGACTCTTCATTCCACAGCCGCAACTCATATTCCGGCAGATACTTCTTCCAGCTCTCTATACATTTCTGCGCCAGCTCCGGCATCTGCTTGCCCCCAAACCAACAATAATGAATTATCTTAGGTATCATATATTCGACTATCAGTTACCATTCGTTACTTGGCAAGAAACGCGCAGATGCGACCACATGCCCTTCCGTCACCATACGGATTCACAGCCTGACTCATCTTCTGGTAAGCCGTAACATCATCTAATAATGTACTTACCTCCCCTACTATCTTATCATAGTCCGTACCTACTAGATGTACCGTACCGGACTCCAAGGCCTCCGGTCGCTCGGTCGTATCACGCATCACAAGCACAGGTTTCCCCAATCCGGGCGCCTCTTCCTGTATGCCACCCGAATCGGTCAGTACAATCGTACTTTTCTCCATCAGATATACGAAACTCAGGTATTCCAACGGCTCGATGAAGAACAGATTGGCGTGCTGTGTCAAATCTTTGCCGAACACCTCATGAATAGGTTTACGTACATTCGGATTCAGATGCATCGGATAGACAAAATCCACTTCTTGGTACTTGGCTGCCAGGTCACGGATGGCCGTACACATGGATATGAACCCGTCGCCAAAGTTCTCCCGTCTATGGCCGGTTATCAGCACCATACGACGTTTCCCCTCCAAGCGGGCAGTATCATATCCGGCGTCTTTCAGCACTCCTGCCACTTCATTCTGTAGAGCATTTTCATTCTTTATCTTATTCACCACCATATATAGCGCATCTATCACCGTGTTTCCTGTC
>JAFSPC010000071.1 GCA_017443075.1 Paludibacteraceae bacterium
CGACCTGCTGCATGGTGATGCCCAGTTCGTCGCAGATCTGCTGCGCCACAGTGCGTTTGCCGCCGTCTCGTTTGCCCTGGCGGAGATAATCGACAGAGAGTTTGGCAGCCCTGCGAGTGACAATCTGCGTATCCTCAGAGGTGATGATACCGGTGGGGATACCATTGTCATGCAGCATCTTGAGCGCCATGCCATCGCGCGTGTTGAACTTCTTGAGTTCGTCGCCGTTCTCGGAATAATACATGCCTCCGTCAGTGAGCGTGCCGTCCACATCGCAGAGGAAAAGGCGAATATCAGGGTTTTGCATAAGATATATGGAATATGGTCAACCAAGTTTGGTTGACGGGCGATAGTATCATGTCAGTTGTATCACTTGGTCAGCTTGTGGCAGCAGACTGTCGCGGTGGGTGATACAGATGATGGTTAGTGCAGGACGGGCAACGCGGATATTCGTAAGAATCGTTTGCGCCGTGGCAGTATCCAGCGCCGAGAACGCCTCATCAAGCAGAAGGATCGGCGCATCGATAAGCAATGCGCGCGCTATGGATATGCGCTGTGCCTGCCCCTCACTAAGTCCGGAGCCACGTTCGCCACAAGGATAATCAAGTCCGCACTCGTCGTTAAGCACAAAACCGGCATCAGCCAGACGCAAGGCTTCACGCATGGCACAATCCGAAGCGGAAGGATTGCCAAATAGCAGATTGTAACGGATAGTGCCGGAAAGCAACGTATTGCCCTGAGGGACGTAAGTAAACCCAAGGGCAGGTACGGTAATACTGCCTTGCTCGCAGGGCAAAAGCCCAAGCAGAAGTTGGACGAAAGTGGTCTTGCCAATCCCCGTCTTCCCCACCACAGCCGTCAGCGAACCAGCAGGAATAGTGGCATTGATGTGCGAAAGAACGGGTTCAGACGAGTCGGGATAGGTGAAAGAGAGGTCATGGACGACTAAAGGCCCCTCACCCTGCCTCTCCCTCGCAGGAATAGGAGCAGATACCTGACGGATAGACTGGAGCCGTTCGGCAGCGGTAGAGACGTTAACGAACGTGCCTACATACCCTATGAGCGTGCGCATGGGCTGCTGAATACGTCCGACAAGTTGGACAAAAGCGATCATCGCTCCAAAGGTAATCGCATGTACCGACAGACTGTATGTGCCCCAGAAAAAGGCAATGATATACCCTGCTGCAAATGCCATCCGGACAAGAATCATCGCCATAGCCGAGTAACGTGTCAGGCGCATGTAGCTCTGCTGATAGCGATTATGCTGCTCATCCAATAGCACCGAAGCATACGCGGTGCGGTTGAGTGCCTTGAGCATGAGCGAATGCTGAAGTGACTCCTGGATAAACGCTTGGATGGACGCTTGGTCGTCACGCACCTGATGGCGGTGACGCCGCATACGGCGGATGTACATCTGCGCCGCCACGATGATTGCCGGCGTGACAACTACAATAACCAACGCCAACCGCCAATCGAGCACACACAGGAACGCAAACGCACCGATGAACTGCAGCGCGGCGGTGATGAGTGCCGGCAACTGCTCGGAGAGGAATGCTGATATAGTGTCGATGTCATCAATCAGGGTATTGGTAAGCGTTCCGGAGTGCTGCTTGCGCAGATAGAGCCACGGCGACTGCAGCAATCGGGCATATTCGCCTGCCTGCAGGCGGTTGAGCGAGCGTATGCTGAGTGTGGCACGCAGCCATCGCACGGCATACGCCAGCGCAATAGAAGTGAGCATACACGCCACGAGCATGATCGCCAACGCCGGCAATGACAGCCATCCGCCATCCGCCAACGCCCATGACCGACCGGCTGTAGCCGAATCGATGAGCTGCTTGGTCAGCCACACCTCCAGCAGACCAATGAGCACATCAGCAACGCCTAAGGCGATGTTCACGCTCATCTGCAAGCGATATGCGCTTGCAGCCTGGCGGAGATACGTGTATGATGGAAAGCGGGATAACAACTGATTAAGTCATTACTATATTGTACAAAAGTCAGATTGTGGCATATCTACATATCTTTCAGCGACAATCCGATGCGTTCAAACGAATATTTCCGAAACGGCTCTACAGGAAGCGAAGCAATCTTTTCGTCAAGTGCCACTAAACTGATTTTTCGCTCGTTTCGTTTAATCTCTGCAATGACACCGGTCTTGTCGAATTCGTTGAGTGCAATCAAATCAATTTCGTTTCCTCCCTTGCGATCCCACCAATTACCGACATGGGTGAACCGCCCAGACTCCATCATCTTGATTTGGAAATAGCGCTCAAGCGTACGACCGGAGAATTGCTCATAGTGCTTTTGGATATTTTCACGTAGCAGACGCAATTGCCCACTTTCGATTAGAGCCTGATAAGGGCAGATAAACCTAAACCAAAATCTGAGGAACGGATCCGTAATCTCATAAGATGACACTTTGGAATTAGGAGAAGCCAGCAGGGGACGCAAACGCTGCACCATCTCAAAATTATTCTCAAGATTAGTCAGGTACGTACCACAATCTTTCTGCAATGCGCCATCTATATCCCCGCGCCTATTCAAACCATTTGCAATAAGTTGTAATATCGAATAGTATGTGTTGTAATCTGTTCCAAATTCGTTCTGAATAATATCTTTTCCTTCCGTAAGGAAATACGAATCCATCCGGCAGACATAATTGAGCATTTTTTCTTTCGTATTGCAACCCGCATCCATTAGCAATTCGACATATTTGGCCACTCCTCCCGTCAACATATACAGGCACAACAAGTCTTCGTTCTTATAGTCAGCACAATGCTCAAACAAGATCCGCTTCAACACCTCTATGGCAAATGGTCGCAAAACCATCTTCGAGGTAGGACGACCATACAATGGTTCGTTTTTGTCACCGAAGATGCGCTTCATCATGGATACGATACTACCTGCAGCAATCAGATTGATGCGAGATTGCGTGTGATATCTATCCCATATATCCTGCATCTCATCAAAGATGGCAGGATTGACCTTAGCCAAATTTTGGAACTCATCGATAATCACAGTAAACGAGCGGGATTGTGATTCACGCATCAGAACTTCGAACAAATCCCGAAAATGCGATAGTGCTCCATATATTTGTATGTGAAGTTGCTCAGAGATAGCTCGTTGAAATTTCTCACAAAGCATTGCTTCGCTATCTTTCGACACGAATAGATAAGCATACTCCGAGCCCTGCAAGGAATGCAACAACAGTGATGTTTTTCCCACCCGTCTGCGTCCCATCAACACAGTGAAAGTTGCACACTGACGTGCCTGCTGTTCAATATCCCTTAAAACGGATATTTCATTATCTCGGTCATAAAAACGCATAATATAAATCCGTATTTATATAAACCACCATTTATATTCCCTGCACAAAGGTACAAAATAATTTTGACATTTGCAAATTTTTCTTACACAAAAGCCTAAATTTGGCGTAAAATCAGGAATTGCATGCATTATTTTGGCGTAAAATCGGGAATACAGAGCACCACTATAGCAAAAAAACGCTTGGTTAAGTACGACGGGCTACAAATAATGATTCGCCCTACGCCATAGGTAGTGCGTAACACGCCATGGTAAGCTGAAGAGATTCTCGTGCGGATAATCGCGTCGGACTACTGTAGAGACCTGACGGACAGGTAAGTCTTGCAGGATGTGCTGCGCACGCGGTGAGAGATGATTAGCGTTCCGGAGCGCAGGTTGGTCAGAGAAAAGTAGTGCAGTTAATTCGTCAACTGCATGTGCAAAGGTTGTAAGACCTAATTGCCCATATAAGTTATGCGGTGCCGGAATAGCAGATTGGCGGTTGCGACGGCAAACGAGGTAATAGTCAGTCAGATGCCGCAGAGCCAAACCATCGTGCCAGATATGCCGGAAAGCGTGGAGCAGAGTGTATAACTCCAACAGGTCAGGCGTAAGTTGTTTTTCGTTGGCAAACAACTGCTGCAAACGGTTGTTATGCAGAGGGTTGTAAAGCCAAGTAGGGGTGACATGCATTTCGACTTCCGTGTCGCCGAAAGTTGTCTCGATGTGATGGTAGACGATCTCGCCAATGGTGATGTCGGGTTGCTGTTGCAGGTAAGCGATGAGTGCCTTGCGATGAATCTGGAGCCTTTGCACTTTCTGCGGCAGCACCCATAGGTCGATATCTGCCGACTGGCGGTGCTCGTGTTTGGGATAATACTGCGCCAATGCAGTGCCTTTGAGTACAGAGGCGACAAAACCTGCGTTATGTAATCGCTCCTGTAGTGCCGCTGCCTGCTGTGCCATACGGCGGTTGGCGGCTTCGATAGTCTGCACTGCGGCAAACCACCGCCCCATCAAGTCGGGCGGCATGTTCCGCACCTGTTCAGGTGTCTTGGATTGCAACCGCTCCACCCCATCCCACGCCACGGCTACCACTGCATGCTTTACCAGCAGACGATAGACGGATTGCCACTCTGCGGCGGTGAGGATAGCCGTTCCTGTTGAAGCCTCAGCAGGATTCAATGCCAGCCGCAGCAACCAAACTACATATTCGAATGTCTTATCCGGCATTTGTGTTCCGACATCCGTTCTCTGATTTCTCCCGCAACACATTACGTATGAACAAGGCATTGCCGATGATATACCGTCGCCACATACGGCGCGGTTCCTTAATCAGGCGGTATAGCCACTCCAATGAATGACGCTGCCACCATAAGGGCGCTCGCTTGGCAGTGCCGGCATAGAAATCGAACACCGCGCCGATAGTGCCGACATGGCAGTGGATGTCTAGTTGTTGCCAATGGGTGTATGTCCACTTCTCCTGCTTGGGAGCAGTCATGCCAATCCACAACAGGTCGGGATGTGCGCTATTGATAGCACGTACGATGGCGGCATCCTCGTCGGTGGTGAACTCGGGTTTGTAGGGCGGCGAGTACGTTACTATCTTGAGATACGGGAAGTCCAGCGCCGCACGTTCGGTGATACGCTGCAGCACATCAGGCGAGGAGCCCATAAAGAACACCACCGGATGAGTGTTGGTAGCCTCAGCACGTTTCTCAAGGGCAGTCATCTCGTAGATAAACACATCCCACCCTGCCACGCGTTCGCGCGGTTGCGAGGGCGTATGAAGATAACGGCATGCATGCACGATGCTCGCGCCATCAGGAGTCAGCACATCGCCGTTCTGCAAAGCCTCGGCAAACAACGCATCCTCCTGCGCCACATTGTACGAATGGGCGTTGATGGTGTTGATCAGCAGTTTGCCTTCGGGAAGGCCGGACAAGGCTTGCTTATCGGAGAGTATGTTGAGATTGTATAGGGAGAACATATCATTTATCAGCCAAGTTTGGCTGATTGATTATCGTTTAATGTTCATCATAGGAGCAGGCTCACGGCATAACAGTTCCGCCAGCTCGTTCAGGTTATGAAAACGACTGTAGTCAGTAGCTGCCGGCACGCCATTGACATCACCACGCTCATCCAACTGCCAAGGCGATAGGATGAGAAGCTTGCCGGCAGCGCACAACTCGTACCGCCTGTATTCGGGATGCCAGTTCGGACCTATAGGGTCGGCTTGCAAGTGTATAAGCAGCAACTCCTGCTCCAGACAATCCTTCACCAGTTGTTGCTCCCCCTTGGATACCCCCGGCGTAACCAGCACTGCGCCATCAATAGCAGCATCCAGCCACGCGGCACGTTGGCTGTTGTACTCGTCCGTTGTTTCGTAGGGCGTGCTGTAGTCACGCCGGTCACCATCCATACGCCAGCGATGACAGAACACTTGTTCCTTCCATGGGCGGCGAAGCAGGAAGATGTTGCCATACGCTGCAAAATCAACGCCATCGATTGTTATGTGCTGAATACGCTTGAAGAAATCCGGCTGCATTGCCCGCAAGATAGCACGTCGCGGGTTGTCCTGCACGTATCGGATGATGTGCGTCAGTTGTCCATTGCGGTAACAAATGGTATCATCGTAGTTGTCATCAAACAGCGGTTCCGCACCGATTGAGGCGTAGTACTCCTCGCGTTGGCGATGGGACATGCGTTCAAGACGGGCTTGGGTGTCAGGGTGCTCTAATAGATCAGCCAAATTTGGCTGATACATTCGGCGGTATTGCTTGGTACATGCGCCCTTAAAACCACGTATGATCACCCCCATGCTAACATCCATCGGCTCTTCCACTCGCAAAACGCCGTGAAAATGGTCGGGCATGACCTGATGACCAAGCACACTTACCTTTCGCCCTTTTTCGGACTGGATGTCAGGGATCTTCAGCCACTGCTCCGCCACGAATTGACCAAACTTGGTCAATATAACCTGAGGATGACCAAGGTCGCGGTTCAGTTCGCCGAACACGCGCTGGCGATTATGGGTGACAATGGTAATATGATAGATGCCCAGGCCGCTATAGTCGTTCCAAGACTTACGCGCCCGATGCGAGACGGTCTGCACGGGTCGCGCCTCTCCTGTTTCCCGTTTCTTGTCCCAATATAACTGCCAATCCATCGCATCAATTATCAGCCAAACTTGGCTGATATATATAGTTAGATTGTTTGGTATAAGTCGACCAGTTGTCTTGCCTTTCTTTCCCAAGACAGTTCGGATGCACGGCGAAAACAATTCCGTTGCATTTGCCGGAGAAGTTTCTTATTGTCATACATTTGCCATAATGCGTGAGAGAATCCAAGTACAGACTCTTGGGGAGTAGATAAAGGAATCCTGAAACCGACATTTTCATTTACGACATCTCCTTGCCCACAGGCATGATGACATATCACTGGTAAGCCGTTTGCCAAGGCCTCCATGACCACATGCGGCGTGCCTTCAGCTACAGAAGTAAACATAAGGACGTCAGATGCTTGCATTATCTTTTGCACATTATCATGGGACTGCCTGCCATACCAAATAACATTCACATTCAATTGTTCCGCCAATAGTTTGTATTTCGTATTATCACCGTCTCCTACGACATGCAATACCGCATTAGAAATTTTACATTGAGCCACAGAGCGAATAGCCAGATCCAATTGTTTTCGAAAATCCATCTTACCACACCATAGGATATCAAAGGTTTCCTTGGCGACTTCTTCGTTTCGGATTTGAGTCTCTTGTAATGATTTGACAATGGAGCAACCGGTTTCATTCAGCAAGACACTTTGCTTGTTCCAATAGTGCAATATGCTTTGCTGCGAGTCACCGGAAGCACTTAATAATAAAGAGGCCTGTCCGGCTGCTTTACGTACACGGGGCATATAGCGTAGCTGCAGATGGGTAATGACATTCTTTAGCCACAGAAAAGCCTTA
>JAFSPC010000072.1 GCA_017443075.1 Paludibacteraceae bacterium
ACCAACACGCAGTCACCAACACCGCGAAGCGGTAACCAACACGCACTCACCAACACCGCGAAGCGGTAACCAACACGCACTCACCAACACGGCGCAGCCGTAACCAACACGCAGTCATCAACACCGCGCAGCGGTAAACAACACGCAGTCATCAACACGGCGCAGCCGTAACCAACACGCAGTCATCAACACCGCACAGCGGTAAACAACACGCAGTCACCAACACCGCGAAGCGGTAAACAACACGCAGTCATCAACACCGCACAGCGGTAAACAACACGCAGTCATCAACACCGCAAAGCGGTAGCCAACACGCAGTTATCAACACCGCGAAGCGGTAGCCAACACGCAGTCATCAACGCCGCAAAGCGGTAGCCAACACGCAGTTATCAACACCGCGAAGCGGTAGCCAACACGCAGTAATCAACACCGCAAAGCGGTAAACAACACGCAGTAATCAACACCGCAAAGCGGTAAACAACACGCAGTAATCAACACTGCACAGCGGTAGCCAACACGCAGTCACCAACACCGCGAAGCGGTAAACAAAACGCAGTCATCAACCCAATGCTAACACAACTACTACTCATACTCAACATCTTCTTCGTCAGTTTCGCCGACAAGCCTGTCACGGCTACGCCGGCATTGTCGCAACGCGCACTCGAGCAACGACAGAAATGGGACATTGCGCTCGACGCACTCGACTATCCCGTACATGCCGCCTATCTGGACAGCCTGCGCTACTACGGTGCTACTATTCAGCACACCTCTCGCTGGATGAACGGCGCTACCTGCCGGATGACTGACGAACAGGCAGAAGCCATAGCGCGGTTACCCTTTGTCACGGATATTGAGCTAACACGCGATGACGATAACGATTACGACACATGGCTCGCCAAACATCGCCGTCTGTCAGCCGAGGTGCCAACGGCACAGTCCGACATCGTGACGCCGGTGACCGACCAACAACTGGCTCTTTTCAACCTACAGCCACTACACCAAGCCGGCTATCACGGGCAAGGCATACTCATCACCGTGTGCGACGGAGGGTTCATGCATGCCGACACGCTGTCATGTTTCCGACAGACGCAGGAACTGGGGCACATGGATTTTACCGACGACTCCGACGATTTTTACGGCGTCACGGGTTTGCACGGCACCTACTGCCTGAGTACCATATCCGGCCAGACCGCCCGTTACGCGGGGGCTGCCACCGCCGCCTGCTACTACCTGATGCGCTCCGAGGAAGATAAAACAGAGTCGCCCAAAGAGATGGATAACCTCGTAGCCGCCCTCGAGGCTGCGGACTCGGTCGGGACGAACATCTTCTCGGTATCGCTCGGGTATGCGATGTTCGACAACGCAGAGTGGACGCTCGACTATAGCGACCTCGATGGTGCTACAACGCGCGTCAGCAGGGCGGCAACGATAGCCGCGCGCAAAGGTATGCTTGTATGCGTAGCCGCTGGCAACGAGGGCGCAAAGGATTGGCATTACATATCCGTCCCTGCCGATGCCGACTCTATCCTTGCCGTCGGTGCTGTGGACATCAACGGCACGATCAGCGGCTTCAGCAGTTTCGGTCCCAGTGCCGACGGGCGTATCAAACCTGAGGTGTGCGCCGTAGGCGTAAAAACAGCCCTGCTTAACTCGAACAACGAAGTAGTTTACAGCAACGGCACCAGTTTCGCCACGCCCCTGCTGGCAGGAATGGCCGCCACACTATGGTCCGCCCTACCCGACGAGAACGCTATGCAGATTCGCCGGCGAATCATTCTTTCCGCCAACCGGTACGACAACCCCGATAACGACCAATACGGATACGGCATACCCGATGCTTATGCTGCCTACCTCGGCAAGACATCCGCAATACACAACACGCCGGCAGACAACAGGACAACCAAATATATTCAGGGCAAAACCTTGTACATCATTCGTGGCGGAAAGACCTACGACGTGTTGGGAAGAGCTGCACACTGATAGGGAAAAGGGAAAAGTGAAAGGGATTGAGAGTTGGACACAAAAAAGGGAAGCGATCTACATCGCACCGCTACAACCTCGTACCCTTGCTTCGGTCAAGACCTGGGGGAGTTCGGAGGGAGCTGGTCGTGCAGGACTTCCCTATAACTGGAGCTTAGACCGCTTCGCTCAAAGGCAGAAGACCGCTAACGCTCAAAGACGTTTTTTCAAACGTGACTGCAAAGATACAACAAATAATTCATATTTGCAAATATTTTGCTCGAAAACTTTATTTCTCATAGAATTTTTAGCAATCTGCGAACTGGAAAGTGCAACGGGGTCCCCATAAGCCTGCGCAATGGGGTGTCCTGCAATGCAGACGGTGAACCTGTACCTTTTGTGCCCAACGATGGACAGCGCGAGTTGATTGGCAAGCTCGGCTCGTTTCTGTTGGACAGCACCGAGGGCAAGCTGTTCATCCTGCGCGGCTATGCCGGAACAGGCAAGACGACTATCGTCAGCGCGCTGGTGCGCACCCTCCGCAGCCTCGGGCAGCGATGTATACTGATGGCACCCACCGGCAGGGCGGCGAAAGTGCTCAGTCGCTATGCATCCACCATAGCCGCCGACGGCGACACACCACGCGAGGCTGAGCGCGTTCCGGCATACACCATTCATAAGTACATCTACCGCCAAAATGAGCTGGGTAAGCAGAAGTACAGCCTGTCGGACAACCTCTTTCACCACGCCCTGTTCATCGTGGACGAGGCATCGATGCTCTCCGACGGGCGCGACATGAACTCCCCCTTCGGCAGCGGCAGTGTGTTGGACGACCTGATGCGCTTCGTGTACAACGGGCATGGATGCTCGCTGATGCTCGTGGGCGACTCGGCACAGCTGCCACCCGTAGGCTATAACAACTCGCCAGCGCTCAGCGACGAATATATGTCGCGTTACGCCACATCGGTACACGGCCTGCATATCTCCTCGCACACCCTGACCGAGGTCGTCCGGCAGGCGGACACCTCGGCTATTCTGAGCAATGCGACCGCTATACGCCGGCACATACAAGAGCTCACAGCATCATTCAGCTCCACGCAGGCACAACACTTCGCTATACACGCCGCGCCGGATGTCGTGCTGCTCAGCGGCGTGGATGTACAACCCGTGATAGAGCAGTCGTACAACGAGTGCGGCATGGCGCAGACGCTCATTGTCACACGCTCGAACAGACGCACGAACCTGTACAACCAAGGCGTGCGATCGTACATCCTCTGGAAAGACGACCTGCTCTCTGCCGGCGACAGAGTGATGGTCAACCGAAACAACTATTACTGGGGAAAAGATTATGAAGGCGTGGAGTTTATCGCCAACGGGGATATGTTTGAGGTGACACGTATCCGTAACTTCCGCGAGCTATATGGGTTTCACTTCGCCGACGCCACGCTGCAGAACATCGATTATGAGGCGGAGCGGGAGTTGGACGCCATCGTCTGGCTGGATATATTGCCGGCGGAGTCCGACGAACAGATCTATCAGATGCAACAAGAACTCTTTTACCGCATTGCGGAGGATTATCCTGAGATACATAACCGCAAGGAACTGATCAAGGCGATCTACGACTCTCCTTACTACAACGCCCTGCATATCCGTTATGCGTATGCCGTCACCTGCCACAAGGCGCAGGGCGGGCAGTGGCAGCACGTGTTCATCGACCAAGGGCCTGTGCCCGACGAGCAACGCGACATATCCTACCTGCGATGGCTATACACCGCCATCACACGTGCCACGGAAAAGGTATTCTTGATCAATTACGACTAACGACTAATATATACAAATGGAGCATGCCAACCGCACGCTCCATTTATATTACTTTCCTTCTGCTAACAATCCCTGAGTCATCGTATTAATATACTTAATAATACTATCGCTTCTCGTTCATCAAAAGTCAAACTCATAAGTCTATTTTATCTTGCATTACATTCTTATAGAACGGAGTAAAACGCCGTTTATCCCATTCCGACTTGGTATAGATAATAGGATTGATTGTCTTGTTGATATCCCATCCTAATTCCAACAATTCGCCTGACATATACCAACGCTTGTCAACGGCCTTATCATCTATCAGCACCATCACATCCCAATCAGAATCTGGTCGGGCATCCCCTCTGGCGCGCGAGCCAAAAAGCATCACTTGAGCCGTGGGTTCTGTTTTGTGAACCTTAGCTGCTATTATATTTGACACTTCTCTTGTTGTCATTCTTTACGAATTTGTACGCAAAGGTACGAAAAAAAATAGAATAATCCAAATAAATTGTAACAAAAAGTGAGATTTTGGCGAAATAAGTATCAATTTGGATAATTTGCACGTACAAAAATAGCCCGAGCAGGTGCTCAGGCTATTTTTGTAGGCTAATCAGTCAGGATTACTTAACTTGTGCGCCAAGTACGTTGAACTCAACACCATCCTTCAGGATAACAATCTGACCATCGCGGATAACCTTGGTAGCAACAACGTCAGCAGCGATGTTGTCAACTGCATCGGTGCAGAGAGTCCAGGTACCATTGCTGTAGTCAATCTTAATGTCAGTTACCTCACCGAGGGTGATATTCGGGTTGTCATAGCTCGTGTCGTCCTCCTCATTATAGAGCACGATTTGGTTCGACCAATCAGTGTCGTTTACCTCTTTGAACTTGAAAGCGTGCTTCTCTTCGTCGGTGAACGAAGCTGTGTAGATAGTAGCACCATTGTCGTCCATATCCTCAGTCATAGCAACACCTTCGCTCCAGCTATTGAAGTCGCCAATGATAGCAGGCTTGAAGCCACCGCATGAAGGAGCATACAGTGTGACATGGTATTCATGCGACTTTGCCTCAACGCAAGGCGAGTTGTGATTCTTGAAATACTTTGACTCATAGATGTACACACCAGCACTCGGCCAAGTAAGGTTTGCCTCACCGTCATAACCGGCAGAGATCTCTGCCTCTTGACCACCCAGACTTACCCAACTATCAGGGTCACCTGTTTGGAAATCCCAAGAGAACGAACCATCCTTCTTCAATTGTACAGGCTTACCCTGAAGAGCTACGGTTTCAGTTGTGCCATCATCTTTGGTCTGCTCAACTTCAGCAGGAGCCTCAAAGATGTACCAGCCATCGAAACCATCAAGTTCCTGAGCTTTGGTTGCGCCTTCAAGTTGCCAGCCTTGGTGATTGCCAACAAATACAACATCGTTGCAAACCTCCTCGTCAAAGTAAACAGCCAAGACAACGTTGGATGTTGCGTCGAAGTTAGCAGATACATCACCCACAGTAGGAGTTTTAGCCGGATCTGCGACCATAGCAGCGCTCGCAAGAGCAACAGCTACAAAAGAGAAAATCTTTTTCATTGTTTGTTAAATTTTAAGTTAATTGTTTTGATATATTAAAACTCGTGTTTTAATTCACGTCTATAGAAACGTTTTGCGCTAATCGTTACAACGATTGTACCAAGTAAAATGTAACAAAATCCGTGCCACAGCGTGCCGTGGCACGGATTTTGACATATTTTTAATATCCTATAGCAGCATTCAATCCTGCGAGGTTTTTGTTTGCAGTCTCGTCTGTTTCCGGAATAGGATAAACGTTGTATTTAGCTTCCTTGCCAGCTGTATGTCCTTCCCAAGTCTTATCGGCTTTTTCACCGGCGAACTGTCCGAAACGAACGAGCACAGAGCGGCGAAGTCCTTCAGCATGGAACTCACGTCCCCACTCGTCCAAGAGGAAGCTGTTCGTCAAGTTATAGTTCAGCGAAGCGTGTGCACGACTGCGGATGGCATCCACACACTCCTTGGCAGTCAGCCCTTGTGCTTCGTTTCCACCTTGCATAACCGCTTCGGCATAACTCAAATACGCTTCAGCAAGTCGGAACAACGGAAGGTCAGTGTCCGGCCAAGCGGGTTCACCAATAGGTGAAGACCATACGTAAGGGTTCTTTGACGTAGAATAGATTCCTGTCCATTTAGCATCTGCCCATGAGGCATTAAAGTCCGCCGCCTTACCTCCGACGAGACTCCAAGTGCTGGTTGTACCATCTTCTTTGACATATTCGGAGCAGAACGTAGCGCGGTCATCACCTGCAAGCACAGGCATGATGTACTCATGTGCCATAGTAGCCTCTGCATCGCTCTTGGTAAAGAACAGGGTAATCAGTTCGGGAGATGTACGGAAACACGACCAAGAGTCAGATGAGCCATTAGGCATCATGTTCGCATCACGCATTGCATTGATGACGAAGCGTGCACCACCCCATGACTGGCAATAGTTAGCATCCTGGTAAATCATCAGCAACGCCTCATCTTGTGCGCCATTGGAATTATTGTCACCCATAAACAATTTCTGATAAGCTGAATAGGTAGCTACATCATCAGCATTGGTTGCACCATCAACATAGTTGGCGGCATCACCGGTCAGCAACTTACGTCCAGACTCCTTGATAACACGGCTTGCGTACCAAGCAGCACTATTATAGCAACTCCCGGGAGCAATCTGCTTGTCAGGACTATCCGATGCATAAATAGGCTGGTTAAGATACAAACGCATAAGGATAAACCAAGCCACAGAGCGGTCAACGCGATACATATTTTCACGCGAATCAGGCAGATTGTTGCCATAAGGACGAATAACGTGAGCCGGGAACTTAGCCTTGAACTCTTTCTCTGTATCAGCATTGATATCATTGTCATCACCGCACAAGTCTTTGCACTCGTATAGCAGCCAGCGATACATTTCGGAACGTGTTGCCGGCATTGGATTATCCGGGTCAACAGTCAAGCACATCGGACCACCGCAGAACATATCCACCAGATAGTAGTAGTTGATGGCACGAATCATACGTACCTCAGCAATCTGCTTGAGGGTCTTCTCGTCGGTGGCTTCGCGGGTCTTGTCGAGGAAGTGGTTGCACAATGTGATGTCGAAATACAGACGACTGTACAAGCCACGAACCAAAGCGTTCGACTTCGTCCACTCCTGCGTACGGATCTCAGCCAAGCCTACGTCATTCCAGATCCACCAACCATCATCGGTGCAGAACTCATTCAGCTCCCAGAACATACGATAGAAGGACGATGTACCCTCATCTATACCATCTACGTCACCACTACCATCAGGACCTTTTTGTCCGGTGGTACCGAACGTAGCGTAGATCTTAGCGAAGACGGCGTCTTGATCGAACTGAGTCTTCGTATAGGTGTCTTGCGGTTCGCGGTCCAGCGAGCATGAAGACAACACACAAGCTGCAAACAGCGAGGCTACAAGGAAAATCTTATTGTTTTTCATAATCATTGAATTTACTATCAGTTATACCTCATCGTTTAGAAGTTGAGTGATGCACCAATCACCGTCGTCATCGAACGCGGATAGATGTTGTTGTCAATGCCACCACTTACCTCAGGGTCAAGGCCGCTATATTTGGAGAATACGCACGGGTTGCTGACGGTGCAGTACACACGGCCTTGGATCTTCGGGTTCTTGTCGAACGTGTAACCCAACGTAATGTTATCAATACGCAGGAACGAAGCATTCTCTACGAAGTAGTCGGACAAGTACCAGTCAGCAAACTTAGCTCCCGGTATGCCGGCTTCGTCATACGAACCGGTCTTCTCATCACCCGTCCACAGCAAAGCACGCAGATTATCGGATTGCATACCCTTGTTGTAATATGTGTTGTACGCATTGCGCAGCACACTGTGATAGCCGCCATTCTGGGTCTGATAAACCTTGCTGCCTTCCACCCATTGCAGGTTGCCTGCCAAAACATCATTATAAACATAGTTGCCGACATTAGCTCGCAGCGAGAGACCGAGGTCGAAGCCATAGAACTGGAACTTCGTCTGTAAACCGAATGTAACCTTGGCATCAGGACTCTGATAGATATACTTGTCGTCCGACGAGATCTGACCATCCTTGTTGCGGTCAACTACTGCGAAATAGTCTTGACCGTCTACGGTATATTTGTGCGTCTCATATACGTAGAACGAACGGGCTGCATAGCCAACCTTCTGAGCCTGAACCGTGTTACCTGTACCGGAACTGATACCGCCGGTGGCTACATAGAAGTCTTTGGCGTCAGACAGCAACGAAACAATCTTGTTCTGGTTCCAAGCCGTATTGAAACTCAAGTCCCACTTGAAGTTCTTCTTGTCAACCAGCACACCATTGATGGCAAACTCAACACCCATGTTCGAGAGTGAACCGATGTTACCCCAGATTTGGTTACGGAAGTTCGAGCCGGCCGATATATCCACATACGACAACAGGTCGGTCGTGTAGCGGTAATAGTAATCCAAGTTACCGCTGATGCGGTTGTTCAGGAAGGCAAAGTCAATACCGGCGTTGTAGGTGGTGGTCTTCTCCCATGTCAGGTCAGGGTTGTATGCGCCCGGGCGTGATGAGTAGTAAACACCTGTCGGATTGCCGTTCTCATCCTTCACCTCGTTCGAGCCGACAGGATAGAAAGCGTGATCCTGCGAGTCGGTATAGGTAGGCAGGTAGTAGTAGTCCATACCCAAGTCCTGTTGACCGGTTATACCATAACCCAAGCGGAGCTTGAGGTCGTTGAGCCAATAGGTATCCTTGAAGAAGGTCTCTTTGATTTTCCAACCCAAGGCAACGGAGGGGAACAGGCCCCAACGAGCGTTCTTACCCTTCGAGTTCAGCTTGGCAAAACGCGAACTACCGTCAGCACGGAATGTTGCGGTAATAAGCAACTGGTTCCAA
>JAFSPC010000073.1 GCA_017443075.1 Paludibacteraceae bacterium
GGTTATCGAGTGGCTGCAAGCACAAGGTTATGCCATTCAAACGCTTTGATATAGGGTTTCTCATTTCCGGACTGCTGGTTCAGGTGCTCGTCTATTGGTTAGCACCTACCCACTGGTTGTCGCTCGTGAGCGGCTTGTTAGGCATCACCTCGGTTATCCTGTGCTCGCAGGGGAATATCTGGACGTTTGCGTTCGGCTTTGGGCAGATTATCACGTACAGCGCACTCTGTTACATGGAGCGGTTCTATGCCGGACTGCTGATGAACGGCTTCTATTTCGTCTCGCAGATATATGGTGTCTACGCGTGGCGGAACAGACGAACGGGCGCATCGGCAATCATAAGCCCTCGTTCGTTGCCAATCAAGACGTTTTTAGGCATATTGGCGGGCGTGCTGGTGGTGGCAGTAGGAGTGGGGTGGTTGCTCGACGGACTTACCGACGATTCGCAGCCGTACATGGATGCGATAACAACCGTTGTGTCCATTGTGGCACAAGTAATGCTCATCATGGCTATCCGGCAGCAATGGTGGCTGTGGCTGCTGGTAGATGTGCTGTTTGTCGGTATGTGGCTGATGGCGGGTAACTGGAGCATGGTGGCGCAGTATGTCTTCTGGTGCGCGAACTGCGTGTATGGCATGGTGCGTTGGAAAGAGTTGGCTGCAAAATGACAAAAAAACTGCACTTTGTGCAAAAAAAAATCATTAGCTCTTGCATATATCAAAACTTTTTTGTATCTTTGCAAGTGATTTTGTGTGTATATGTCAAAGAGAACCGTCATATTCGTGCTTGCCTGCCTGCTACTGAGCATGCAGTATGTTGTTGCAGGCAATCGTGATACCTTGCACACCACTTTTGTGGTCAGTTCCGATTATGTGCCTATGCATATCGTGCAGGCGTCCGTGGGTGGCGGTTTGCACACGTTGATGCCTCAGTTGACAGCCGATGGCAGTAACACGATGGGCTTGGGTAACGGGGTAGGTGCAGGCTTTCAGGTGCAAGCCTTGTATTCGTACTACTTCCATAAGTATGTGGGTGTAACGGGCGGCTTCGGGTTTGAGATGTACTCAGGGAACATGAACGGTTCGTTCTCCGATCGCGTGTGGCTGTACGATCGCTACAACAAGATGAACTATTGGCTGAATAGCGATTATCAGGATTTCAAGGAGCGCGAGCAACTATATATGCTCACCCTTCCTGTGGGTATAACCGCCCGAGTGAACCTGACCGACCCTCTACAACTACGTGGTACTGTCGGAGCAGGAATGAACGTGATGTTAGGTTCACATTTCCGTGGCGAGGGTAAGCTGACCACTACAGCCGATTATCCCGATTACAACTTGCATTTCGACCCCGATCTGCCGCAACATGGCTTTAGCAACTACTACATGGGCGGATACGAGGGCAAGTTTGATAATATCTTCCCTGTCAGCATGTTCGTCTTTGGCGACTTTGGTGCACACTACCAGTTCAACCGCCGTTGGGGCATCTACGCAGGCGTGTACGTCAGTTACACCTTCTTTAATACTATCCGCCCAACAACAGATGCGGCAGGTAACCGCCCCGAACTGATTCGCTTCGATTCGCAGACGAAGCAGTTCACCTATTCAGGCATGATCAATTCGAAGTTCATCGAGGCACTCAATCCCTTATCTGTCGGCGTGAAGGTTGCCGTCACAATGACGTTCCTCTCCCCTGCCAAGTGTAATTGCGAGGATTGGTAAGCAAACAAAGCAAGGTGAGACATAATCTCACCTTGCTTTGTATTATGATTGCACTAATCAGGGCGTGTTAACCAAACTATGGGAAACGAGAGCAATCCTGTACTGCAGGGTTGGGCAGATGTCAAGAACAAATGGTCAGACTGCCACTCTCTGCAACAGATACAGTTTGTCGCCACGATGCAGCGGTTCTGTGGTACGGATGGCAAACAGCTCACCCTGCTTGACCACAGTCACCGGTTGATCGGTTCGCATGTCATGGGCGAGACATGCATAAACGCCTGTTGTCGTGCCGGTTATCAACAGTTCATCGCCCTCATGTAACTCGGGTATAGCCTCCAGCAGAAACTCCGCCACACCGATGTTCTTGTAGTAGTTTGTGCACTTGCCGGCATACACCTTGTGTTTGGTAGCCTTGCTGCCATAGCTGTCCGTCCACTCACCTAAGCGCTGTCCAAGATAGTAACCGTTCCAGAACCCACGATTAAACACCGTAGCCAGTTGTCGGTCCCATTCGGCAATCTTTGCCTTTATCTCCTCTTGTTTTCGACTTCCGTCTTCCGGCTTTCGACTCTCCTCCCACATCTCTACTGCCTCACGGTAGCAACGGACAACGGTACTGACATATTCGGGACCGCGTGCACGACCTTCGATCTTCAGCACACGCACACCGGCATCAAGCATCTGACCGAGGAAATGGATCGTCTTCAGGTCTTTGGGCGACATGATATATTCGTTGTCCACCTCCAGTTCAACATCCGATGCCTTGTCATGCACCACGTATGCGCGCCGACAAATCTGTGCACATGCGCCGCGGTTGGCAGAACTGTTCAGGTTATGCAACGACAGATAGCACTTGCCGCTGACCGCCATGCAGAGTGCACCATGGCAGAACATCTCTATTCGTATCTGCTCTCCGTGACGGCCACGTATGTCCTGCTCGATGATGTCGCGATGGATAGCTGCTACTTGCGTCAGGTTCAGCTCACGAGCCAACACGACCACATCTGCAAACTGTGCATAGAACTTCAGCGCCTCGGTATTGGCAATGTTCAACTGTGTGGATAGATGTACCTCTACATTCTGCTGCACTGCATACTGCATCACCGCTATATCCGATGCGATGATGGCATCCACACCGGCAGACTTGGCATGGTTGACAATGGTTTGCATCGTCGGTATATCCTCGGGGTAGATGACCGTGTTAACCGTCAGATAGGTTTTGACGCCTGCCTCGCGGCAGATACTGACAATCTGATGCAGATCGTCGGTCGTAAAGTTAGCTGCCGAGCGCGCACGCATGTTCAGGTGCTCGATACCGAAATACACGCTGTCGGTACCGGCTTTGATGGCTGCTGCCAGACTCTCGTACGAGCCCACAGGCGCCATAATCTCAATATGTTCGTTTGGGGTCATATATGATGGAACTTTGTGCAAATATATTCCGCAATCTGTATGGCATTAAGCGCAGCGCCCTTGCGGATCTGGTCGCCTACGCAGAAGAACGAGAACGAGTGGTCATCTGCCAGATCCTTGCGTAGGCGTCCGACAGCCACTTTGTCCAGTCCGCTGCGGAAAAGCGGCATGGGGTAGGGCTCGACCAGTTCGCACCCTGGGGCTTCGTCTATAGCCTGACGGATAATATCGATCGATAACGGGTGCTGCAGCTCGCACCACACAGCCTCGGAATGTGCACGCAAAGTCGGCACACGTACGCAGGTAGCACTCACACAGATATCGGAGTGCATGATCTTGCGCGTCTCATGGTACATCTTCAGTTCTTCCTTGGTATAATCGCCATCGGCAAACACATCAATATGCGGAATAACATTATACGCCAACTGATGTGCAAATCGCTGAACGGTAGGCTGCTCGCCTCGGGCTATCTGGTTATACTGCTCTTGCAACTCATGCATAGCCTGTGCACCTGCACCTGAAGCAGACTGATACGTTGCCACATGCACACGCTTGATATGACTCAGCGGCTCTATAGCATTCAGCACCACCGACATGATGATTGTCGTGCAGTTGGGGTTGGCTATGATGTGCCGGCTGCCGGACTGCAACGCCTGCAAGGCATCCTCCGGATTGATCTCAGGCACCACGAGTGGCACATCGTCATCCATACGGAAGGCAGACGAGTTGTCAATCAGAATAGTGCCATGACGCGTGATCTGCTCGGCATACTGCCGCGAGGTCGAAGCTCCCGCCGAGGCAAATGCTATATCTATTCCGGCAAATGAAGTAGCAGGCGTAAGTTCTTCTACCATAATAGATTGCCCGTTGAACAAATAGAAAGTGCCGGCACTACGAGACGAACCAAACAGGCGCAGACTATTACAGGGAAACTGACGTTCCTGCAAGATCTTCAACAACTCTTGTCCGACTGCGCCCGAAGCGCCAATTATTGCTATATTCATGTTTTTCAGTCAACAATTACCATCAATTATCAAAAATTCTATATGTACCGCGCCGTGATAGACAGTCCTTTCTGTTGGCGGAGTTGGGCAACTGTGCCTTGGGCAATAATCTGCCCTCCTGCATTACCGCCTTCAGGTCCTAAGTCAATAATATAATCGCAGGTACGGATGACATCCAAGTTATGCTCGATGATAATCACAGTATTACCTTTGTCCACCAACTTATGCAACACGCCCATAAGTACGTTGACATCATCGAAATGCAAACCTGTGGTAGGTTCGTCGAGGATATATATGGTCTTGCCAGTAGACGGGCGCGCCAACTCCGTAGCCAGTTTGACACGTTGGCTCTCTCCGCCGGACAGGGTGGTGGAGGATTGCCCCAGTTTGATGTAACCCAATCCCACATCTTGCAAGGATTTGATCTTGCGCAAGATATAGGGTTGCGCCTCAAAGAACTCTACTGCCTGGTTGACGGTCATATCAAGGATATCGCTAATCGTTTTTCCCTTGAATCGAACTTCCAGCGTTTGCCGATTATACCGTGCTCCGCCACATACATCGCAGGGCGTGTAGATGTCGGGCATAAAATGCATCCGAAGCGTCTTGTAGCCGTTTCCGGCACACTCTTCACAACGTCCGCCCTTGGCGTTAAACGAGAAGCGGTTCTGCTTCCATCCGCGAATCTTCGACTCGGGCAACGAGGCAAACAATTCGCGGATGTCTGTGAACACATTCGTATAGGTGGCAGGGTTAGACCGCGGGGTGCGGCCGATAGGGCTCTGGTCGACATTAATCACCTTGTCAATCAGATCCAAACCCTCGATGCTTTCGTAGGGCATAGGTGCTGTCAGACTGCGGTAGAAATGTTGCGACAGGATGGGGTAGAGTGTGCGGTTGATCAGAGTGGATTTGCCGGAGCCTGACACGCCCGTTATACATACCATCTTTCCCAACGGCAGGCGTAAGGTCACATTCTTCAGGTTGTTGCCCGAGCAGCCGGACAACGTCAGCCACGATAGGTTGACGTCGGAATCGGCTGTAGAGGGTGCTGGCAGAACAGTAGTATCGGACTGCGGGATGAACTTTTCGCCACGCAGGTATTGTGCCGTTAAGGTGTCTGCCTTCAGCAGTTCGGCAGGTGTGCCTTGGAAGATCAGTTCGCCGCCCAATCGTCCGGCACGCGGACCTATATCCAACACATAATCCGCCTCGCGCATCATCTGCTCGTCGTGCTCGACAACAATCACTGTATTCCCCATGTCGCGCAACTGCTTGAGCGAATCGATAAGCCGTTGGTTGTCACGCTGATGCAGGCCGATGGACGGTTCGTCCAAGATATACAGCACATTCACCAGTCGTGAGCCAATCTGGGTAGCCAAACGTATACGTTGGCTCTCACCTCCGGATAGCGAATCCGACGGGCGTGATAGCGACAGATAGGTCAGCCCGACCTGCTGCATGAACCTAAGGCGCGTCTCAATCTCGCGTATGATAGGCATGGCAATAGCCTGCTGCCGTTCGGAGAGCCGGATAGGGGAATCTGCGCCCTGCAAAGAGCAGATGAATGCGAGTAACTGGTTGATATCCATCTCCGACAGAGCGGCTATATTCTTGTCGCCCAGACGGTAGGATAGGGCTTCTTTGCTCAGACGTTTGCCTTGGCAATCAGGACAGACGATATCTTGCTCTGGTTGTTTGGTATCGTCGTCGTCCGTCTCCTTGGCCTGGTCGATATATTCGAGCATGCGCTTGTACCAGTCGCTATCATCATGAACAATATCGTTGAGTTCGTCGTTGTTGGCAGAAGCGGTAGAGTTGATTTCTGAAACCTTGATTCGTCCTAACCCCTTGCAACGCGGACACCAGCCTTGCGGCGAATTGAAGGAGAACGTATGTGGCGCAGGTTCGCGGTAACTGATACCTGTAGTGGGGCACATCAGGTTACGTGACAAGAATCGTGCGTTCTGCCCGTCTGCCTCGCATACCATAATCATCCCGCCGCCTTGCTGCATGGCTTTGTCCAGCGACTGATACAGCCGCTTTTGCGTGTCGTCCATGTTGTCGCCGGTAAGCTTGAGTTTGTCGATCACAATCTCGATGGTGTGGTTCTTGTAGCGGTCGAGTTTCATGCCTTGCGTTACTTCCACAAGTTCGCCATCTACGCGGGCTTGTATGAAGCCCTTGTGGCGAATCTGCTCGAACAATTCCTTGTAATGCCCCTTGCGGTTCTGTACTACAGGCGCGAGTATGAGTACCCGCTTGCCGGCATACTGCTCAAGAATAAGACTGATGATCTGTTCGTCAGTATAATGCACCATCTTTTCGCCCGTAAGATACGAATAGGCATCGGCTGCACGGGCGTACAAAAGTCGCAGAAAATCATATATTTCTGTGATTGTGCCGACCGTAGAGCGCGGATTGCGAACCGTAGTGCGTTGGTCGATACTGATTACAGGTGAGAGTCCGGTAATCTTATCCACATCAGGGCGTTGCATATTACCGATGTACGAGCGCGCGTACGCAGAAAAAGTCTCCATGTACCGGCGTTGCCCCTCGGCGTAGATCGTGTCAAACGCCAAGGATGACTTGCCTGAGCCGCTCAGACCCGTAATAACCGTGAGCGCATATCGTGGAATACGTGCGTTGATATTCTTCAGATTGTGCTCACGTGCACCGCGAACCTCAATGAATGTTTGCTTTTGATTTTTGGATTGTTCAGACATACTTAATTTGTCTCTACAAAAATCGCGCCACAGATTGTAGGAGTGATAATTTTTTGAAAAAAACATGATATAATTTGCTTGAAACTCCGATTTAACCCCGATAAAGTCTGGCGCAAGCATTAGCCTGTCTAATTTATGTTATGTAAAATAGGTTTTACGTTATAGATGATTTAGGTTCTACATTATCATCATATAATGCAAAAAACTATATCATCTATTAGGCCAGCATGATATTGTGAAATGACAAAAGAAGGATGGATGCATGACAAAGTGGCAGGAAAAAAGGTAAAGAATGTGGAATGCACAACTATGGCACATTTTTTGTTACAATAAATATTGTGCGTGTGTGCGCACTTATTCGGTGTTTAAAAAAATGCAATATATACATCTTTTTGTGTGTAAAAATGGCAGCAAGTGCATCATTGGAGTGAAATGTTGAAACAAGACTAAGCAAGAATCAAGACTAAACAATATATATGAGAGAGGATTACGAGGATTTGATGCTAAACATAGCATTTGCAGACGGCAATGGAGAGGAAGAAATTGTTCCGCTGGTAGATGGCGAGGACGGCTCGCAGACACAACAATTGAAGACGGGCGACACATTAGCCGTGTTGCCGCTTAGGAACATGGTATTGTTTCCCGGTGTGCTACTGCCGGTAACGTTGTCGCGCCCGAAATCGATGCGACTGGTGGAAGAAGCGTACAAAGAAGAGCAATTAATTGGAGTGTTCAGTCAAAAGAACACCAATGTGAAAGAGCCCGAAGCAAAAGATATCTACCCTCTTGGCTCGGCTGCACGTGTGCTGCGCATATTTGATGTGCCGGACGGCAGTATGATGGCAATATTGGAAGGTACACAACGCATCTGGATGGAAGAATATACAGCCCTGCATCCGCAGATACGTGTGAAGGTGAAGGTTAGTCCGGAAAAGATGCCGTCAAAACGTGACAAGAACTTTCTGGCGTTGGCAACCACTATCAAAGAGCAAGCGACATATATCCTTGACCGTGCCACTAACCTACCCCAGGAAGCCAAGATGATGCTGCGCAGTATAACCAGTCCGGATATACTGATTAACTACATTTGCGTGAACTTCAACATGACGATGGAGGAAAAGCAGAAACTGATACTGATGGATGACATGCGCATCCGCGGAGAGATGTTGTTGGAGTTTCTTGTGCGCGAGGTGGAGATGGTGAAGACCCAGGCCGATATACAGGAGAAAGCCGAAGAGAAGATGAACAAGGAACATCGAGAGTACTACCTGCAACATCAATTAGAGGCTATCCAAAAGGAGTTAGGCGATACGGAATCTGAGCGATTTGTAGCACTACGTGAGCGTGCCGCCAAAAAGAACTGGCCAGAACATGCCAAAGCCGCCTTTGAGGAGACGATGAAGAAAGTGGAACGCGAATCACAGCACTCGCCTGACTATCAGATGGATGTGACGTACTTGGAGACCATGCTTGATCTGCCATGGAACGATTGTACCGAGGACAACTACGACATACGCCGCGCCAAAGATGTGCTGGACAAAGACCACTACGGCATGGAGAAAGTGAAGGAGCGTATAATCGAATATCTGGCAGTACTGAAACAAACTCAAGCCGCCAAGACAAAAGATACAAAAGCCCCTATCCTCTGCTTGTACGGTCCTCCGGGTGTGGGTAAGACCAGTCTGGGCAAGAGCATAGCCAAAGCCCTCGGGCGCAAGTATGCGCGTGTGTCGCTTGGCGGACTGCATGACGAGGCTGAGATTCGCGGCCACAGACGCACGTATATAGGGGCTATGCCCGGACGAATAATCAGTAATCTGAAGAAGGTGCAAAGCAGCAATCCTGTGTTTGTGCTGGACGAGATTGACAAGGTCGGTACAGATTACAAAGGAGATCCGACCAGCGCCCTGCTGGAGGTACTTGACCCCGAACAGAACAGCACATTCCACGACAATTATCTGGATGTGGATTACGACCTGAGCAAAGTGCTGTTTGTAGCTACTGCGAACTCGCTGGAGACGATTCCCCGCCCCCTACTTGATCGTATGGAATTGATAGAGATGACCGGTTACCTGCAGGAGGAGAAAGAAGAGATAGCCAAACGCCACCTGATGCCAAAGTGCCTGAAAAGCAACGGTTTGAAAGCGGCTGACCTGCGCATCAACAAACGCATAATGGGCGAGATAATCGACCATTACACACGTGAGTCAGGCGTGCGCAGTCTAGAGCGTCAACTGTCCACGATCTGCCGCAAAGTAGTAACGAAAATAGCCCTCGAGGAGGAATACAACCACTCGCTAACCAAAGAGGATGTTGAGACCTATCTAGGCAAGCCTAAGTTCAACCGCGATATGTGGGAGAACAACAACTACTACGGCGTAGTGACCGGTCTGGCATGGACGAGCGTGGGGGGTGAGATACTATTCATCGAGACCAGTCTGAGCAAGGCCAAAGCCCCCACCCTAACCTTGACAGGTAATTTGGGGGATGTGATGAAAGAGAGCGCGACGATAGCCTTGGGATATATCAAGGCGCATGCCGAGCACTTTGGCATATCACAGAAGGATTTAGAGACACACAGCGTGCATCTGCATGTGCCGGAAGGCGCTATACCGAAGGACGGTCCGTCTGCGGGCATCACGATGACCACCGCCATGGTCAGCGCGTTCACGCGTAGGAAAGTGCGTCCGCGTATAGCCATGACCGGCGAGATGACCCTGCGCGGCAAGGTGCTGCCCATCGGGGGCGTTAAGGAAAAGATACTGGCTGCCAAACGCTCCGGCATAACGGATATCGTGCTGTGCGAAGATAACCGCAAGGATGTGGAGGAGATACCCGAGATGTATGTCAGCGGACTGACTTTCCATTATGTAAAGGATATTAACGAAGTAATAGATTTCGCTTTGCTCAAGAAATAATCTACATGGCGGAACGCATCAACATAGCACAATCTGCAGAGGGGTTGTACAAGGATCGTGGCAGTAAGTTTCTTGCCTTTGCCGAACCCATAAGCGACGAGGAGCAAGCCAAGAAACGTATCGCGTGGTACAAAAAGAAGTACCATGATGCGCGTCATGTGTGCTACGCGTACCGCTTAGGTGAGAACCTGTGGCGAACGAAAGATGACGGCGAACCACACGGTACGGCGGGTCTGCCTATACTTCGCAGCATAGATGCTCGAAACTTGGATAATGTATTGGTGGTTGTTGTGCGATACTTCGGCGGCACATTGTTGGGCACAGGCGGACTGATGGTGGCTTATCGCGAGGCAGCATGTGCTGCATTGGACAAGACGATGTGAGAAAAAAGAACGCTGCACTAAAGAGATGGACAAATACAAACAAATTCGCGCGTATCACACGGAATGGTTGCAGGCTATATTCGACTGGGTGACAATCCTGCCGTATGTAAACCATGTAGCCCGCAAAACGACCACATCGGTCGAGTTGCACTATCTGGGTGAACGCCAACAGATAGAAAAAGATATACGTCACGGTGCGTTTTTTATGACCAACCATCGTGACATTTGCATGGACTCGGCTTGGTTGAGTATATTATTACGCAAACGTTACTTTATCCGCCCTTACATAGGCATCGGCAATAATCTGTTCGGCAAATGGTTGATAGAGCCGTTGGTGAGGGCTTTGCGTTGTTTTGTAGTCATCCGCAATGGCACACCACATGAGCGACTGGCTAATGCACAACTGCTGTCCGAGTACATACAGATGCTGCGTCGTAAAGGCAAATCGATATGGCTGGCACAACGCCAAGGTCGCGCCAAAGACGGCAACGATGTGACGCAACCCGGTGTGCTGAAGATGCTGACCTTGGGCGCAACAGACTTTTTTGACGCAGTCAAGCGGCTGAATATATGTCCCGTATCTATCAACTACGAGTACGACCCCTGCGATTACCTTAAGGCGCGTGAGATGCAACTGATGCGCGACAATTCACAGTGGAAAAAGAGTCGTAGAGATGACCTGATCAGCATGCAAGTGGGCATAGAGGGACAGAAGGGGCGTGTCGTATATCGGATGACGCCCAGTATCAACTCCGATATTGACCAACTAATAGCCCATCATCCAGAGGTGCTTACGCAATCCCGAAACGAACAGATACAGACCGTGTGCGCCATCATCGACAGGCATATTCATCAGGCATATGAGGTGTACGACCGTGGCGAAAAGTTTGAAGCATACCTGCAGCAACAGTTGCAGAAAATCAATCTACCCCACCGAGATGACGCCTTCCTGATGCAAAAGATGCACGAGATGTACGAGATGCCGATGATTAATCATCAGAAAAGTTTAGAGTCGAAGGGTGAGCTTTGAGGGGTGTGAGTTGAGTGCATAGTGTTTAATGTTATGAGACGAGTATTATTTGCGGGAACATTCAATCCATTTACGATAGGACATGCGGACATCGTGAAGCGTGGATTGGAATTGTTTGACGAAGTAGTGATAGCCATTGGCGAGAACCAAGATAAGCCTTCCGCTGACATAACGGAACGCGTGGAGAACATCCGTCGCGTATATGCCGACGAACCTCGCGTATGCGTGCAGGTGTATGAAACACTCACCGTAGATTACGCACGGGAGATTGGTGCATGCGCACTACTACGTGGTGTGCGTACGACGCAGGATTTTGAATATGAGCGTCAGATGGCGGATGCCAATCGCGCCTTGACAGGCATAGATACAGTAGTGCTGTTTACGCGTCCGGAGTTAGGGTTCGTAAGTTCGTCGTTGGCACGCGACCTGCAAAAGCACGGCGCAAACACATCGGCCTTGCTACCATAAGACAGACCGCCTTCGGATGACAGAAGAATGATATGATTATGAACAGAATAAAAATATTTGCCACAGCGTGTCTGCTATGCATGACATGCACGTTGATGGCACAAAGCAAGTCGGCACGTGCCGAGCAGACAATCGTGGTGTTCAACGACGTGATGCGTCAACTGGATGTAAACTATGTTGATACCCTACCCTATGAAAAAATGACCGAGACCGCCATCAATCAGATGCTACGTCAGGTTGACCCGTACACCGTGTATTACCCGAAGGAGAAAGACCGCGATCTGCGGATGATGACTACGGGCAAGTATGGCGGCGTAGGAGCGCTAATTCAGCAGCGTGAGGAAAGGCAGAACGATAGCACCGAAACGATCACCAAAAAGGACAAAAAGAAACCCAATACCTATATCATCATCTCCGAGCCTTACGAAGGTATGCCTGCCCAGAAAGCCGGTTTGCTGGCAGGCGACCGCATCTTAGAGATTGACGGCAAGAAGATGTCCGGCAAGACCGTATCCGAAGTTAGTGACGCCTTGCGTGGCACGCCGCACTCCATGCTGAAAGTGAAAGTGCAACGCGACGGTGCAGCCGAACCGCTGACGTTTACCGTTGAACGCGAGGAAATCAAACTGCCACCTGTGAGCTACTATAACATGGTTAGCGACAAGGTGGCGTACATCTCGTTCAACGAGTTTACCGAGCACTCGGCAGAAGAGGTGTCGCGTGCGCTAAATGATATGGTGACCAATAATGGCGCCAAAGCGTTGGTGCTCGATCTGCGTGATAATGGCGGCGGTATAATAGATGAGGCGGTGAAAATAGTCAATCTGTTTGTAAACAAAGGTAAAATGGTTGTATCCACGCGCGGCAGAATCAAGCAGTTGGAGCGCACCTACAGCACTACGCAGGAGGCAGCGTACCCCGATATGCCGGTGGTACTGCTTGTGAACCACAATAGCGCATCGGCATCAGAGATTGTGGCAGGTAGTCTGCAGGACCACAAACGTGCCACCCTGATAGGTGAGCGCACCTTTGGCAAAGGATTGGTGCAGAGTGTACGCTCGGTGGCATACGACGGGTATGTCAAACTGACCACCGCCAAGTACTATCTGCCATCTGGCCGTTGCATCCAAGCCATTGACTATAGCAAGCATCAAGGCAAGGCGGAAAAAGACAGCACCGGCGGCATCCTGCCTGACATAGTGATGCCAGATACGAACAGAAAAGTGGATATTAGTTACACCCTCTATGCCAAGCAGTTGTTCTACGATTATGCCACGCGCTACCGCGCCATGCACGCCTCGATAGCACCGGTAAATGAGTTTGCCCTAACGGACGCTGATATCGAGGATTTCTGCCGCTATCTGGACGAGGTAGGCTTTACCTACGTAACGGAAACGAGCAAGTTCTTCAACGAGATGCTGGATATGGCGCAACACGAAGATCTGGACTCGACGACGATAGCCCAACTAAAGGCGTTTGTGCCACAGTTGCAGCCCTCTTTCCGCGAAGCTATTGCCCGACACCGTTCGGAAGTGGTACGACTATTGGAAGCAGAGATCATTGAGCGCTACTACTACCAACGCGGACGCGCCGAATACATGCTTAAGCATGATGATGACCTGAAGAAAGCTCTGGAAGTACTGAATGAAACGTTGTAAACCATACCATCTGTTCTCGGCACTTGGCGTGTGCGTTGCAGTATGTATGACTGCAGCGTTATCAGGTTGTGCGAATCGCGGCACAGGACCGCAAGGCGGGCCGAAAGATTCGATACCTCCCACACTGATTCGTGAGACACCAGTGAACGGGACGGTAAACTTCACGGGCAAGTCTATCGTGTTGCAATTTGACGAATATGTGCAACTAAACAACGTGGCAGAGAATGTACTGATCTCTCCCCCCCAGCAAACGCCTCCCGTCGTGAAGGCCATCGGCAAACGCGTCATGGTGACGTTTGAGGAACCCCTGCGCGACAGTACGACCTATACGATCGATTTTGGTCAGGCTATATGTGACAACAACGAGAAAGTGCCGTTGGGCAACTACTCGTTCTCATTCGCCACAGGCGCGCAAATAGATACATTGGCAATGTTTGGCAGGGTGATTAATGCGGAAGACCTCAATCCCGTTCAAGGTGTGGTGGTGGGTGTGCACGAGAATCTGGCTGACAGCGCCTTTTCAACAGAACCGTTTACGCGCATCGGTAAGAGTGATACGGCAGGTCATTTTGGTGTGCTGAACATGCGCGGTGGCAGGTATCGCATCTATGCCTTACGCGATGTTAGCAAGGATTATCTGTATCAGACCTCTGAGGCGTTAGCGTTTACCGAAGAGGTGTTCTCGCCCTCGTTGGCGTTTGATACAGTAATGGTGGACAGCCTGACATTACAGCCGGATACGGCGTGGTATCATGTGCCGGATACAATCGTGCTGAAACTGTTCACCGAGCAAAAGAAACGCCACTACTTCATCCGTGCCCTGCGCGACAAGGAGCAACACTATTTCACCCTGCTCTTTTCAGCCCCCCAAGATACACTTCCGACGATTGTGGCGTTGCCGCCCGACAGCAGCACAACGGATACGGCATGGGTGGACTTTACGCAGCACATGCTCTGCCAAGCCAATCCGACCAAGGATACACTCATATATTGGTTGACGGACTCATCGGCAATCAACATTGACACGTTGCGGTTTATGATGACATACAAGATGTCGGATTCGCTATACCAACTGGTGGATACGACCGACACAGTACAGGCCATCTACCGTCATCCGCGTATGTCGGCCAAGGCCTTGGAAGCCAAACAACGGCAAGCCGCGAACCGTAAGGTAGAGATCAAAAGCAACGCCAGCAGCAAGTTGGACATCTACCGTCCGATAGAATGGTATGTGACCACGCCGCTGCAAGATTATAACACGGACAGCATTCATCTGTATGAAAAGGTGGATACGATGTTGATACCCGTGGCATTTACGATAGATACGATAGACTCGTCGAACATGCGTTTTGCGATGCGCGCCACGCTCAAACCAGAGCAGTCTTATACACTACGCATCGACTCGGGTGCTATGCATGACATCTACGGCGTGACGAACATGCCATTCAAGGCGGAATACAAACTGCGCTCATTGAACGAATATTCGACACTCACCATCCGCCTTAAGCATTACAATCCGCAGGCACGCATACAGATACTGAACGAAAAAGACAAGGTTCTGCGTGAACTACCTGCATTGCCCGATGGTGCAAAGTTCGAATATCTTGAGGCAAAAAGTTTCTACGTACGCCTGTATATCGATTGGGATAACAACGGCGAATGGACAACCGGCGACTGGGCACTAAAACGGCAACCCGAACCAGTGTATTATCACCCGCAGAAACTATCGCTACGCGCCAACTGGGAGTTTGAGGAGGAAATCGACCATCTGGCTACCCCACTTTTGCAACAAAAGCCCAAGGTCCTGATTAAGGTAGATACGGGCAAGAAAAAGTAGCCAAAGACGGATAACGCTATAGCAGCAGTTTTTTCACAGCACATTAATAAGTAAAAAAATAGGTATATAAATGAATTGGTTAGAAAATCTATTTGTTGGATCAGGTATAGCCCACTCAATATTTGCGTTGTGCATAGTGATTGGTTGTGGCATATACTTGAGCCATAAACTGAAGATCAAAGGTATCACGTTAGGCATAACGTGGATTTTGTTTTGTGGTATTGCTTTTTCGCATTTCGGAATGCGATTGGATCCTATGGTTGAGGCGTTTGCCAAAGATCTGGGATTGATATTGTTTGTGTATTCGATTGGTCTGCAAGTTGGTCCAAGTTTCTTCTCATCGTTCGGCAAACAGAGCCTAAAGATGAACCTGATGGCAGCAACAATCGTAGTGTTAGGCTGTGTAATAGCCTACATCATCCATCTGACCTCGGGTGTGGATATAGCCACGATGGTAGGTGTGCTGTCGGGTGCGGTAACGAACACCCCGGGCTTGGGTGCCGCCGAGCAGGCTTACGCTGATTTACGCGGTATGAGTAACCCGAACATCGCAGCCGGTTATGCCATGGCATATCCGCTTGGCGTAGTCGGCATCATCGTGTCGCTGATGGCATTCAAGTGGATATTCCGCATGTCGCTGGACAAAGAGGAAGAGAAAGTGAACGCCACCAAGAAACAACAAGACGAGATCGAACATATTGATATCCGCCTAACTAATCCTCAAGTAGATGGCATACGCCTGAGCGAATTGTCGCAATACTGCCGCGTACATTTCATCGTGTCACGTCTGGTGCACCCTAACGGCACGGATATGGTAGCTGAGGGCGAAAGCGTGCTGCATACAGGGGATACGATTCGTGTGGTGATAGATAAGCGCTACAAGAAAAGCATCATGCTGCTGGGTGAGTTGACTAAGTTGGACGATCAACTTGATGCACCACGTTCGCTCGTATCACGGCACATAGTAGTAACCAAACCCGAGCTGAATGGCAAACGAATAGGCGACCTACATGTACGCGAAACCTATCATGTATCCATCACTCGTATCCGTCGTGCCGGTATCGATTTGTTGGCTTCACACGACCTTATTCTGCAATTAGGCGACCGCTTGACGGTGGTGGGTGAAGAAAACGTGATGCCAAAGGTGGAAAAGATGCTTGGTAACTCTGCTAAGAAACTTGATGCCCCAAACCTGATATCACTGTTCTTCGGCATCGTGTTAGGTATAGCATTGGGCAGCATCCCATTCTCGCTACCGGGATTGTCGCAGCCATTCAAGTTAGGTCTTGCAGGCGGAACGCTGATTGTGGCTATTCTGCTGTCCTACTTCGGACCTAAATACAAAGTGATAACCTACACCACGACGAGTGCCAACCTGATGATCCGAGAGATTGGTATCAGTCTGTTCCTCGCAGCCGTGGGATTGGGTGCGGGCAAGGATTTTGTATCCACCCTGCTCAACGGCGGCTATGTATGGATAGGCTATGGCGTATTGATAACACTCATACCGCTTGTAGTGGTAGGCGTGCTTAGTCGTTTATGGCTGAAGTTAGATTACTTCTCGCTGATGGGCTTGATCGCAGGTTCGACAACCGATCCTCCTGCTCTGGCATACGCTACAGCACAAAGTAGTCAGAACGACAACGCAGCAGTAGCCTACTCGACCGTTTATCCGTTGACAATGTTCCTGCGCGTGCTAACAGCACAGATAATGATAATGGTGTTTTTGTAGAAAATATCATAATACAGAAATCAGAAACAAGAGACCGAAAAACAAAAGCCGGATGTCAGAAATTTGACGTCCGGCTTTTGTTTTTCTTTAACTGCAATTCTGTATTACAACCATAATCAACGAAGACGAAGAAAACCTATGCCAAATCGTCGAA
>JAFSPC010000074.1 GCA_017443075.1 Paludibacteraceae bacterium
CGGTGAACTGGGTTTTGTAGGGCGTGGACAGTTAGTGCCCGAATTTGCGGATGTAGCATTCACGCTCAACGACCCGAAGAAGGTTAGCCGTATCGTCGAATCGGAGTACGGCTACCACATCATTCAGCTGATTGAGAAACATGGTGAACGCATCAACTGCCGGCACATACTGATGAAACCGCGTGTGTCTGCCACTGACAAGATCAACGCACTGACCCGTCTGGACTCGATAGCCAAACTGATTCGTGCGGATAGTATGACGTTTGAGCAGGCTATTATCAAATATTCTGAGGATAAAAATACCGTAATGAATGCCGGATTGATGACAAACCCGAACACCGGTGCTTCAAAGTTTGAGTATCAGGATCTACCGGCTGAGGTTGCAAAACAGATTTATGCACTCAAGGAGGGGGAAATATCCGAGCCGTTTGTGATGATTGACCAGACAAAGAACAAGGAGGTATGCGCTATTGTCAAGCTCAAGCACAAGACCGATGTACACCGCGCTAACCTGACGGACGACTTTCAGGCCGTGAAGGCTATGCTGGAGCAAAAGCTGGCAGGCGAGTTTGTGCATAACTGGATCCTGAACAAGCAGAAGGAAACCTACGTGCAGATCGACCCTGATTGGAAGAACTGCGACTTCCAGTACCCGAATTGGATACACTAAAGGCATTTGTCGTTTGCCATTTACGATATAAAAATTTTAGCTATTGAAGTTGCGTCATTCATATATACTACTCGTTGTGGCAGGTTTGCTGTCGGTTGTCAATTGTCGTTTGTCAGTTGCCCAAACCTTGGTCTACCTCGAGCGGGCGGATAATCTGCTGTTCGACCAGAACATCCTACCCGATGCACGGATTGTGGTAGGCAACGTGCTTTTTCGCCACGACGATGCACTGATGTATTGCGATTCGGCAAACTTCTATGAAGCAAGCAACTCGCTTGAGGCATTTGGGCATGTGAAGATGGTTCAGGGCGATACGCTCACCGGCTATGGCGACAAGTTGCTTTATGATGGCAACACCAAACTTGCGCGACTAAGACATCATGTCAGACTGCTGCATCATCAGGCTGAACTGACCACCGACAGCCTTAATTACAACCGCATACAGGACATAGCATACTACTTTTCCGGTGGCAAGATTGTGGATGAACTGAATATCCTCACCTCCCGTTGGGGGCAATATACGCCGTACAACAAGCGCGCAGCGTTCCGCGACAGCGTACATCTGATCAACGACCGGTTTACGATGGACACCGACACGCTGCTGTATGACACCGAGAGCCACGTTGCCGAACTTGTCAGTCCGACCAATATCCTGTATGAGAAAGAAACGACCATCCTTTCCTCCAGCGGACTATACAACACGCGCACAGAGGAATCACAGTTGTTCAACCGCTCACAAGTGATTCATTCGGATGGTATGTTCCTCACAGGCGACACCATCTACTATGACAAGCAGCAATCATTCGGCAGGCTGTACGGCAATATTGAACTGATTGACTCTACCCAGCAAGTCACCCTGCGAGGTAACTATGGCGAGATGTATGAGCAGGGCGCTACAGCCGACCTCCATCCCGACTGGGGCTCACATGGCTTTGCCACACGCGAGGCGCTACTTGAACATTGGGGCGACAGCCTGCATACATACATGCACGCCGATACCTTGTTCACCGAAGAACTGGCCTTGTCGGATACCTTGCCCAAAGACAGCACTTTCCGGCGTGTGCGCGCGCACCACAACGTGCGTATCTATAGGGATGATATGCAGGGTGTATGCGATTCGGCTGTGTATCTGGGCAACGATTCGATAGGTAAGATGTACGGCAGTCCCGTTTGCTGGAATGACAACAATCAGGTGTCGGCTGATAGCATCCTTGTGTTCTTCCGCAACGAGGAGATCGATTATGCTCATGGCTTGGGTTCGGCTATCTGCATCCAGCAGCACGACCTGATTCACTACAATCAGATGAGCGGCAAAGAGATCATCGCTCATGTGAAGGATGGTGATGTCTATCGCATAGACGTCAATGGCAATGCCGAAACGGTGTTCTTTCCTGTGGATGAGACCGACCATACTCTCAGCGGCTGCAATCGTACGCAAAGCAGTTTCGTGAAGGTGTATATGAACAACCGCAAGGTTGATCATGTCCTCTTCACCACCGCCACCACGGGAACGATGTACCCCATGGATCAGGTTACGGATGCCGTGATGCATCTGGGCGCGTTCTTCTGGGCGGAAGATGAGCGTCCGCACACACCGGCTGATGTGCTGCTGAACGTACCGCGTACCAACCGCCCCGGCAAGCAGACTGTAAGTGCCGCGGCGAACGACCAGCCACAACACAATAAGCAACCATACGATTAGAAAGCAAATATCAAACAATAATGAAAAAACTATCAACACTTCTGTTTACCCTGCTGCTGACAGCCACCCTCTTTGCTCAGGACGAAGAGATGGGGGGATTTGGTTTTCACATCGGCTACGCATCCCCTACACTGCGTATCAACTCGCCTGATGGCGCCTCATCCAAGACCTTAGAGACCATCCCCATGAATGGTCTGAAGGTCGGCTTCAATTATGATGCGACCATCGTCAAGGGCTTTGGCACAACGCTCGGACTCAATTATACGTTCGGCACCTATCACTCCCGTTGGGAAAGCGTTAACACCGGCTACTCGACCGAGCGGAAGATGTATCGCGACACCTACCAGGGTTTAGAGATCTTCTGCGACTGGCAGTACAAGTTCGAGATAGCAGGCGATACCTATCTGATGCTCTATACCGGGCCGACCATTCAGGTGCACCTCTCCCTCAAGGAGCAGGAGTATATTGAGACCGCAGCCGGCAGAACACGCCAGATGCGCTTTGGCTACGAGTATCGCGACAACGAGTCGTTTGAGGACTACAAACGCGTGAATGTTACATGGGGAGTAGGTGCCGGATTCCAATACAAGAGGTATTTCTTGCGCGGCGGATACGACTTTGGCCTGATTAACCCGTACAAGTATGATACATTCAAGGCGATGGGTATCACTACCTCTGACTACTATACCCGTGGCCGATTCGACCAATGGCAAATCAAGATAGGTATGTACCTCTGGCAATTCTAAGTAGTTGAAAGTTGAAAGCAGATTCCATTGATTCCTCCGCAGACCATAGAGAAGATCTTCAGCGCCGCCAAGATTGAAGAGGTGGTACAGGATTATGTGCCTCTCAAGAGGCGTGGTGCAAACTTGATAGGCTTGTGTCCGTTCCATTCGGAGCGCACGGGCTCGTTCACTGTGTCACCCAGCAAAGGCATATTCAAGTGCTTCGGTTGCGGCGAGAGCGGCAATGCTGTGGGGTTTGTGATGAAGATTGACAACTGCTCGTATGCCGATGCCCTGCGCACCATAGCAAAAAAGTACCACATCGAGATTGAGGAACGCGAACTGACACCAGAGGAACAACAACATCAAGACGACCGCGAGGCGATGTTCGCTGTGAACGAGTGGGCGAACAAGTGGTTTCAGGAGCAATTGTGGAATACTCCAGAAGGGCAAACGATAGGTCTGGGGTACTTTCGCGAACGCGGGTTGCAGGATGTTACGATTAAGAAGTTCGGTCTCGGCTACTCGCCCGACCGAAAGAATGCGCTGACCGAGGCGGCACATAAGGCAGGGTATATCGACAAGTACCTGACGAACGATGTTGATACGCTGATTGGCACCGGCGTGTGTGGCAAGAATGACAAGGGTGAGGCATACGACCGCTTCCGCGACAGGGTGATGTTCCCTATCTTCACATCGTCCGGCAAGACAGTGGCTTTTGCAGGGCGCATTCTTCGCAAGAAGTACGACCGTGACGGCAAGGAGATACCGATGGGCAAATATGTCAACTCACCGGGTTCAACCATCTATTCCAAGACGAACGAGTTGTACGGCCTTTATCAAGCCAAGCAGCAGATAGCACGTCAGGATTTGTGTTATCTGGTGGAGGGACAGATGGATGTTCTGTCGATGCATCAAGCGGGGATAGAGAACGTAGTGGCATCCGGCGGTACGGCACTTACACAACCGCAGGTGCGGCTTATCAAACGATTCACATCCAACATCACCGTGCTATATGATGGTGACGCAGCAGGTATTCATGCAGCGATACGTGGTATAGATATGTTTCTGAGCGAGGGATTCTTTGTCAAGGTAGTGCTGCTGCCCGATGGCGAGGATCCCGACTCGTACGCACGCACGCATGACGCGTCAGAGTTTATGGAATATATTCGTTCGCACCAGCAGGACTTTATCCGGTTTAAGGCGCAGTTCAGTTGGGAGCAGGTGAAGAACGATCCCTCGAAGCGCTCAGAGCTGACGCACGACTTGGTAGAGTCTATCTCACTCATACCGGATGAGATTACCCGCTACGAATATATCCGCGACTGTGCCCAACTGTTGCAGACCTCTGCTGAATTGTTGACTCGCGCCGTTAACCAGCAGCGCATCGAGCGTCAGAAGAAAGCTGCCGAGAACTACAACGCCCAACGCCGCGAGCAGGAGCGCGAAGGTATACTGACTGCCGATCAGCAGCCGTCCTCGTCGCATACAACTCAGCCTGATGCAAGTGCATCGGTGGCAGAGCCGTTGCAGGCAGCGCGACCCAAGCTGACCAAAATAGAGCAGAACCTGCGTAACCTGACGCAACTGCTGGTTAGGTATGGTGACAAACCGTTGTATTCCTTCCCCAACGGCACAATCATCACTGCCGGAGCATATATCCTACAGCAATTGGAGAGCGATAAGGTGGATATAACCTTGCCCGCAGATAAGAAGATCTTTCAGGAGTTCAAGGCACACGTGCATGATGAAGGTTTCGTGGCTGAGCAGTTCTTCAAGTTCCACCCTGATCAGGAGATCAATGCGCTGGCATGTGACCTGATTGCCGATCGCTATCAGTTATCCAAGATGTTTTCCAAAGTAGCCATATCCGAGAATGTGGTGCAGGAGGTACAGCAGCGTTCTGAGCAAGATATGTTGGTTGAGCTGGTGCCGCAGCAATTATGCGAACTGAAACTGAGCATCATCAACGATCGTATCGCTGCAGTCCAACAGAAGATGCGCGTTACGCCTGCTGACGATACCGAGCAGTCGATGCAACTGCTCGCGCAGTTGAACGCCCTGAATGCCGTCAAACGCGAGTTGTGCAAGTATCTCGGCAACCGCATGCGATAACCCTCATCGGTTTTTACAACCGAATGCAATAAACAAAGTGGTGTACCAATCGGCACACCACTTATTTTTTTATATAAACTTACGTGTCTCTGAGCTTACGTTTGCGCGCTTAGAGTGCCTGCAGCGTTGCCTTCAGCCAACGCCAGGTTTTGGCGGTGGATGCGATGCTCAGGCGCTCCTTGGGCGAGTGTACATCATACATCTGGGGCCCCACGCTCACCATATCCATGTCGGGGTACTTGGTCAGGAACAGTCCGCACTCCAGTCCGGCATGTATAGCCAGTACGTTCGGTTCTGCGTTGAACAGTTGCTTGTATGTTGCCACGATCGTATCCAGCAAGGGCGATTGTACGTTTGGCTTCCACCCCGGGTAACCGTCGCCATGCGTGACCTCGTCGCATGCTATGGATAGTGCGTACTCGACATGACGCTTGATCTGGTGCTTCTGTGCTTCAACCGACGAGCGTTGCGAGGTGTTGATTTCGATGAACGGACGTCCGTCAGGCTCCTGCTTGCTATGCACCGATGCCAGGTTGGTAGAGGTCTCTACCAGATTAGGTATGTCGGCACTCATGCGAATCATTCCGTGCGGACACGTAGTGAGAGCAGCCAGCAGATGTGCGGTGTCGCTTAGGCTCATCACCTGCTGCGGTAAGGCAGCGGTCTGCATCTCGCATCGGAGATGCGGGTTGTTGGCTTCGTACACGGCTTGTACTTGTGCCGCCCTGTCGTTAAACAAGATACGCAGCCGCTCGCGGTCCTCAAACGGCACACATACCAGTGCTTCCGCCTCGCGTGCGATAGCGTTCCTCAGGTTGCCGCCGTGAATGGTAGCAAGGTACATATCCGTTGAGTCAAACATCTCGGTGAGCAGGTATGCCAGCACCTTGTTGGCATTGGCTCGCCCCTTGTTGATATCTTCGCCCGAATGTCCGCCCGGCAGGCCGTCTACACGTATCTTCAGTCCTAACCATTTGCCCTCGGGTATCTCAACGGGCGTGTAGTGCATCTTGCCTAAGCTGTCTATGCCACCGGCGCAGCCGATGCAGATATGTCCGTCGTCCTCGTTGTCCAGATTGATCAGCCGCTTGCCTCGCAGCATGCCGTCCTGCAGCCGGTTGGCACCGGTCAGGCCGGTCTCTTCGTCCACGGTGAACAATGCTTCCAACGCGGGGTGCTTGGTATCGTGGCAGGTGAGTGCAGCCAATGCCATCGCCATGCCTATGCCGTCATCGGCGCCGAGAGTCGTGCCTTTGGCGTGCATCCAGTCGCCCTCCACGACGGTCTGTATAGGATCGTGCATGAAGTCGATGGTGCAATCGGCATCCTTCTCACAAACCATGTCCTGATGGGCTTGGAGGATAACGCCTGCATGATCCTCGTAGCCGGGCGTGGCCGGTACGCGCATCACGACATTCATGGCGTCATCGGTTACACACTCTATACCATGCTCGGCAGCAAAATCTTGCAGCCAGCGGCTTATACGCTCCTCGTGCTTTGACGGACGAGGAATCTGATTGATCTGAGCAAAAATGTCAAATACTTCTTTTGGTTGAATGGTTGCCATATTATGTTGTATTAGATCAGCCAATCTTGGCTGATGGATGATGTTGTGTTAGATCAGCCAATCTTGGCTGATGGATGGTGTTGTGTTAGATCAGCCAATCTTGGCTGATGGATTATTACTCATGCAGCGTCTCGGGTGCAATGGTGCGCAGGAACGATTCGGGGAAGGGCGGACGGTTAGGCATCTCAGGCTGACCATAGGCGTTGCGTACAAACTGACCATTCTCCACCTTGCGCTCCTGACCGTCAATATATTTGGTGATGAGGTAGATGTACAACTCTTTCCATGCCTGCACTACATCCTCGGCCTGCTTGCACGAGTAGGCGGTCAGCAGCTTGCGTGCATCCTCGGCTGACAGCAATGCCACCTCGCTATCCAACGCCTCTACTTGGGCATTGAAGCGGTCGTCCCATGCCGCCTGTTGTACGCGTATCTCGGGCAGTATGCGCTCGTACTTCTCGTAGGCCTTGTTCGCTACCAGATTGAACGCCCACCAGGCAGCGGTCGGTGAGTAGGTGTATAGGTCGCCATTGCCCTTGCGGAAGCATTCGGGGATAGCGGTGATGCAGCTGTACATCGGTACATATACGTTGGTGGCAGCATCATCCACGCCAAACCAGAATATACCACCTGCGGGTTTGTTGCTGCGCATCTGGCTGACAAACGACCATGCTGTCTGTTGGGTGGCTGTCGGGCGCTGATACCAGTAGGCTACGCTGTCCAGTTCGAACTTCAATCCGCCGTAGCGCAACTTGCTATGCCATGGTCCGGCGGCTGCGCCTTGCGTGATGTCGAGCGGGGTGCCTTCGTACTGGTCGCGCATGCAGTCCTTGACCTCCTGCACCCTCACCTTGTGGTTGGGGCGTATATACAGCGGCATTGCCTCGCCGGCATCCTTGCCGCCTGTCTTGTAGAACATCTCACCGCTGGCAAAAGGCAGGTAGCGGTCCATGTCGTCGCTGAAGTGGCGGTAGAAACTCCATACACGTGCCTCGCAGGCGAGCAGCCCCGAGAAATCGTAGGGGTTGAACGTCTTCTGGAACGAGAACTCTTCGTCCTTGCCTGTGAAGAGCCCTTTCCTCCGTGCGAACGAAATGATGTCTGCCGAGTACATGATGTCACCCATGTCGACTATGCCGGTCTTTTTGGCTTTGCGTGCTGCGGCTTTGGTGGGCGCGGGTATGCCTTGCGTGCGTGCTTGGTTGGCATGCGCGGCTATGCAGTCGTCCGGTATGCGCGTGGCAACCCACACCGCACCTTTCTCCCCCGGACCTTTGCCTATCAGGTCCATTATCCAAATCTCGTTCGGGTCGCCGAAAGAGAACGTCTCCCCCTCGCTTGCGTAGCCGTACTCTCGTACGAGCGATGTCACACATGCGATGGCCTCACGGGCGGTCTTGCAGCGCTCCAG
>JAFSPC010000075.1 GCA_017443075.1 Paludibacteraceae bacterium
ACAGACTATACCCGTTACAGTTGCTCAGGCTATTGAGGTAGCCCAAGGTTTGGATAATAATGCAGTAACCAAAGATTTTTATAAGATTGAAGCTTATATCGCGGGTATAGCTTATGCTTATAGCGCTGATTTTGGAAATATTTCCTTGTGGCTAACCGATACTGAAGGCGATGGCGCACAAACTTTCCAGGCATATCGTGCTAAGTGCGATGCAGCTATAGCTGACAAGTTGGTTGATGGTGCTAAAGTTGTTGTTATTGGTAACATCAAGAAGCAATACGATGCTGAAACTACTAAAGATGATGGTACCGTTTTGCCTGAACGTACAATCTACGAGATTGTTAATGGCACAGTTGAACTCTATGGCACTGGCGTTGACGACGTAACCACCGCTACTCCCGCTGTTAAGCGACTCGAGAACGGACAAATCATTATCATCCGTAACGGCGTACGCTACAACCTCCAAGGCCTAATTGCTGAGTAAGACTCAACCACACTCCACATCTATGGTGGGGTATAGAGCAACTCTATTAAGCATAATAGCGCAAAAGAGCTACCTTAGGGTAGCTTTTTTGTGTATTTATTTGCAAATGTCAAAAAAAAACAGTATCTTTGTGCTCCAACCCGTTAACACATAACACATCATACATCACATGAAACGCATCTCTTACATCTTGTGCATCGCCCTGCTGATGGCGGCGTGCCAGAAAGAAAGCAAATCATCCAAACTAATGGAGGATTATCAGGCTCTCAACGACCGCGTTGCAGGTCAACTCAACGAAGTGAACGATCCGCAGGTGGCGGACTCGATTATCGACGCGTTCGTTCATGAAGCGATGGCATTGCAGCAGGCTGAACCCGGATCTGAGGCTTCGTATGCCATTCTGGAGGACATCTATTATCTGCTCGACCTGTCGCAGAAAGAGCAAGCGTTCGCCGTACTGGATATGGATAGCCTCACCGCGCATGGCTTGGATAAGTACCATAGCGCTTTCCTTGCTGAGCAAGCTACCATGGTAGGCGAACCCTATACGGATTTTACGGCTTATACCAACGATGGCGAGGCTGTCGCACTCAGTTCACTTGTCGGGCAGAAAGATTATCTGCTGATTGACTTCTGGGCAAGCTGGTGTGGTCCATGCCGCCGCTCTATGCCCGAGTTGAAAGCACTTGTCGCCAAGTTTGGCGACAAACTCGCAATTGTGGGCATCTCAGTGGACGAGGATGCTGAGGCATGGCAAAAGGCTGTCGCAGACTTAGGTCTGACATGGACACAATTGCGCGATACCAACGATGAAGGCTCTAAAAAATACGGTATTACTTCTATCCCCCATACGGTGCTCATTAGCCGCGACGGCACAATCCTCGCACACAATCCCGAGCACGAACAAATCGAACAGTTGCTGCAATGATAGACGGCAATGGGCATTTTTTTGCAATAATATCGAATCACAACTAACAACATATTCCGCCCTCGGCAGGCAGTTGTGGGCTTGCAGGGCATAAACATTTGTACGTTTATCAAATATGGTAAAAATCACTTTCCCCGACAATAGTGTTCGGGAGTATGACAACGGTGTCACCCCGTTGCAGGTGGCAGAGAGTATCAGCTCGCGTCTGGCGCAGGATATCCTATGCGCCAGCATCAAAGCACCGTCAGCCGATGAGTCAGCCGAGTGGCAAATCATCGAACTCAATCAGCCCATCACAGCGGATGTGTGCATCAAGCTGCACAAGTGGGACGATGCCGAGGCTAAACATGCCTTCTGGCATACCTCCAGCCACCTGATGGCTGAGGCATTGCAGGAACTCTATCCCGGTATTCAGTTCGGTATAGGTCCCGCTATCGAGAATGGTTTCTATTACGATGTCCTCCCTGCTGAAGGGCAGGTCATCAAGGATAGCGATTTCCCTGCTATCGAAGCCAAAATGATGGAGCTTCGCGCTAAGAAAGAGCAACTCGTGAAGAAACAGATCAGCAAGGCGGACGCCCTGAAGGCGTTCGGCGACAAGGGGCAGAGCTACAAGTGCGAACTGATCAGCGAACTGGAGGACGGACATATCAGCACCTATACCCAGGGTAACTTCACCGACCTCTGCAAAGGTCCGCACCTCGTTAGCACCGAACCTATCAAGGCTATCAAGGTGCTCAGCTGTGCCGCAGCCTACTGGCGTGGCGATGCTTCGCGACCGATGATGACGCGTATATATGGTATATCGTTCCCCAAGAAGGCGATGCTCGATGAGTATCTCAACTTGCTCGAGGAGGCTAAGAAGCGCGACCATCGTAAGATTGGCAAAGAGATGGAACTGTTCATGTTCAGCGATATGATTGGCAAAGGTCTGCCTGTATGGCTGCCGAAGGGTACGGCACTGCGTCTGCGACTTGAAGATTTCCTCAAGCGTATTCAGAAACGCTATGGCTATCAGCAGGTTATCACGCCGCACATCGGTTCCAAACAGTTGTACGTAACCTCTGGTCACTGGGATCATTATGGCAAGGATTCGTTCCAACCCATCACCACGCCCGAAGAGGGAGAGGTGTATATGCTCAAGCCCATGAACTGCCCGCACCACTGTATGATCTTCAAAAATCAGCCGCGTTCCTACAAGGAGTTACCTTTCCGCTGTGCTGAGTTCGGTACCGTCTATCGCTACGAGCAGTCAGGCGAGCTCCACGGACTGACGCGTGTGCGTTCGTTCACTCAGGATGATGCGCACATCTTCTGCCGCCCCGATCAGGTGAAGGATGAGTTTATCCGTGTCATGGAGATTATTGAGATCATCTTCAAGGCACTTGATTTCCATAACTTTGAGGCACAAATATCGCTCCGCGACCCGAAGAACACCACCAAGTACGTCGGTAGCGATGAGGTCTGGGAGAAAGCCGAGCAAGCCATCATTGATGCCTGCAAGGAGAAGAACCTCCCTGCACGCGTCGAGTATGGCGAGGCTGCGTTCTATGGTCCGAAACTTGACTTTATGGTTAAGGATGCTATCGGGCGTCGTTGGCAGTTAGGTACCATACAGGTGGACTACAACCTGCCGGAGCGTTTCGAACTCGAATATGTGGGTGAGGATAACCAGAAGCATCGCCCTGTGATGATCCACCGTGCCCCGTTCGGTTCAATGGAGCGTTTCGTAGCTGTGCTCATCGAGCACACCGCCGGCAAGTTCCCCCTCTGGCTCACACCGGATCAGTGCGTCGTGCTGCCTATATCCGAGAAGAGCAACGACTATGCGCATAAGGTGCAAGAGATACTCGAATCGCAGGATGTTCGCACGCTCGTGGATGACCGTAACGAGAAACTCGGACGTAAGATCCGCGACAACGAACTCAAGCATATACCGTATATGCTGGTTGTTGGTGAGAAGGAAGCCGAGCAAGGCCTCGTTAGCGTGCGTGTGCAGGGCGCCGAGGACAAGGGACAAATGACTGTTCAGGAGTTTGCCGACCTCGTCAAGTCCACAGTCGCACAACAGATGGCTGCATACTAAACGACAACCACCAGCCTCGCGAGCACATGCTGCGAGCAACATGATTACAAAAAAAGTGACCTCTCTTGAGGCCACTTTTTTGTTCATTTCCTTTTCCCTTCACTTTTCCCCTTTCACCTTCCCTCTTACAAACTCCATTCAAAGCCGTCCTTGGTGTCTTTGATTTTGAATCCGAGATCAGTCAGTGAGTTGCGTATGCGATCGGAGGTAGCCCAATCTTTATTGCGCTTGGCGTCCATGCGTATGCCTAATAGTAGGTCGATTGCGCCATTGTATGCGGTCATATTTGCACCTGCTGCGCCTTGTTGCCCACAGCTCGCGTCTAATTGCAGACCTAAGATATCTATGGCATATTGTTGCCAGATGTTGCGTAACTCCTTCAGGTCTTCCGCATCGATGGTAGCTTTGCCATCTGCAAGGCTGTTGATGGCTTTGGCTGAATCAAACAAATGGGATATTACTATCGGGGTGTTCAGGTCATCATCCATTGCTTCGCTGCAATGTGTGCGTAGTTCGGCTATGTTGGCGCGAATATCATCGCTTGTCGCGGCTGACGGGCTGAGCCTCTGCAGGCGTGCGTATGCTTCTGCCATGCGCTGATAGCCTTTCTCCGCTGCTTCCAACGCCTCTGACGAGAAGTCCACGGTTGACCGATAGTGTGCCATCAGGATGAAGAAGCGTATCGTCATCGGACTGAACGGTTTAGTCAACAATTCATGCTTGCCGCTGAAGAACTGGCGCAGAGTGATAAAGTTGTTGTAGCTCTTGCCCATCTTCTTGCCGGCTATGGTTATCATGTTGTTGTGCAACCAGTAGCGCACCGTGTCGTGCCCTAAGGCTGCGCACGATTGTGCAATCTCTGCCTCGTGGTGCGGAAACATCAGATCCATCCCGCCGCCGTGAATGTCAAACTCCTCGCCTAAGTATTTCGTACCCATTGCCGAGCATTCCATGTGCCAGCCGGGGAAACCTTCGCTGCGCAGCTCTTTGTGCGCACCATCCTCTGTGTAGCGGAAGGTGGCAGGCCAGTGCATGATGTGCTCTGGCGCGGCTTTCTTCCACAGGGCAAAATCGTAGGAGTGCCGCTTCTCGTCCTGACCGTCCAACTCACGCGTATCGGTTACGATATCCTCCAGATTCCTGCCGCTCAACTTGCCGTACGGATAGTCTTGGGCGTAACGCTCCACATCCATATAGATGCTGCCGTTGGATACGTAGGCGTACCCTTTATCCAAAATCTTCTGCACAAAGGCTATCTGCTCGATTATGTGTCCCGAGGCATGGGGCTCGATGGATGGGGGCAGCACGTTCAGTGCCTCCATGTCATGGTGGTATCGGTTGGTGAAGAACTGCACTACCTCCATGGGCTCAAGTTGCTCAAGGCGAGCCTTCTTGGCTATCTTGTCCTCACCGGCGTCTGCATCGTGCTCCAGATGCCCCACATCGGTTATGTTGCGCACATAGCGCACTTTGTACCCGATTTGGCTTAGGTAGCGATACAGGATGTCAAAGGTGATAGCTGGGCGCGCGTGACCAAGATGCGCATCGCCATATACGGTTGGACCGCACACGTACATACCCACGTGCCCCTCATGCAGGGGACGGAAGGGTTGCTTGCTGCGAGTCAGTGTATTATAGAGGTATAGCATAGTTGTTGATTAGTGACCGCTGCGCGAGTCGTTAAGCGGCGATCTACAGTATGTTGTTCTTTTCGATGTCGAGGAAATACTTGTATGTATCTACCTTCAGCTCGCCGCAAGCCAGCTCGTCGCACACGATTATACCATGCTGGTGCATCTGCAGCGCGCTGATGGTCCACATGTGTGATACACTGCCTTCTACTGCATGCTGCAGGGCACGGGCTTTGTTGTGACCATTTACAAGGATCAGCACCTCTTGGGCATCCATCACTGTTCCTACACCTACGGTCAGAGCAGTCTTTGGCACAAGGTTGATGTCGTTGTTGAAGAAGCGCGAGTTGGCAATGATCGTATCTGTGGTCAACTCTTTCTTGCGCGTGCGTGAGGTGAGCGACGATCCGGGCTCGTTGAATGCTATATGTCCGTCAGGACCTATCCCGCCTAAGAACAGATGGATGCCGCCGTAGTTCTTAATCTTCGCCTCGTAGCGTGCACATTCGGCCTCAAGGTCCGAGGCATTGCCGTTCAGGATGTTCACGTTCTCCTTGCGGATGTCTATGTGTGAGAAGAAGTTGTTCCACATAAAGCTGTGATAACTCTCCGGATGCTCCTCAGGCAGTCCGACATATTCGTCCATATTGAATGTCACGACGTTGCGGAATGATACTTTGCCGGCTTTGTTCAGCTCTATCAGCTTGCGATACATGCCTAAGGGGGATGAACCTGTTGGCAGACCAAGCACGAATGGATTGCTCTCCTTCGGCGCAAAATCGTTGATGCGTTGGGCAACATAGTTCGCTGCCCATTCTGACATTAAATCATAGTTTTTTTCGATAATCAGTCTCATATTCGTCTAAGTCTTTTTTATAGCCTTCGTGTGGCGATTTTCTAAAAAACGTGGAATGTTTAGTGCCGTGCCTTTAATCCACTTTCTTGAGTACCATAGCCGTGCGTGCAGGCAGATAGATCTTCAGCCAGCCCTTCTTATCCTTCGCATATTCGCGGTCGGGCATTGTGAAGTGATCTACTGTGTTGTCCGTCTGCTCGAATCCGGCAAACTGCCTGTCGTCGGTATTCAGTACGACCTGGTACTTGCCTTCCGGTGCGAGGAAGCCGTAGTCAGGGAAGGACTTTGAACCATTCCAGTTGAATACGAATACGTAGTTCCCACGCATGTATGCCACTACCTGGTCGCCCTCGCGGTCCCATAGATTGATGATCGGTGTCTCAGGCGCGATACCCGACTTGCGCAACATGTGTACCATCGCTGCATCAAAGCGGTTGAGGTCGGCGTAGTAGAAGTTCTGGTTATCCACCAGCGACCATTGCCTGCGTGCGTATTGGTAGCTCCAACCGTTGCCCTGACGAGGGAAATCTATCCATTCGGGGTGACCGAACTCGTTACCCATAAAATTCAGGTAGCCGCCGTTGGTGGTCGATGCCGTGATTAGGCGGATCATCTTGTGCAAGGCTATACCGCGGTCAACCATGTACGTCGAGTGACCATGCTCAAAATGCCAGTACATATCGGAGTCTATCAGGCGGAAGATGATTGTCTTGTCGCCCACCAGCGCCTGGTCATGGCTCTCGGCATACGAGATGGTCTTCTCGGATTGGCGACGGTTTGTCATCTCGTACAGGATATGTCCAGCTTTCCAGTCCTCGTCACGTACCTCCTTGATATACTTGATCCAGAAGTCTGGGATACCCATGGCCAATCGGTAGTCAAAGCCCATACCTCCGTCTTCGATAGGTGCGGCTATACCCGGCATGCCGGACATATCTTCGGCTATGGTGATAGCGTTCTTCTTCACCTCGTGTATCAGCTTGTTTGCCAGTGTCAGGTAGCAGATGGCGTCACCGTCCTCGTTGCCGTTGAAGTACGACTGGTAGCCGTTGAAATCTTCGCCCAGACCATGACTCAGATACATCATCGATGTCACCCCGTCAAAGCGGAAACCGTCAAAATCGAACTCCTCAAGCCAGTACTTGCAGTTCGATAGCAGGAAGTGCAGCACTTCGTTCTTGCCGTAGTTGAAGCATAAGCTGTCCCATGCAGGGTGCTCGCGACGCGGACCGTCATGGAAATATTGGTAGGGCGTACCGTCAAAGTTACCCAATCCCTCCAACTCGTTCTTCACGGCGTGCGAATGCACAATGTCCATAATCACGGCTATACCCTTGTCGTGTGCCGCCTTTATGAGCTGCTTGAGCTCCTCAGGCGTGCCGAAGCGCGATGAGGGGGCAAAGAAGTTGGATACATGGTAGCCGAACGAGCCGTAGTACGGGTGCTCTTGTATTGCCATGATCTGGATGCAATTGTAGCCTAATTGGACTATTCGGGGCAGCACGTTCTCACGGAACTCATTGTATGTGCCTACGCGTTGCTCCTCGGTCGCCATGCCGATATGGCACTCATAGATGAACAGCGGCTTGTCGGCTTTCCAGCCTTTCGGACCGCGGCGCTTGCCAAAGTCAAACGGCTCGGCAGGGGCCCATACTTGGGCGGAGAAAATCTTGGTGTAATCATCCTGTACAACGCGACGTGCGTAGGACGGTATGCGCTCTCCGTAACCTCCCAGCCACTCTACCAACAGCTTGTAATGCTGACCATGGCGCATCTGCTCCTCGGTGAAGTAGCCTTCCCACACACCGTTACCTACAGGGTACAGACGGTAAGACTCGTCTTTCTGCCAATCATTAAAGTCGCCCTTGATGTAAATGGCGGTGGCATTGGGTGCCCATTCGCGCATTACCCAACCCGGATTGAGGTGGTGCAGACCGAAATACAAATAACCGTCAGCCCAAGGGGCAAGTTTCTTTTTGCCACCTGTCAGCTCCTTTGTCTTTCTGATTGCGTAATCTTGACGCGCTTGAAGTGCCTGTTCGTATGGTTGCAGACCAGGCTCGTTTTGTACAATTGGTAACATAGTTAACAGATAGATTTATTCAACTTTTGCTTTAACAATAATCTTGCGAAATGTGCTGGGAGCTATTCCTGCAGCGTGGGCGTCGGTAGGGAAGAATATGGCGAAATAGCCTTTCGGCACGTTGAATCGTGCGGCGGGTTTGTCGCCATATAGCTCGACATCTTTGCCTTCGTCGTACTCTTTGATTACATTTTGGCAGTCCTCAAGCGAACTCCAAAGCATGGTCTCTGAGGCGGTGAGAGGAATCTGAATATCAATGTAATCCTTGTGTGCCTCGAGTTTGCAGTCTTTCTCGTCTTTCGATGCTTGGTCGCAGATGTTCACGATAAGGTTTCTGCCGTCTAACTTAATCTTGCATGCGGGCAATTCCTCAAGGTCGTTGTTGTTGAAGAACTGCATAAACTGTTGGAAACCGGGTACGCATCCAAAGTACCAATCGGCGTTTTCTAATTTGTCAAGTATCATAGTCTTTAGATTGTAATTTCTGCCCCTCGGTGTGCTGACGCGTAGCGTATAGCACGCTGAAAGTACACAAAGTTACGAAATATTGCGAAATATTCCAAATTTTCCTTGCATTCCTTGCAAAATATCTAGAAGATACTGATATATTTGGCAAATGTAGCAGTCAAAACACAGCAGGAGCACCGCTCGGGTGCCCCTGTTGTCCGAAACGCAAGATTGCTCTTGCCATATCGAGTATGCGATGCCTAACGCAGCACTTTCAGTACCTTGCCGTTCGGCGTGCGGACAAGATAGGTGCCTGCAGGCATGCCGCTCAGCGATATGTCGGCATCACTCATGGCTACCAATTTGCCATCTGCTGTCATCACGGTCAGATGCAGATGGTGGGCATTGTAGATGGTGTAGTCTCTGTACGATATGCCGTCAATCGCTATGTCAAAGATGCCGTCATGGCGCTCTACCGTTACTTCGCAACTTGCCGTGAAGCCGCCATCGTTGGTGCGTACCGTGATGGTTGTGTTACCTACAGTCATGCACGTAACCGTTCCCTCGTCCACGGTCGCTACTGTCGGGTTGCTGCTCTCCCATGTCACGCTCTTGTCCGTCGCGTCTGCCGGCAGTACAGTCGCCACAAGGTATTGCGAATGTTCGTCTGCGCTACCCATGTCGAAGTATAGGCTATCCATGTCCAGCGTCACGCCGGTTACACGAACGATAGCTTTCTCCACCGTTACAACGCACGTGGCTGTGTACCCTCCGTCTTCCGTCATCACGGTAATGGTCGCTTCGCCGGCTGCCACAGCGGTTACAACGCCTTCTGCTACGCTGGCCACTGCCTCATCCGAACTGCTCCAGTTGATGCCCTGGTTGTCGGCATCCGTTGGCAGGATGGTTGCCGCAAGCGTAACCGTCTCACCCGCGGTGAGGGTGACTTCCGTCATGTCCAGTTCAATACCGGTCACAGGTGTCGTAACGCTGATCTCGCAGGTGGCACTGTACTCGCCATCCTCACTGATGGCGTAGATGGTGGTCGTGCCTGTTGACAAAGCCGTCACAACGCCGCCCTCGCTCACCGATGCAACCTTGGTGTTCGACGAACGCCAGGTCACAGTCTTGTTATCTGCGTCTGCAGGTGCAATGCTGGCTGTGAGCGTCAGCGTCTGCCCTTTGGTTAGCGCAGCTTCAGTCTTGTCGAGCGAGATGCCGGTCACAGGTGTTGTAACGCTGATCTCGCAGGTGGCACTGTATTCGCCTTCCTCGGTCTTGACGGTGATCGTTGCCTTGCCGGATGCTACAGCGCTTACCACACCGTCGCTCACGGTGGCTACATTAGCGTTCGATGTACTCCAGGTCACGTTCTTGTTGGTGGCTGCCTCCGGCATGACGGTTGCGGTTAGTGTCAGGCTCTCGCCTTTTACGAGTGCTGCTTCTTGTTTGTCAAGCCATACGCCCTCCACTTGTCCGCTGAACGGTTTCTCAACAGTAAGGCTGCTCTTGGCTGGCACAACAGTCACGTTGTTATCTGTCGGCATGCTGAATACGTAGAAGCCCGGGTCACCCGTGGCAATCAGGTTGCCGGCATAATCGAAGTTGAGCTGGCGGAACGCATTGGTGTTGCTGGCGCCGTAGCCGTGCTTGTATGTGTGGCGCAGACTCAAAACAGGTGTGTTGTCGGCTTGCCACTCGATGTCAAATACCATGAACTCCTTATCGCCGTTGTTCAGTACGAGCATCGATTCGTCGCGCGACAAGGTGAACGCCGAACCTTCCGAACCTATAATCACATCTTTGTATGGATCCAGTGCGGATGACATCTTACGGTTGCCCTCCCAGTCGAAGAATTGTAGCGATGTGGCGCTGGTGTTGTTGTTGCCGTTGGTGCGGTTCTGGCTGACCCATATACCGCGGGCGGTGGCATACACGTTGCCCTCGCTGTTCAGCTGACCAGGTATGCTCAGCACCTTCGATGGCGCCTCATTCCATGTGCGCTTGATGGTGCCGTCTGCCTGACCGATATTATAGATGCATAGTCCATTGGTTACGAGCGAACTGCCTGGGTCCTCGTTATATACGATTAGCTTGGTGTCTGCGCCCTTGCCATATACATATACCGCCGGTGTTGATGAGCCGACATTGATGCCGTTGTTGCTTATCACGCCATTACCGTCGCGCGTGCCTTGGAATAGGTTAGGGAACGTGCTCAGGTCGTTCGGGTTGGCGATATATACGCCCGAGTTGCCGTCTGTCCAGTCCGGCATATATACATAACCCTCGGCATCTATGCCTATGCGGTACAGACAGCCGAACAATGCATTGCCACCTAACATAGGTGTCGTGTTCTCACGCGAGTAATCGGGATTGACTATATACAATCCGCTGCTCGCACTATTACGTACGTAATCAGCCAGATAGATGCGCTGGAATGTCGGGTTCTCAGGATTGTTGTCTATCGTGTTGAATATACGCGCCATACCCAACTCTTCCTTAGTTTGCCCATGTATTTCTCCCCAGCGGGCTATATTCTCGCCTGTCAGTTCGACAGCCCATGTCGTCGGTGTGGCTGTGAAGCCCGGCAGGTCAGCCTGGTTGATTGTGGCTGCGTTCTCTCCTGCTACTGCCGAAGCGACAGCTACTTTGCCTACTTCCTTCCCGTTCTGGTAGAAGACGATGGCTGTGCTGCGTGCTGCACTGTTGGCGGTGTAGCTGAAGGTGTAATCCTTGCTCACTTCGTCATAACTGAGCTTGAGGTTGTATGCGTTCACATGTGCCACTACAGGTTGTGCTACATCGGCTGTCGTCAGCTTGGCGATGGCGGCATCCGCGGTTACATAGATGGTAATGTCACCTGCTTTGCTCACTACGCTGCTCGCTGCCTGCGGTGTGCCTGTCAGTGTCGTACCGCTCACGTTTAGTGCTAACTCTGTCGGTGAGGTTACACCTTCGCTGATGTCGTACAGGGCTGCGCCACCACTCTTTTCCTCTGACGGTACAACCATCAGATTGTGCTTGGCGTACTTGAAGAAACTGATACCCTTCACGCCCTTGAACGACTCAGGCATCGTTGCTATCACCGGTGCTGAGGCTGTGGCGGTCACTGTCGTCCATTCCATCGGAGCAATGTTGCCGGCAGTGATGATGATCTTGTTGTCTGCCGCAGGCGATACGGTGAACTGAATGTCATGCCCCATTTCTGCCAACTTGTGGTCGGGGTTCTGGTTGCGGAATGCACCGGCATAGTTGCCTGCCGCAATGGTATATACAAAGTACCTCACAGCATGCGGATCAGAGCCTATGGTGTATGCCGTTGAGTAGAGGTAGCCGTCTTCCAGCGTTCCGGCGTACGCAAGCGTCGAACCCGATATGGCGTTGCTGAAGTTGCCTGCCGTCTCGTTGTTGGTCGTCGTCAGCCATACGCTACCGCTCCATGTGCCGTTCGACTCTGTCCACTTGTATACCTGCCACTGGTTGGAGGGCGTATAAGTCGTCTTCTCCTCATTGCAGCCAATGAGCACACCTTCAGCGGTCACTGCTATATCAGACAATCTCAGTTTGCCCTCTGCGCTCACGGTGCAGAACTCGGTCGGCAGACTGGCTTTCACGGCGTGTGTGCTCGGGTTGATTAGGTACAACGACGGCTCATTGTTGTTGTCTATAGCCAGCACGTACATGGTGGTGTCATTGCGTACGATGCTGCGGCGTATGGTCTTGCCCGATAGCTCGGCTATCGCTTCGTCAGCGTATACGCCCTTCATGTTGTAGCTGCCGGCTACGCCCATGTAGGCAGGAATCTCCGGCTCCGGGTAGGTGTAATATACCTCTTTGGGTGCCTCATAATTCACATCCTCCAGATAGATTCGCGGATAGGTGATCTTGTTCGCGCTTACGCTGATGGGCTGCTTGTACTCGTCCCACATCGGCTTGTAGCCCTCGCAGGTCGCGTCCAGTGTGTAGTCATCGCCCGGCTCCAGATCGCCGAAGTAGAATACACCATTGTAGTTGTTGTCCACTGTGTAGTCGGCTATCTTCTTGCCGCCCTTGTACAGCGTGACAACAGCACCGTTCAGCGGTAACCACTGGTCGTGCATCTTCGGGGCGTAGTTGTACAGGGGGTGGCTGATGCGCTCATGCTCGTCCTTGATCAATCCAAGGATATATCCTTTCGTATCCTTGTCTGCACCAAAGTAATCTACTATACCTCTGTAGTAGCAGTAGCCTTCCATGTGGCAGTTGTCGTTGTTCAGCGCACGGTGACGCGCAGGCTGGTAGGTGTGGAAGTATCCTTCAAATATTCCGCCCACCGTACCATGTTTCAGTACGCCGTAGTAGCCGTAATAGGTTTTGCCGTTGCTGCGGGTGCTGTTGCTGCCGCTGCCCATGAAGCTTACATCACCACGCAGTGCCATGTTCGTTGCTGAATAAGCGCTATGGTGGTCGTATCCCTCTGTCATAGGCTCAAAGCGGTAAGGCCACATCGCTGCACCGAAAGCCTTGCATTCTTTCTCAAAATCCGTCGTGGCGGCATCATAACCGCGGTACAGCCAGATGGGGTAGTTCGTCGTCGTGCCTTCACTGGCTGCGTTGGAGTGTACGGATATGAACAGGTCATAGTTACCGGACTCCACCTCTTCGCAGATGACGGACAGAGCCTTGTTATATTTCTGATAATCAGGACGGTTCTGGTAGTCTTCCCACGAGTAACTCGGATATTCGCCGTTCACCTTCTCGTAGGGCCACGGACCATTCTCCTCGCGGCTCATCACTACCGTTGCGCCGGCTGCAACAAGGCGGTCACGCAGGTACAAACACTTCTGCAGATTGGTATTTGTCTCGTAGAACCCGCACGTGTCAGGCATGCCTGTACTCGATAGGTTCGGGTAGGGGATAGTGGGCATCGGACGGTCGTTCGGACCATACGAGCCATGCCCCGGATTGACATATATGCGCTTGCCTGTCAGGTCGCCTGCTGTCACAAAGCCGACCAGTGCCATGGCTGCGATTATAGTTAGTATTCGTTTCATTGCAGTAGGGATTTAGTGTTTAATTTTGATTAAGTAGGTCTCGCCTTGCTCTGTCGAGAAGGCTATAGCACCCTGTATCGCGTACGGATACACAGCTATCATCGACTTGTCTGTCAGCACCTGTTTCTGTCCGTCCAGCGTGTATGCAACGATAGCCGAGGCTGTCATGCGTACGCCGTCGTCCTCATCAGCCATGCCGATAATAACATTGTTGTCGTACCATTTGGCGGCGCGACAGGCGTTGGCGACAAACTGTGGATGGCTGCCGTCAATGTCACTCACGTAGCATCCGCCCGTCGTCACGTAGAAGCATAGATGCTTGCCGTCGGGGGAGATACTTGGCCAGATATAACTCTTGTCTTCGCCGCACGGAGCCAGCATCGTGGTTTGGGTGCCGCGGGTCAGCGCTATATGGCGGTCAAGGATAGTCACGCTCATCTCGGCTTCGCGTACATCCATCTTCCTAAGGTCTCGCTGACCTTTGGCTATCAACTGACGCTTGCCTGAGGCAAAGTTCTGACGCAGAATGTTGTTACGGCGCAAGCGGTGGTTGTCTATCGTGGTCTCGCGATACGCAATCTCTTTGCCGTCACTGCTGATCTTTACGTTATATCCTGCTCCCTGAGCCTTTGATAGTACGGTCGTCTTCGAGGTCGCAAGGTCGTAACGGATCAGACCCTCGTTTGCTGTTGTCGTCAGCAACAGGTAGTCCCCTGCAGGAGAGATTCCTGCAATCTTCGTGTCGCTGTTTTCAGGCGTGTTGATCTTTTGGAGTGACTCAACCTCCAGAATCTGGGCGGCAGCAATCATCGGTGCTACCACCGCCAATGCAAGGAATAGTTTTTTCATATTGATTAAGTTTTAAGGGTTGTGTCTGTTATTTTATTGCAAGGCATTTATTGCCGTTTTCTTTCTTTGTCAACTGCTGCGAGCGTCAGCTCGTAGTATAGCAAGCGATACTTGTCCGGCTATATCATTGCACCCGTATGCCCATCGGCGTGTAAACACGTTCCTCACCTTGTGCACGCACTACAATCACCAACCCCTTCGGCGTCAGCCGCTTTTCTATCATCGGCTGCTGGTGGCTGACTGACGGCTGCTCTACGCTTGTACTCTTTGGCGTAAATGTGTATTTGTACGCCGCTATGCCGTTGTTCGGCGCTAATACATAGACGTAGGCATCGTAGCCCTGTATGTTTACTGCAAAGTCCACCGTGAACGTGGCATTGGCTGCCGTACCAAGTGCATCGGTCGGTGACAGAAGCTCCTCAGCTTGACTCAAGCCGTCCGTTATGTCATACGTGGCAAAACCGCCATAGATGTCCGAGGGTAAAAGCAGGTATTCGTGTCCTCCTAATGCAAAATAGGCCAGTCCCGACACATCCACCTTTGCCGGTTTGACGCTGCCGGTCCAATCATCAATCTTTGCGCCTGTCGCCAGATTGTGCACCGTGGGCAGCACCTGTGCCGCGGAGGCAAAAAAACTCTCACTATTCTTCGGCAGGGCTTTGGCACTCGTGCCGGTTGGCAGATCGTCGTGCGCAATCAGCGTGGCTGAACCCATCGCTCCGTTGCCGTAACTCATCTTCAACACTTGATGCGAGGTGTTACTCAGCGTCAGCAGAAAACCGCTGCCGCTATAGGCACCAAAAGGGTAGAAGTAGTCGGTCCTCCCGAATCCGCTGTTGTTGTATGTGGCGGCTTCGGATGGCGTACCGCTGCCTGCAGGGGATGAATATACGTATTGGTAGTTGGAGCCTGTGCCCGAATTGCCCGCCAGCAGCATACCGTCTTCCGTTATGCGCAGGTTGTGCCACACAAAGTATTTCTCGGGCAAATCCACCGTCTGCTGCGGCTCGCCGTTGGCGGCGTTTAGTATGTAGTATCTGCTGTTTGCCCCGTCTGCTATATATATCTTGCCGTCATAGCAGGCTATACTGCGATTGGCGTTGGTCGCCATGTACCCTGTCTGTGCTGCTGTCTTGCGCCATAGCTCAGTACGGCTCAGCGTGCCTTCTTCCGGCTCAGGTGGGAGAACGGGCTCCCCTTCGTTCAGCAGGGCTGCCTCATATTCGTTGCCATAGCGGTCCATGGCGCATACGGCTATCGTCTTGTCGCCAAGATTGGCTATGCTGCTCAGGTTCAGTTGCCTGCCATATACCATTTGTACCAAGTATTGGCTGCCGGCGAGTGCCGCTGCTCGGTCTGTGCCTTTGGGGTATGCATATACGCTGAACCGCTCGGCTGAAGGGTGCTGCCAGCTCAGTGTCGTACCGCTCAACGCAAGATCGGTAGGAACCGTCAGCGCAGGGTGCTCTTTCCATGTCACGGCTGGAGGCAAAGCACGCTGCGTGAAACGCGTCTGGGCAAGGGTCGCACAGCTGTATTCGGTCGTACCGCTCTCTGTGAATTTCAGGTAGGTGTTGGTGTTGTAGAATATGCTGCCCGGCGCGTCGTATGGCGAGTACCGGCGGTTGGCATCAATCTCTGCCGCCAATTCGTTCGGACCGAAGCGGTACGATGCCTGGCTGATATACGAGTGCACACGCTTGCCATCGCTGCGACGTCCGTTCAAGGTGGTGATACTCTTGCCCCACCACTCGCACAGCACGTCATAATCCTGCTTGGCGGCTGTCGTTGACCAATATACCTGCGGTGCCATGTAATCGACATACCCCCCGTCTATCCATGCGAGGGCGTCGCAGTACAGGGTCTTCCAGATGTCTCCTCCGCTGATTCCTGACGGCAATGTCAGCCCGTAGGCTGCTGCCGCTTCCTCTGTCATCGAATAGATACCTCCGGGGGCCATACCGAACTTCACCCACGGCTTAACCTGCTGTATGCTGTCATATACCGCCTTGATAACTTTGTTTACGTTCTCGCGACGCCAATCACCGTCAGACATGCCTGACGGCTTGTATTTGGCTTTGCTGCTCGCATCCTCGGTGGTCGTGCCGCCGTAGGGATAAAAGTAGTCGTCCATCAGCATGCCGTCTATATCGTAGTTGTTCACTATCTCCAACAGCACCTTCACCACGTATGCCCGTGCCTCAGGGTTACCCGGGTCCAGAATGCTCCCGCTGAATGTCCCGTTGTTATAGGTCAGCAGCCAGTCGGGGTGGGCGGTGCGTATGGGATCGGTACCGGCGAGGGCGGTCCCGTTATTGATGGCGGTCGTGCGCTCGCCGGCTGTGATCTCGTAGCGGAACGGATTAACCCACGCATGCAACTCCATGCCCCGCGCGTGGGCTTGCTCTACAGCGTATGCGAGCGGATCGTATCCGGGGTCCTGACCGCGCTTGCCTGTCAGTATATGACTCCACGGCTCGTACGATGAACGGTAGAAGGCGTCAGCCACCGGACGGGCCTGAAAGCACGTCGCGTTCATGTTCCCTGCCTGCAACTGGTCAAGGATGGTGGTCATCTCTTGTTGTTGCTTGGTGATGGTTGTGGCTGAACTGGCGCGTGTCTTGGGCCAGTCTATGCCATAATGCGTGGTGAACCATGTGGCGCGGAACTCTGTCTTTGGACTCTGGGCCAAACACTCTTGCACGATGGCGCAACACAAAACGAGTGTGATGATTACTGATAGTGCGGAAAATTTATTCATGGCATTAAGATTTATAACGGATTGAGTAATCTTGTTAACTCATTGAAGATTCATATCGAGTAATTTTTTATATAAAAAAACTCGCTGCAAAGTTACAATTTTTTTTTCGAATATCCAAACATTTTCTCTAAAATCTGCTAAAAAAATAACAATCTTCACCATTTACGCAAAAATCAGCCTTCGCTCATTGTCGAAGACTGATTTTTTTACCTGATGGTACGTTTCAAAGGCTCGCGCCTTCTGTTTCTTTTTAACCCCTTTTTTGACATTAGTGGTTCGTGTGTGCGTAGTTGCTGCGCATACGGCGTGAGCATGTCACGTAGTAGTTGCCGGCACGCACACCTTTGTCCACGTTGTCACGGGTCTTCTCAATCAGTTGCCATTTGTCGTCATAGATACGTATCAACGCATGGTTGTCGTTTTTGATTACGATGCGGTCAATGTCGTAGAATCGTATGATGTGCTTGTCAGCCTCTTCGCTTTGCATAGCGTGGGTGCGGTAGATGTCCTCGTCTGATTGGACTTCTGACTGCATTTCCGCTGTCTCTGCTTGGCTGGTGGCAACAACATTGTCACGTTCAAAACTTGTAGCATTAGCGGCAGCCGCCAGGGCTACGATTAAAGAAACTGTTACAAAAGTTTTTTTCATTGTTAGTAGGTTTTTTTGTCTGCGCCCTCTGGCTTGCTTTTGGGCGCTTCGTAAGGGTTTGTCTTCCCTTTGTTTAGTTAATAATTGTTGTTTTACGCGGGCGTCTGACGAGTCTTTGTTCTGTTTTTACGTTTTTTGTTAATTTTCGCCGTTTTCACTCGCGCTTTCACTCAAATATGCCGCAATTTACGTGCCAAAATATGCTAAATAACATAAAAATCGCCCAAATAGCATTATTATGCAATCTGCATATTTCACAAACGTAGTCATTTTGCTATCTATATGTTAAAAGCAGCCGTGTGCCACACGACTGCTTTGTTTTTTTCTGTTTTTTCCCTCTCAACTTCCCTCAACCCTCAACTTTCAACTTCCCTATATCGCCACAGTAAAGGGGTCAACGTGTTGTACAACGCCGTTCTCGCAGAAGATCAGCGGCTGGTGATTACGGCGGTGCTCCTCTACTATGCGTTTGTATGACTGATTCAATCCAAATCGTAATTTGGCTTCTAATTCGCGTTCGCTCATATGTTCTTTGTTACCTGAGCCCACATTTCCGGCTCGTATGTTTCTAATTCTCTGGCGGCGGCACTTTGGCGCGCTACCAATATGGCATTGCCATGTGCGTTGTTGTACACTAACACACTGTCGCAAATGGGCATATACAGGTGTATCAGATTGTATATACCTCGCTTGAACCGACGGCGTATGTCCTGTTCGGGGATCGAGTGTCCGCCATTGCTCACGCGTTGTGCTACGCGTTCGATGGCTTGTTGCTCGGTCTCAAGGTACAAATAGATCAAGTGCACCTTATATCCGTACGTATGCGCGCGATGCACAAGTCGAGCGTAGGAGCGAGTGGCAAGAGTCGTCTCTATGGCAAAATCCACTCCCTGTTGCAGCAACTCGTCAATGCGCTGTAGCATGATCCGACCTGCTTGCACCGCTACCTCTGATGGCGCAAAGGGCGACAAACCGCGAGCTATCTCGTCTGCATTAACAAAGTGCGGACAATGCAATATATCTGGCAGCAGGTTGTACGAGGCTGTCGTCTTGCCTGCACCGTTCGGACCGGCTATGATATACAGATTGGCTTGCCGCATTACCGGATAACAAAGTTTAGAGTTCGGGGGGCTAAGCCAATCTTGAATCAGCATAGCTCTCCAAACTCCAAACTTTCTGTTTAGCTCTTGTAGTTACGTGTCTTACGCTCGGTGAACTCGTAGTCAAGAGGCTCCTTGATCAGTTCGGGCTCTTTGTCCTCGCCCTGATAGTGCCAGCATGCAACGTACGAGAACTTGTCGTCCTGACGCAGCGCCTCACCTTCCTCGGTCTGATACTCCTCGCGGAAATGACCGCCGCAACTCTCCTCGCGGTTCAACGCATCCAAAGCCATCAGGCGGCCTATCTCGATGAAGTCGGCCAGACGTAGCGCTTTCTCCAACTCGTTGTTCAAGGTGTCGGCCTTGCCAGGAATATATACGTTCGTCCAGAAGTCCTTCTTGATCTCGTCAATCTTTTGGATGGCGGTCTTCAGGCTCTCTGCCGTACGACCCATTCCTACAAAGTCCCACATTACCAGACCCAGACGTTTGTGTATCGTATCTACTGACTCCGTGCCTTGGATTGCCATCAGCTTCTCTATCTTCTCGTTCACGGCTTTCTCTGCCTCGGCAAACTCCGGACGGTCGGTGCTCATTCTGGGCACGCCTATCTGGTCGGCCAGATAGTTCTGAATAGTGTAGGGCAGTACAAAGTATCCGTCAGCCAGACCTTGCATCAACGCCGAGGCACCCAGTCGGTTGGCTCCGTGGTCGCTGAAGTTTGCCTCGCCGATGCAGAACAAACCTTTCACGCTGGTCTGCAACTCGTAGTCTACCCATATACCACCCATCGTGTAGTGGATAGCAGGGAAGATCATCATCGGGTTCTCGTACGGGTTCTCATCCACGATCTTCTCATACATCTGGAATAGGTTGCCGTATTTCTGGGCTACCACATCCTTACCCAGTCGCTTGATAGCGTCGCTGAAGTCGAGGAACACAGCCAGACCCGTGTTGTTCACGCCGTAGCCTGCATCGCAACGCTCTTTCGCTGCACGCGATGCCACGTCACGAGGCACGAGGTTACCGAACGCCGGATAACGACGCTCCAAGTAGTAGTCGCGGTCTTCCTCAGGTATGTCGCGACCCTTGATCTCGCCACGTTGCAGTTTCTTCGCGTCCTCCAGTTTCTTCGGCACCCAAATGCGGCCGTCGTTACGCAGCGACTCCGACATCAGCGTCAGCTTGCTCTGGAAGTCACCGTGCTTAGGGATACATGTCGGGTGAATCTGTGCGTAGCAGGGGTTGGCAAAGTATGCACCGTGGCGGTACATCTGCATGGCAGCCGAGCCGTTCGACGCCATCGCGTTCGTCGAGAGGAAGAACGTGTTACCGTAGCCGCCCGAACCGACTACCACTGCATGTGCGAAGAAACGCTCAATGCGGCCGGTTACCAAGTTGCGGGCAATGATTCCGCGCGCACGTTTCTCGCCGTTCTCATCGGCTATCAGCACGATGTCCAGCATCTCGTAGCGAGTGTACATCTTCACCTTGCCCTTGCCTATCTGGCGGCTCAATGCGCTGTACGCACCCAATAGCAGCTGCTGACCCGTCTGACCCTTCGCATAGAACGTACGGCTTACCTGTGCGCCGCCGAACGAACGGTTGTCAAGCAGTCCGCCGTACTCGCGGGCGAAAGGTACACCTTGGGCTACGCACTGGTCGATAATGTTGTTGCTCACCTCTGCCAGACGATATACGTTCGCCTCGCGGGCACGGTAGTCACCGCCCTTGATCGTGTCGTAGTACAGACGATAAACCGAGTCTCCGTCGTTCTGGTAGTTCTTCGCCGCATTGATACCACCCTGCGCAGCAATCGAGTGCGCACGGCGCGGACTGTCCTGAATACAGAAGTTCAGTACGTTGAAGCCCATCTCTGCCAGCGAAGCGGCTGCCGAGGCTCCGGCCAGACCCGTTCCCACTACGATGATGTCCAACTTACGTTTGTTGGCAGGGTTAACCAGCTTCTGATGATCCTTGTAGTTCGTCCACTTCTTCTCCAGCGGACCCTCAGGTATCTTCGCCATCTTCGGTGTGATCACCTTTGACGGCTCTGCTTTCTTTGCCTCGGCTTGGGGGGCTTGTGCCTCCGATGCTGTCACCTTCACCGTCTGCTCTACTGCCTCCGCAGCTACTTCTACGGCTTTCTCTACAGCAACTTCAGCTACTTCTTTCGCAGCCTTTACAGCCTTGGTTGCCACCTTCTTGGCAGCGTCCAATATTTCTTCTTTCTTTGCCATATCTTAGATCCTTTCAATTTTCAAATTTCACCTTTCGGTTATGTTAAGCGCACATCTGACCGATGTTCACGCCAAGGAAGTACAGCACTACAATCATGAACAATCCTACCGTCAGCGTAGCGAACACGGTACCGATCACTTTGATGCGCTTCAGCCAAATCAGGTTGCTCCAGCCAATCGTCTGCAAGGCCGACCAGATTCCGTGATTCAAGTGGAACCACAAGGCTACCAGCCACACAATGTACAGCAGGCAATATACAATGCCGCCCCAGCCGTTCGTGAACAAGGCCTTTACAATAGCGCTGCCGTCCTGAGGATCAAACATCGACGTATGGATGCCGGTCAGCTCCGCAAACTGCATCTTGAACCAGAAGTTATATAGGTGCAGGCAGAGGAAACCAAGCACAATCACACCTAACGCAAGCATGTTCTTGCTCTCCCAGTCAACGCCTTCCTGACGTGCACTCACATCGTAGCGGTCGTTCCCGCGCGCACGATAGTTCTGGATGGTGAGCATGATGGCAAAGACAATGTGTACCACAAAGCCGAGAGCCAGAATGCCTGTACCGACTACAGCGTACCAGTTTGCGCCCAGCATTGCGCAGATCCAGTTGTAGGCGTGAGTGCCGAACAGATCGTCAATTACGAGGCAAAGGTTCATCGAACCGTGAAACAACAGGAACAGAACCATAAACAGGCCGCTGATACTCATTACGAACTTACGGCCGATAGAAGATTGAGTTAACCACATAGGATTTTTTTTATTTAGATATTAAACATTTTTGCACTTTTGACCAAACATCTTGCAGTTTCATCTTGAATATCTGCATTCTTTGGCAAACATTTTTGCACTTTTGACCAAACATCTTGCAGTTTCATTTTGAATATCTGCATTCTTTGGCAAACATTTTTGCACTTTTACCAAATTCGCTACAAAGGTACGAAAAATATTTGACATTTGCAAACATTCACAAAGAAAAATCGTATTTTTGTTCTTTTTTGTGCAAAATATGCCACTGATACCCTTTCTCCCCGCACATTTTTTCGTCTTCTTTCGCCCCTTCCCTTTACCTCCCTTTATACCCCCTCTCTTTACCCCTCTTTACCCCTCTTTGCCACCCCCTTTACCATCCGATCACCTGCCAACATGCATCCTTCCTCCATCCTGTCATAGGGTAATCATAGGCTAATCATAGGTTATTCTTATGCTATTCTTAGGCTATTCATAGGATATTTCTATGTTATTATCATACTTTCAACCCAAGAAGAGCTGTAGTGTACCCCGTTTTTTGGACACTTTAATTGCTTTATTATGAGAAAGAAAGTGCCCTTAGAGGTTAAAATGGAAGCACTAAAATTGCTTCAATCGGGAGCATCTGCCAATGCTGTCAGCAAACAACTAATAATATTTATTAACCCTGTCCAACTTTTTGGGTACACCTCAAGTTTGTAGTGTATCCCAACGTACAAGCAGTCTCCCTATAGAATCCGCTAATTAAAAAAGTTGTAAAAAAAATGCTTTTTTTGATAAAAGTCTTGCAAATTCGAAAAAAAAATTGTATATTTGCACCCGTTTTGCGAATTATGTGTTATTAGGACATTTGAAGTGGCGAATAGTTCGCTACGGCAATACTGCTTATGTAACGCAACACCTCCGCATAATCCCACCGCGAGCAACACACTCATTAGTGCCTTATATATTACCTTAAATATCGTTCCTGCCTGCAGGAAAGAATAATCTTAATCTACAATGAAAAGAATCCTAACATTTTCCCTTCTGCTGTGTGCAAGCATAGCGATGTGGGCGACCAAGACGCTGTACTTGGTTCCAAACTCTAATTGGACGCAAGCCAATGCCAAGCTTGCCGTCTATTACTACAACAACTCTGCCGGCACCAACGGCTGGTCGTCGCTGATGACTGCTGTCGCAGGGGAAACAAACGTGTTCAGCACAACTATTCCCGACGGCTTCACGTCCATTATCTTTGTCCGTCTTGACAGCAAAGCCACTACCGGCAACTGGAACGACAAGTGGAACCAGAGTGCCGACCTCACCCTGCCAGACGGCAAGGACCTCTTTGTCATGGCTGACGGATGGGATGCTGTCAGCGGAACATGGCAGACCTATTCAGCAGGCACACCTATCGTTGTGCCTACCAAGAGTGTACCTTCCGAGGCACCCGATGTCATGCTGCAGGCGTTCTACTGGGATAGTTATCAGGACCATGGCTATGGCAACAACCGCTGGAGCACAATGCTCAGTCAGGCGGAGGAGATTGGCTCGTACTTCGACCTCGTCTGGTTCCCGCCTTGCTCGCAATCCAGCGGCGGCACGGGCTACATCCCCAAGCAGTACAGCAACCTCAATAGCGACTGGGGAAGCGAGTCTGACCTGCGTGCGCTCATCAGTGCCTTGCATAATAAGGGTACGCGCGCAGTAGCAGATATCGTTGTTAATCACATCACAGGCAACTACGGCTGGTGCTCATTCGCCTCTATGAACTTCGGCGAGTACGGCACGTTCAATCCCGACGCTTCGTGGATATGCCAAACTGATGAGATGAACTCTGAATCTTCTGCAGGCGACTGCCGTGGCAAGGCCACCGGTGCCAACGACGACGGCTATGGCGGCGAGGCTAACTATACCGCAGCGCGCGACTGGGATCATACCAATCCTCAAGTTCAGGCCATGTGCCGCGCTTATCTGCAATGGCTGAAGAACGACGTCGGATTCGATGGCTGGCGCTACGATTATGGCAAAGGGTTCCACCACAGCCATATCAACGATTATAATACTGCTGCCGGAGCATACCTCTCGGTTGTTGAGTACTGGGACGGCAATCCCGATGTTATCCGCCAGCGCCTCGAGGACGCTTCATGGAACAATATGGCATTTGACTTCGGTACAAAGTACGATGCCCTCAACAACGGTATCTGTTCGTACAACTATGCCAAGTGCCAAGGTGCCGGAATGTTGGGCGCAGGACTCGCCAAGCATGCCGTAACTTTCGTCGACAACCACGACACCTTCACCCGCAACGATAGCGAGTTCGGTGGCCAGAACAATTCGATGTCAACCTCACTCAAAGACCGCCTGCTGCAAGCCAACGCTTACATCTTGTCTATGCCGGGTATCCCTTGCGTGTTCTACCCCCACTGGGTAACATACAAATCTGAGATCAAGGCTATGATCGAGGCGCGACATCTCACTGGCGTACATTCCGAGAGCCAGGTCAAAGATGAGTCTGCTTCTGCTACCGGCTACCAGGCTACTATCGTGGGTAAGAACGGCTATATAGTGCTGCAACTCGGTGACAAAGCCTCAGGCACCATCAATGGATTCACCAAGAAGGCATCCGGCAACGGCTATGCCATCTGGATATATACAAACAATGCCGTACCGGTTGACCCCAATGCACCTAAGTTCTACATTACAGGCGAGAGTGCTGTGGTAGTTGATGCCGGTTTTGACCATAGCAAAGCGTGGTCACCTGACGCCATCAAGTCAGAGAAGGATACGCTCGAACTCACCTTGAAGGCAGACACCTATTACACCTTGAAGCTGACCACCGACGGCACATGGAATACCGCCAAGGGTTACAACGACTTGTCGGAGAAAGCCGCGGGTCTCGAAGACAACGGCAACGACCATAACATCGGCTTCAAGCTCAAGGCAGCCGGCAAGGTACAGGTCATCTACTTCGTTAAGGACAACAAGACCACCTTCCAACTCTCGGGTAACTTTGTCACCAAGACCGACCCTGTTGATCCCGAGCAGCCGACCGACAGCACAACAGTCTACTTTGTCAACACGCTCAACTGGCCCACGGTGAACACGTTCGTATGGCCTGCCGAGGGCGAGGCTTACAAGGCATGGCCTGGCGAGGCA
>JAFSPC010000008.1 GCA_017443075.1 Paludibacteraceae bacterium
AGAAACAGGCTTTCCTCCGTGTTCACCGCCGAGCTTCCCAGAGTCACGGCGTTTTTTAAATTGTAAAGGATAGTCTGACCTATGTTTCTGTCAAACCAGAGCATTCCCGTCTGATACACAAGAGCCGCTCTCAGAATGACTATAAACAGGTTTTTTACCCAGTATCTTCTCATAAAAATCACATCCGAAAAGGGTTACTCCTCCATGGAAAAATCGGCGTTTTTGCTGAAACGCATCGTCATTGTCGTGCCCTGACCGTAAACTGACTGGGCCAGAAGCTCGCCTTTGTGGAAATTCAGGAAATAGTACGAGCGCCAATCTGAGTGAACGGTATCGCCATCTATCACACATAACGAACGGACCTGCACCATCTGTGCTCCCTCCTCCAATGCTGCAAAATTCATCTGCAACATCCCATCCCAGTTGGCGTTGCTATTAGATATCTGGCGATTGTACCATATACCGCTCTGCATATCACGGAGTCGTACATCGTACGCAATAGCATCCGCCGAACTCTGCCATAGAACTGTTGCCGTGCCATCATCATTCAACTCATGAGATATATCTGTCGGGAAAGAGCATTCCGTGTCATATGCTATTTCAATATTGTCCAAAGCGAATGACGGGTTGGTGGGTTCGCCTTTGCTGGTATAGAACACAAACATCAGCCTGCGCGTCTCCGTTGCGCCAAGCACTTTCAAGGGCAATCTGGCACGATCCCACATGCCTTGATTGTATAACGGGGTTGCACGACTTGTTGAATTACGCAGACTATATGTTGAATTTTTCTGCCATTCAAACAGATCGAATGTAGGCATTGACAATGCCTCAAGGCTATCCGGTGCCCAATACACATATACCCCCTCTTCACCGTTGTTCTTGAATTTGCCTATCCAATCAAACATCAGCATATAATCACCTCGCGTCAGGGTAAGTGTGCGATAGGCTACTGTCATCATGGTTGCAGATGAAGTATAGGTCAATGTGTCCGGATTGGCCTTGGTTGCCACATACAAGCCATAATTACCATTTTCCGAATAGTCGCCTGCCTTACCTATATACCACCAATTCTCACAGCGACTCGCACGATTCCCCGGGTTCAGTTCCCACTGCGAACGCTCCGCCTCGTCCTCGAAGTCACATTGGTACACGACCTGTCCTGCCATCGGTAACGACAGCAGGCTAAGCAGCAATATGTATAGCAGTTTTTTCAATGCAAATAGATGTTTATAGTATCATAAATTCTACACGACGGTTCTGTGCACGTCCCTCTTCGGTTTCGTTGGTTGCAACCGGCTCAGTTTTACCCTTGCCTTCTGCTTCGATGCGGTTAGCGTCAATACCACGCTGTATAAGCTCATGGCGCACGCTATTAGCACGCTGCTCAGATAGGCTTTGGTTGAAGCGATCGGAACCTACGTTATCCGTGTGACCGGTGATGCGTATGCGAATCTCCGGATGCTCGATGAGCAAGTTGTACAAGTTCTGCAATTCAGGCTCTGACTCCGGCAGTATGGTTGCTCTGTTGGTAGCGAAGAACAGGTTGCGCAGTACGATCGGTTTTTTCTTGACGATTGGCTCCAGACGATACGTCATCTCGCCTCCTACATCAGCAATCTTGTCGGTAACGGTTATATGGTCAGGCACCTTGATACGTATCTGAATAGGTACATTGATAGGCAGGTGTTGCTGTGCATAGCCCGTGACAGAGTCGGTCGTGAGTGTGGCAATCTTCTTCTTATCATTGGTGTTGGTGAACGTTATTTCCGCAGCCAGCGGAGTCTCTGTCTTAGCATCCAACACGGTCAGCCTGAAATCAGGCCGCGGCGTCAGACGGAAGGACAGCGTGTCACCCCAATCGCCGTGTTGCATCTGCTCTTGTTGCGGCAGATAATCGGGGTGCGTAACATTCAGATCGTAAGAGCCCGGCACCATCTTTGCCGTCATAGCGCCCTTGGCATTCGTTGAACGGCGAATAGTACGCGGGCGCTTGGCATCCGTCTGCGTCATGGCTACAGTAGCCGAAGCTATACCTTTGTCCGTGTTGGCATCACGCACATAGATGAGCATAGCGGGTTTGGCAGGCTTGGGTTGTTGCGGCTTATTCATCTGCAACAAAGCTGTGAACTTAACACCTACAAGCAGGCTATTCAGCCCGCCGTTAGCCCAATAGGATGTATGGAGCGAGCGGCTGGATATACCCGACTCGTCCACTATAGCCATAGGCCCTGCCTGAGCCTGCCCCATGCTCAACACACCATAATCGGCAAAAGCCGCCACGCGCAGGTGCACAGGATATTTGCGCGCGTTATTCCTATTATTCCACTCCTGACTGAGCAGTCCATTGATGTTCAATCCTATCTCTGCCGAAGCCGCTACATCCAGTCCGTAGCCTATTGTCCCCTTGTGCGCATACGGCGCATCGGTAACCGTACCATGGCTGATATCTTTCCAATAAGGATCCAAAGCATCATAATCGGTGATAGTGGTGGTATAGGTTCCGTTCTGCGAATAATTGCCCAGCACGGTGTAGCCTACCTTGGCGCCGGCAAGGAAATACCAGGTATCCCATCGTCCGCCCAACATCAGCGGCACCATAGCCTGCCCGACCAAATGATTCTCCTTGAACGGATCACCAAACGTGTAATTCATCGTCTGGTTGTAGCCATCTGCCATCAATGCCACCTTGTAGGTAGAGGGGAAGGTAACCTTGTCCAGCGAAGTGAACATGCGGAACTCAGCACCGGCGTCCAAGATGAAATGATCATAACTGTACTCGTAGCCGATGCCCAGCAATCCGCCACCACCACCGGTGAACTTGCTGTGTTCATACGTATTCAGCAGACCGCTATAGCCGCCACCGCCCCAAAAAGCGATGTGGTGAATATTACGGGTAGCGCCTTTCCATGCTCCTTTGTTATTTCTGCCATTAGCCTGTGCAGCGGTCAGTGCTTGACTAAACAGCAGACATACAATAGCGATATAATAGATACTCTTTCTCATTGTCTTCCCTCCCTTAATCAATTACACCTACTCGGCATACGCGCGTCTCGCCATTGATAACCACCTGCACGACATACACCCCGGCAGGCACATTCATATCCACCTCATTGGCTCCCTCATTTAGATCCAGCGTTTTCACCACTTCACCAAAGGTGTTCACTATCGTAGCCTTGGCTACCGCGCTGACCATGATGGTCAGTTTGCCCCCCGCTTGCACGGGTGACGGATAGACGTAAACGACGATCCGGTCTTCCTCCACAATCGGATGGAATGGGCATGTCACTACTTTCTCGCCATTGATGACGCGTGTCATCTCGAGGTGATAGGTAGCGTTCGGATCCAAACCGCCCTCAGCATACATATATGACAATGTATCACCTTCAATCGGTTGGTTGTCCTTGAACCACTGGTAGTCCGTAAATACGTGCTCAGCCGAATCGGTCTCCAATGCGGTGAAGTTCTTGAGTGACAGCACATCGTCCCAACGCTGATAAACCCAACCGGGCATACATACACTCACGCTCTTCTCCACTACAACCGAGCATCCGAAATCATTGAAGAACTTCAGTTCGAATGTTCCTCCGTTGAGACCGGTAATCGAGTCTTCGGTTGCATATACGGGATAACCGTCGTTGACTGTGTAGTAGTCGAATCCTTTGCCTTCAATGAAGATGGCTCCGGAGTTCGGTTCATCACTCATCTCGCGAACGCTCACATCCGGCAGGATCGAATCCAACACGGTTACGTTCATCCATAACGTAGAGTCACAACCATGTATATTTTGGTAGAACCTATAGAACTGTCCGGACTCATGTTGTTTGTATGTTTGTCCGTCTATTATAAGGGGCACTTCGGCGCATATAATAGTATCGCCCACATACTCGTTTGTCACCGGAGATACAGACAATTTCATATTCACTGTCGAATCACACCCTACCGCAGTCTTCCATGTGTTCTCATATTCACCGGCAACAGCCAAATACTGCGGTCCAAACTTGATATACGTGCCATCACATATCGTTGTGTCAAGACTTACGAACTTGTCACCAATCTCCGGCAAAGTGATTGTTATCGTTGTGTCATCAACGCAACGTCCCTCTGCAATTGAAGCATAGAGCGTTACATCAAACGTCCCACCCTGTTGAGGAAACATTACTACAGGATTGCGCTCCGCACCTACCTGACCATTGCCAAAATCCCACTCATACTCATCGCACGGCTGATCATAATGGTATTCCACATTGCCGTCATAATCGGTCATAATATGACTCTTATTAATAAAACGGACCTTGTTCTGGCAGTTGCTTGGCTCATACGCCCATCCAAATGAAGAAACCGGGTAGCGCGGACGAGCAGAAGAATAGAGGTCAAATCCACATGAAGCCTCCTCCAAATAAGTCAAGTGACACTTGTAGGTCGTTGTGTCCGACGATTCAACCAGCAAAGTTTTTCCATCGTTCGCCAAACGATCTGACGGCACCAAATTATCGTTTTTGTCAAACCATTCATATTGAAATCCATCAGGAGCGGCTATCGACATCTGCGCATCGCTTCCACAACTCGTGCCTATGATTCGGGCAGCTACGCAGTCCAACGAAAAATAAGCATAGCCGTAATGCCCCCCCAGGTTGCAGTCGTAAGTTGTCAAACGAACTCGTATAGTCTGTCCCATCTTGTTTGACAGATTCAGACCAATAGTCGTCCATTCTTTCCATGTCACGCCACGACTAGACACATGCCAACCATTATTCAAACGGCTCATATCAGCTATAAAATCTACATCTCCACATGTAGGACTTATCAAGCGACCATGAGAATCAATAATCTCTAAACGGAATCGAGGTTGGGCAATCGAGTCGTGGTCAGGGTCTTCCATCACTATAGCATAATGCATTAGTAGGATCGCTGAGGACTCGTCTACAACATAAGAAAACGTCATGCTTTCCGCCTCAGATCCGACATCCCAGTTACCCAAACGGATGGAAGCCAAATCCCCCGGGGCTATCGTTGGTAAGCGATTGTCTGTTCTAGGATCATACACATCAGGATCAATATTCACGGTATGGCGAGAATACTTGCTATC
>JAFSPC010000076.1 GCA_017443075.1 Paludibacteraceae bacterium
AATGGATTTCCCAATCTTGTACTACATCTTGATTCTTCAATCTTTCAATGAACTCTGCTCTGCCGAGAACCCCACCCCCCTTCGCTTTTGGCGCAAAAAAATTAGAACCTCACTTCGTGACGATTCAATTTTAATACCCTCTAACTGCTCTGCCTAATCCGGCATCACTCAATCTTCGGGAGAAAAGGGAAACTCGCTTGTTTCTCAAAAGCGGTTGCAAAGGTACAGCATTTTTTTGATATATGCAAATATTTGCGTGAAAAAGTGCTATTTTTGTATGATTTTGCCCAAAAACTGCTATGTTAGCTTTACAAACAGGGGGAACAAATACCAAAATGCTGTATAACTTTCGAAACGTAAATTAGTTGGCGTAGGAGTGGAGGCCACCAAGCAAACGATTGACACCAAAATACGTAAACAACACAAAAAAGAAAGCTATAATACTAAACACGTGGTATATGATAGCGCGCTTGTCGCGTTGATTGGCGGATGAGGTGCCGGATTCGGCAAGTTGACCAGAATGTGCGGGGGTGCCGGATTGGACGTGGGTGTTGGGGAATTTGATGAACGGCAAGTGCAGCAAAGCGGCATAAACGAGCATGGTGATGAGCGCCCACGTTTCCTTGGGGTCCCACCCCCAATAACGTCCCCACGACAAGTTAGCCCACACAGCACCAATAAAAATCCCTGCCGTAAGGCTGAACAAAGCCGGATAAAGCAACACTTGCGACAATTGCATAAGTCCATCTCTACGCGCGGGCGCACATAATCCTATTATACCATTAACCATAATAACGGCAAACAAGGTGTAAGCCAACATAATGACCGACACATGGATACCCAGTAACGGCGTTTGCAGCACAGGCTGCAAGGGCGGTTTGGGAGTAACAACGCGGGTCATGACAACAGCCATGACAAGAACAAACACACCTAATCCCACCATCAGCCACGTATGCTGCTTGCGTAACAAAGAACGAAAATACGTGCGTTTCTGGAAGAAGAACCCAATCATAGCGAGCAGTAGCATAGCGTAGCCGGCATACGTCAGGCCTATTCCCCACGGGTCATAATTATAACTGAGCACGACACCCAATCCGTCGCTATCATAATCCGACTGGCAGAAGCGGTAGTTGTGATAGCGAAGAGGCTTGTTCATTCTGACAGAACCGGCATCGACAGTCATTTGTTGCTGCGAGGCAGCAGCACCTTTGCCACGGTCAAGGATACGCAGTTCGCTGACAAAATCTTTAGGGGTCTGCCCATCATCGGCATACAAGATCTGAAAATCCCATAAGAAAAGGCTTAGTGTCGAGTGGCGTGTAGTGAGCGAAGTAGCCTCGTTGTAACGCAGGTGTACCTCGCCTTGTTCGCCAAAGAAATGCGTCACACACGCCCCGATGACAATAGTCACCAGGGCGATGTGAAGCAAACCGGTAAAGAATGCGCGACGCATTCTAAACGGACGTAATAGATCCATATTAAATTGCATTGATAAATTCTACGATAGCATCACGGTCTTCCTTCGGCAGGTTGTAGAACTGCTGTGTAGGATAGTAGGCATCGGACTCGGTGCTATAGCCATGCCACATGATAGCCTCGATGACGTTTCGAGCACGTGTGTCGTGCATACGTGCCTCATACGCATCACCGGTAGCCTTCTTATGCAATCCACGTCCCCAGAGCGGTGTGGTACGGCACCAGCCTGTGCGAATATCGTTCTCCATGTGGAGTTTGTGCTGCACCATGTCGGAGTACGGCCAAATCTTCTGATTCGGGTAGCGCGGCAGTTTGCCATCGCCTGCGGCAAAGAAGCCGTTGGGGTCGCGCACCTCGTCCGAACCGGTCGTCCATGAGGGACGGTGGCAGTAGTCGCAGCCGATCTGAGTGAACAGTTCCTTTCCGCGGAGCACTTTAGGATCGTTGACATTACGCGCGGCAGGCACAGCCAAGCCGCGGTGCCATACCATGACCTGAGTAAACTCCTCGTCGGTCATCTCGGCAGGCAGAGTCTTGCTGGTGAGATACTCGCGAATATTATTCTCCATATTATCGGAATACCACTCGGTGTGTTTCTTGTCAGGGTCCACCTTGGCTATATACTCGGCAAAGCCGGATTGTACGTCCTTATCCTTGGAGGCATACTCGGCATAGATGGTGCCGTTGAGGTCAAGATAATGGTAGGTACGGTCACTTCGTGTGACATTGGTGATGTTCCAGATAGCGTTGGCACCGGCAGCGTCCTGCAGCGGTCCGCGCGTCAGCGCGTAGGTAAAGCGCTTGGGTCCCCATTGCGGGTCGTTCTTGTAATATCCGCTTGTTTGGAAACCACCTGCATAGAAAGCAGGGTTCAAGCCGTTCTTGAGTTTGCCGTCGGCTTCCTCCTTGGCATACTGCGCGAGGATATCGGCATCGGTGATGGCATCGAGCAGGCCGGTGCCGTAGACTCCGATGGTATTTTCGAGCAGCACTTGGTAGCCTTCTGTTTCGAGCAATCCGTCGGGATCACGATAGCCTTGGTTGTAGACATAGACCGCCTCCTTGGGCATCTTAACTTCGGGATAACGCAGTTCGTAAGTTTCGCCATCAGCGAACTTGTTGCCATGCTCGTCAGTAGCGACCTTCCACGAAACGGTGATCATATCAGGGTTAAGCGGTGCCTTGAACGGCTCGGCGCCAAAGAGCTGCGGCATGCCTGCGAGCCACGGCACATACGCCTGCGTAGCAGGATTGATCACAACGAGCAGTGTACCATTACCCTGATCCTTGGCGTTATACGTACCCTCCGGCACAGATGTACCATGCGAGTAGTTGGGGTGGCAATGTTGGCAACTGGCGCGCACATAGACCGGTCCGAGACCATGTTGCCGCCCTGAAGCGTTGGTGACAAAGTCCTTCTCGGCAATATTATCACCCATAGCAAATGCCTGACTCATACCAGCCTGATCGGTAGCGGGCGTAGGTTGGCGGAAGGTCATGGATGAGGTGTTGGTGGTTGTACCCAACTGACCGCCGGTGTAATACCACTCGGGCATATCCTGTTGCGGTTGTTCGGTTGAGCCCGGGCAGCCCGTGAGCACGAGCGTCATAGCCGTCAGCGACAAAGCGGCAAAGATATTGGTTGAATGTTTCATTATGATTAAATTTTGGGGGTTATTGCTTTTAGTAGCAGTGCGGCTGCTTAGCGCGAGAGGAGAGCCATCACCTCATCGTCAAGCAGTTCCTCAAGCACCTGCACCTTGTCGATAGCAGTCTTGACTTGCGGATTGCCTTTGGCTGTGTTCTCGAAGTCGGAAATGGCTTCGATAGCAGCGATAGACTCGTTGATAGCATTGCGCACCTTTGTATCCAGTTCGCTGTTCTGCTTCTTGACATAATCCGAGATGCTTGCGTCACCGGACTGTGCACCGCAATAGGCATTTTGGATAGAACGGATATTGTCGGCAAAGTCGATGGTAGAAGTGCAGCTGTAGGGGGACTCGATGTAATCGCGCTCCTCAGGGGTACTGCTGATGTAGGGGTTACCCATCTTGAGTTCAGCCACCTCACCGGCTATATCCACGCAGCCGGCAATAATCTCCTCGGCAGCCTCCTGATAGGTCTTGTAAATACTACCCGCCTTGCCGGCATTGATGAGGTAGTCGCCGTAGTTCTCACCATAACTGAGCGACTCGTCGTCCACGGTGATCACCTTCTGTTTGTCGGCATTCACTTCGCCAGCCCAGCAATCCTCAAGAAGAATAGCCTGCTGCGCCAGGTCCTCGACGATGCCGAGCAGATACACAGCCTCAGCATGCGTGAGGTTGGCAGCATGCGGCCGCCCTGTGCCGACAGCACGGTCGCCAACGATCTTGGATTCGAAAAGCAGATACTCGGCAGCATGGAATCCCTTGAGGGCATAGCCGAGTTTGTCGCCCACGTACGATCCGCCTTCCTCCTCGAGTTCAGCCATCTTGGCTGCATCGTTGAGCAGGGCATTCATGGCGTTGAAATCGAGTGGCCACGAGTCGATGTGGGGGTCGATGTTATGTGCGGCAGCAGGTCCGTACAGGAACGCCTCGCTCTGCTCCCAATACTTACGCATGGCACGCCAAGACTCACCGGCTTGCTGCATCAGGGTAGCATAATCCTCATTCTTCTCCACCTTGTCAAGAATCTGCTCGCACTGATTGAGCAGCTTCATGCCCTCGTTTGCCATATTACTGTAGGTAGCAACAACAGTGTTCTTG
>JAFSPC010000077.1 GCA_017443075.1 Paludibacteraceae bacterium
AAAAAAGACTGGCAGGGCAAGTCGAAATCCGAAACGGTGTATACCGATGGCATGCAGACAGCCGCTATCACCTACCAGTGGAATAACGACGCCTGGGATTGGCAGCCCAAGTCGATGACGCAAGACATCTACGACGGTGCGCGACGCATACAGCAACTGGTGCTCACCTACAACACTGCTACACAAGCCTACGACAACCAGACGCGCTACGATTACAGCTATAACGCCAACGGAGTACAATACCGCACCGACACCTATACGTGGATAGCCGCAGAGCAACGCTGGTGCAAGCAGTCGCACACCGAGTCGGCATACGATACTACAGGAGGGAAGTTGCGGTCGGAGAACAAGTCGCAATGGCAGGACTGCCAGCGTAAGACGTACAACACCACATACTACCACTACAGCTGCGACAACCCCGCATACACGATTGCTTTCCTTGATTGGGACTCGACACAATTGGCAGTCGTCACAGCTCTGCAAGGCACCACACCGGCGTTTCCCGCCGAACGCAGCGAGCCCACACGCGATAGCGATGCTCAATACACGTACACCTTCAGCGGTTGGGGCAATGGCATAGTGGCCGCAGCGAGTGATACAAGTTACGTGGCTGCGTTTGCTACAACGCTCAACAAGTACACCATCACCTTCGCAAACGAAGACGGCAGCGTAATCGAAGCAAACGAATATGAGTACGGCACAATGCCTGTTGCTCCGGCAGAGCCTGCCAAGGATGCTACGGCACAATATACGTATACCTTCAGCGGTTGGGATAAAACTATCGTAGCCGTAACCGGCGCAGAAACATATACCGCCACATTCACGCAAACGGTGAATAAATATACTATCACCTTCGCTAACGAAGATGGCAGTGTGATTGAGGCCAAGGAATATGAGTACGGCACAATGCCTGAAGCCCCGGCAGAACCGACCAAAGAGGCTACAGCGCAATATACGTACACCTTCAGCGGATGGGACAAAGAGATTGCAGCCGTAACCGGCGCAGAGACATATACCGCCATGTTCACGCAAACGGTGAATAAATATACTATCACCTTCGCCAACGAAGACGGCAGCGTAATTGAAGCCAAGGAATATGCGTATGGCAGCATGCCTGAAACCCCTGCTGACCCAACCAAGGAGGCTACAACACAATATACGTACACGTTTGCAGGATGGGATAAGGAAATAGTAGCCGTAACCGGCGCCGAGACATACACCGCCACATTTGCTGCTACGCTGAACAAGTATCTCATCACGTTCGTTGATGAGGATGGCACGACCGTTCTGTACGAGGAAGAGGTTGCGTACGGCGAGACGCCCGTATATGGCGGCGAGCAGCCGACGAAAGAGGAGGATGCTGACTACACCTACACGTTCAGCGGTTGGAGCCCGGCGATAGAGGTCGTAAGTGGCACTGCCACCTACTACGCTACCTACACAGCCGAAGAGAAACTCGGTTCGGGTATAGGCTCTACCTCTGCCGCCGAGCCTGCTACGAAGGTGATGGAGAACGGAGTGTTGTACATCATCCGTGGCGGACAGAAGTACACGGCTACCGGCGCAGCGGCAGATGCCGGCCGATAAGCCCTATCCTGCACAACAAGCAACAATCATCGATATGACAAACAAAGAGCTATACGCAGCGTTCTGCAATCAGCAGCCCGATATGCCCATCATGATGCAACCATGGTGGCTGGAGGCTGTATGCGCCGGCAAGCAATGGGATGTGCTGCTATTCACGCGCTCAGAACTGAACAGCAAGCCGTCGATATTCAGCAGGCAGACGGAGACTGACAACAATCAGTGCGACCAGATAGTAGCCGCTATGCCCTACCTGCTGAGCAAACGGCTGTGGTATAAGTTCATCATCATGCCGCAGATGACGATGTTCGGCGGCTTATGGCTGAACGAAGAGGTGCAAGCGTCACCCGACATGCAGCAGCAACTTGCCAAACTCGCAGCCAAACGCCTGCGCGAGATGCGTATCGCCTACTACTACCAGCAGTTTGCCGTCGGCAACCCGATGCCCCATTGGCTCGGCAAGCAACGTATGCAGGTCGAGCATCGAGTCACCTACCGCATCAACAACATCACGGACATACAGGCGCTGACAGACTCGTTCTCCAAGAACAAGAAACGCCAGCTCGAGCACGCCGAGAACCTGAGTATCGACTACAGCATGACTGCCGAGGAGTTCTATCGTTTTCATACGCAATGCATGGCGGAGCGCGACAAACGCCTCAGCTACTCACGCGAGTTCCTGCTCGTGCTGGAGCGCAAAGCCAAGCGCGTAGCACAAGGAGCCATCATCCGCATCAGCCAGCGCCTGCCGTCCAACGAGATGCAGACCGTAGCTGCGGCGTTTGTGGTCTGGGATAAGAGGTACTTGTATTATCTCATCCCTGCCTATCTGCCCTCCGCCGCCCACACCGGCGCCTCCGCACGACTGGCACTCGAGGCTGTACGGCTGGCTAAGGAAAAAGGCGTACAGTTCGACTTTGAGGGGGGCAACGACAGCGAAGGTATTGCCAACCACTACAAGCAGTTCGCCTCAACGCCCGCCACCTATTACAGCGTCTGCAAACTGTACCGGCCAACGTTCGCCTTGCTGCTGGCGCTCAACAAATGGAAAGCCAAACTGATGCACTATTAGCAACATAATGAAAGTATTATATCTCACTCCTTGGTATCCCTCCGAACGCGATGCTATGGCAGGCCTCTTTGTGCAGAAGCATGCCGACGCCGTGCGTGCACAGGGCATTGATGTGCGCGTCATTCATTCGCTTAGCTGGCACGACACATGGCAACAATGGCGAACGCTCAAACGCGAATGGGGACTGCCCGACCTCGTGCAACTGAATGTTGTACAGAAGCAAGGGCTGCTGGCTTACGCGCTACAGCGGCGCTATGGCATACCCTATATCATCGTTGAGCACTGGAGCGGCTACCTTCCCGAGAACGGGCAATACATGCAGATGCCTGCGCTCAAACGCAGGCTGTACGCCTTAATCGTACGGCAAGCAAGCACATTGCTGTGCGTGAGTCAGCGGCTGGCTGATGCCATGCGTGCATGTGGATTGAGCAATCCTGACACCCGAAAGATCAACAATGTGGTGGATGATTTCTTCTATTCAGCACCTCAAGATTACGACATCTCAACATCACGGGATTCCGACATCTCAACATCGCGGAAAACAAAAACCCTGCTGCATGTGAGTTGTTTTGACGAACGGGCGAAGAATGTAAAAGGTCTGCTACGTGCCGCGAGAATGTTAGCCGCAAAGCGTCAGGACTGGCGACTCGTATTGGTCGGCACAGGCATAGATTACAAAGAAGTACGCGCGTATGCAGACGAACTGAATTTTCCTGAAGGCTTGCTCTGCTGGACAGGTGAACTGACTCCGCAAGAAGTGGCGGAGCAAATGCGCCAAGCAGAGGCATTGGTATTAAGCAGTCGGTATGAGACCTACGGCATCATTTTAGCCGAAGCCGTGGCGACAGGATTGCCTATTCTGAGTACTCCGGTTGGCATCGCTGAAGAAACCGGAGCACAAATCGTCACTCAGGAAATAGCCCAACAACGCCCCGAACTATTTGCAGAGTATTTGGAGAAAATGCTGTTCTCCGATTTAACTAAGCAATCCGAAAATGACTATTATTCCGAACAGTTTACCGCAGAGGCAGTAGGCAGGCAACTCAAACAAATCTACGAACAATGTCTGCTGCCGGCTTAACTCACTCATCAAGAGTTATGAACAGATAAAGAACTCTGGTATGAGCGCACCAGACCGGCGTACCAGATAAGCTGAATAGTAAGGTAGGCGAAACGCACCCATGCAAAAAGGCTGACTGACAGGAGGAAATCCTCCAGATGAATGCCCACTACAAGGGCTATGGCTATAGCTACAACATAACCCCCTTCCATCCAAAGGGCGGTTTTTTGTTTGGCAAACACATCGGATAGGAAACATATAGAACCGCAAACAGGCGTCAGCACAATAAACGGATACAACGCACGTATCACCTCAGCAGCCTCAAGCCATTCAGCACCGAAGAACCATGTCACCAGTTGCGGAACAAACATATACACCGGCACCAGTATCACTACTAACGCAATCAACATCAATAGGCTGAACTTCCACAACAGGCTACCTACAGGCTGACCGGCACGCACCTGCTCTGACACACGTTGATAAAGAACCTGATAGCACGTTCTGGCAATAATACTCAGCGGCATATACGATGCTGTCATCGCCAGCGACAATTGACCCAACTCCGACAAACCGAAATGGGGGGTAAGCAACCATACGGGCAGAGCCACACCCAACGAGTTGACCAACGAACGAGGCAAATTATACTTAGGGAAATTGATGTACTCGCGTGCCACATGGCGCATGTCTGACATGTTCGGCTTGAGCAACACACTCAGATGCTTGCGCCATGCCAAGGCGCCGCTAATGACCACAGAAAGTAGCGGTGCTGCTACGGCTGCAACAAGCATACCTGACTGCAACATACCCGATAATCCTAAGCAGACCTTACCGCTCGCGGAAAACACACTCTGCGAAACCTGGTAACCACTGATGCGAACATAGTCACCACGGCGTATATACCAGTAGTTAAGTATATTCCATAGGCCCATGCTAAAGACGAGCACGGGCATCATCCACCAATATTGCGCCAACTGGGGCGCTTTAAACAGCGCAGCTATCGGCCGGGACAGGCAGATTGTAAAACAGCTGAGCACGGTCAGCGTAGTCAGGAGCAACAGGCACACATGCGTCAGCGCCTTCGCATGCTGCTCGGATTTAGGCAATACGATAGCATAGTGGTACTCTGCTGTGGCTATGAGCGTAAGAACACCGGCTATGCTTACAAACAGATTGAATAAGGCAAAATCCTCCGGCCGGTATATACGCGTCAGTACGGGATAGACAAGTATGCCTATCACCTGTGCAAGCACATTGGCAGACAGCAGTTTGCCGACATTGCGAAATAGAGCGGAATGTACGATGCGACGTATCAAATCAAACCGGATTTAACGAACATAAGTATTTGTGAACACAAGATGCAGGCTATGTGCCTGCATCTTGTGTATCATAGCGTTACGCTACGTATTAGTATTCACGGTCGCGCATCAGCGATGAGGGGTCATACTCCTGCGCAATGCGCGCTGCCTGCATGGCTGCGTACTCGGCTGAGTTGTGTACCACCAGTTTGCTGAACTCGCGCAGACCTGTACCGGCAGGAATAAGGTTACCGCAGATAACGTTCTCCTTCATTCCCTCCAGATAATCGATCTTGCCTTGGATAGCGGACTCGTTCAACACCTTCGTTGTCTCTTGGAAGGAGGCTGCCGAGATGAACGACTTCGTGCCCAGTGCGGCGCGGGTGATACCTAATAGTATCTGCTTGGCGGTAGCACTCTTGGCGTCACGAACCTGTACGAGTTTCTTGTCCTTACGGCGAAGGGTTGAGTTCTCGTCGTGCAAGCGGCGGGCTGTGATGATCTGTCCCTCGCGGAGCGATTCACTGTCACCGGCATTCTCTACTACCTTCTTGCCCCAGATGCGGTCGTTCTCCTCCATGAAGTCACGCTTGTCAACAACCTGGTTGTCCAAGAATCGTGTATCACCGGCATCAATAATCTCTACCTTACGCATCATCTGGCGAACGATAATCTCAAAGTGCTTGTCGTTGATCTCAACACCTTGCATACGATATACGTTCTGTGCCTCGTTGACGATATAATCCTGCACTGCCGTCGGACCCTTGATGGCAAGGATATCCTCTGGTGTGATCGAGCCGTCTGACAACGGTACACCGGCGCGTACGTAGTCTCCCTCCTGAACCAGTATCTGCTTCGACAGCGGGATGAGGTACGACTTCGTCTCACCAAGCTTCGAGGTGATAGTCAGTTCGCGCTGACCACGTTTGATCTTACCGAAACTGATCTCACCGTCAATCTCTGCTACTATAGCCGGATTGGACGGATTACGTGCCTCAAACAGCTCTGTTACACGAGGCAGACCGCCCGTGATATCACCTGCCGTACCAAACGAACGCGTGTTGGTGAACAACAGGTCGCCCACCTTAACCTGCTCGCCGTCGTTGTGAACCAGCACGGCCTTCACGGGCAGGTTGTACGAGCGCAGGATATTACCCTCGCTGTCAACAATATTGGCGGTAGGCATCTTCGTCTTATCCTTGGTATCGGTGATGCTGACCTCACGCATACCGGTCTGCTCGTCGGTCTCGCTCTTGCAAGTCACACCTTCGATCACATCCTGGTAGCGCAACGTACCTGCCTGCTCAATTACCAACGATGCCTTGTACGGATCCCACTCACACACGAGTGTTCCCTTGTCGTACTTCTGCCCGGGGGTGATGAACAGCTTGGATGCGTACGGAATGTTGAACGTGTTCAGCACTACACCGGTCTTCTCGTCCTTGAGCTGAAGCTCGTTCAGACGGCTGACCACAATCACGTCACCGGCATCGGTCGTGATCGTACGCAGGTCCTCTATATCCACTACACCTGCATGAGGCAGCGAGTAGGAGTTCTCAGCCGTAGCACCGCCTGCCAAACCACCGGAGTGGAAGGTACGCAACGTCAGCTGTGTACCCGGCTCGCCGATAGCCTGTGCGGCAATCACACCGACGGCCTCGCCCTTCTGCACCATCAGGCGCGTTGCAAGGTTACGGCCGTAGCACTTGGCGCACAAACCGTGCTTAGCCTCACAGGTGAGTACCGAACGTATCTCTACCTCCTCGATACCTGCGCGCTCGATAGCATCGCAGGCAGCCTCACGGATCTCCTCGCCGGCGGCTACAATCAGTACGCCGTCCTCATCGAAGATATCGTGTACACTCACACGACCCAAGATGCGTTGCGACAGCGTAGCTACAACGGTATCGTTCTGCTTGATAGCGCGAGCAACCAAGCCGCGCAACGTACCGCAGTCCTCCTCAGTGATGATCATATCGTGAGATACGTCCACCAGACGACGAGTCAGGTATCCCGCATCGGCGGTCTTCAATGCCGTATCTGCCAGACCCTTACGCGCACCGTGCGTAGAGATGAAGTACTCCTGCACCGACATGCCTTCCTTGAAGTTCGCCAACACCGGGTTCTCGATAGACGTACGCGTATCGGTCGAACCGGCCTTCTGAGGCTTACCCATCAAACCACGGATACCGGCCAGCTGCTTGATCTGCTGCTTGTTACCACGAGCTCCCGAGTCCATCATCATATATACGGAGTTGAAGCCTTGGTCTGCCTCCTGCATGTGCTTCATCAGCACATCGGTAACCTCGTTATCTATACGGCCCCACGTGTCAACAACCTTGTTGTAACGCTCGTCGTCCGACATCAAACCGAAGTTGTAACTCTCGGTGATCGCCTCAACTTCAGCATTACCCTTGGCGATAAGGTCGGCGCGCTCCTCAGGGATAAGAATATCATTCAGGTTGAAACTCAAGCCTCCCTTGAATGCCATGTAGTAACCCAGGTCCTTGATATCGTCAAGGAACTTGGCCGTACGGGCAACCCCGCAGGTCTTGATAACCTTGGAGATGATGTTCTTTACTGCACCCTTCTTCAACACGGTGTTCTGGAACCCTATCTCTTTGGGCATATACTGGTTCACCATGACGCGACCGGGAGTGGTCTCGATGATATGTTGCGTCTGTTGGCCGTCAATCATCTCCTTGATACGTACGCGCACCTTGGCGTGAATATCCACGCGGCCCTCGTTCAAGGCAATGGTGCACTCCTCCTCGTTGTAGAAGGTCAGCCCCTCGCCCTTGACGCCGGCACGCTCCTTGGTGATGTAATACAGACCAAGGATCATATCCTGCGATGGTACGGTGATAGGATTGCCGTTAGCCGGATCAAGGATATTATGTGAGCCCAGCATCAGCAGCTGTGCCTCAAGGATAGCCTCGTTACTCAGCGGAAGGTGAACAGCCATCTGGTCGCCATCGAAGTCGGCGTTGAAGCCGGCGCAGGACAGCGGATGCAACTGGATAGCCTTACCCTCTATCATCTTGGGCTGGAACGCCAATATACCATGGCGGTGAAGCGTCGGGGCACGGTTCAGCAGTACGGGGTGACCCTCCATCACGTGCTCCAGAATCTCAAAGATAACCGGATCACGGCGATCGATAATCTTCTTGGCGGACTTAACCGTCTTCACTATGCCGCGCTCTATCAGCTTACGGATGATGAACGGCTTGTAGAGCTCGGCTGCCATCTCTTTTGGCAGACCGCACTCATGCATCTTCAGCTCAGGACCTACCACGATTACCGAACGGGCGGAGAAGTCTACACGCTTACCCAACAAGTTCTGACGGAAGCGGCCTTGCTTACCCTTCAGCGAGTCGCTCAGTGACTTGAGCGGACGGTTCGCCTCACTCTTGATGGCCGTGGTCTTGCGGCTGTTGTCAAACAGGCTGTCCACTGCCTCCTGAAGCATACGCTTCTCGTTGCGCAGAATAACCTCCGGTGCCTTGATCTCAATGAGTCGGCGCAAACGGTTGTTACGGATAATCACACGACGATAGAGGTCGTTCAGGTCTGACGTGGCGAAACGCCCGCCATCCAGCGGAACCAGCGGACGCAACTCCGGCGGTGTAACAGGTATAACCTTCAGTATCATCCACTCCGGACGGTTGCGGCCCTGTGACGCACGGAACGACTCTACCACCTGCAGGCGCTTCAGTGCCTCCTGCTTACGCTGGTTCGAACTGTCTGTGTCCGCGCGGTGACGCAACTCGTCTGCCAGAGCATCCAGATCCAACTTCGCCAGCAGGTCATATACGGCCTCGGCTCCCATCTTGGCAATGAACTTGTCAGGATTGGTATCCTCCAGATCACGGTTGCCCTCAGGCAGACGGCTCTTGATGGTCGCCAGCTCGTCCTCATCCAGCAGAATCTTATCCTCAATGATATCGTGGTCGTTGTTGTACTCCTCGCCGTTCATCACGCCGGCTTGTACAACAATGTACTTCTCGTAATAGATGACGGACTCCAGCTTCTTGGTCGGTACACCGAGCAGGGCGGCAATCTTTGAGGGCAGCGAACGTAGGTACCAGATATGAGCCACGGGTACGCACAACTTGATGTGACCCATACGCTCACGGCGAACCTTCTTCTCTGTTACCTCTACGCCGCAACGCTCGCACACGATTCCTTTGTAGCGGATACGCTTGTACTTGCCGCAGTTACACTCGTAATCTTTCGTCGGACCGAAAATACGCTCGCAGAACAGACCATCGCGCTCCGGCTTGTATGTACGGTAGTTGATGGTCTCGGGCTTGAGCACCTCACCACTGGAGATGTTCATTATTTCCTCCGGCGAAGCCAAACCGATTGTGATCTTGGTGAAGCCGGATTTTTTATTATCTTGTCTTAAAGCCATAATTCGTCAAAATTTTATTCAAGTGTAATTGATAGAGCCAAACCTTGCAACTCGTGCAGCAATACGTTGAGGGACTCGGGTATACCCGGCGTCGGGAAGTTATCGCCCTTCACAATAGCCTCGTACGTGCGGGCACGACCCATCACATCGTCCGACTTCACGGTCAGAATCTCTTGGAGCGTATGTGCGGCGCCGTGGGCTTCGAGCGCCCAAACCTCCATCTCACCGAAACGCTGTCCACCGAACTGAGCTTTACCGCCCAACGGCTGCTGCGTAATCAAGCTGTACGGACCTATCGAACGTGCGTGCATCTTGTCGTCAACCATGTGCCCGAGCTTCATGAAGTACGTTACGCCGACTGTGGCCATCTGGTCGAACGGTTCGCCCGTCTCGCCATCGTACAGCTGCGTCTTACCTGCACGCGGCAGACCGGCTTTGTCGGTCCACTCGTCCAGTTGCTGCAGCGTACAGCCGTCGAAGATAGGTGTGGCGAACTTTACGCCCAACTCACGACCCGCCCAGCCGAGCACTGCCTCAAAGATCTGACCGATGTTCATACGCGAAGGCACACCCATCGGGTTCAGTACGATATCTACTGGCGTACCGTCAGCCAGGAACGGCATATCTTCTACACGCACAATCTTACTTACGATACCCTTGTTACCGTGGCGACCGGCCATCTTGTCACCTACGCGGATCTTACGACGCTTGGCGATATATACCTTGGCCTGCTGCTGGATACCGGTGGGCAGCTCATCACCTATAGTCAGGTTGAAACGCTCGCGCTTAACCTCGGCCTCCATCTCCTTGTACTTGGTCAGATAGTTCAGGATACAACGGCGCACAAGGTCGTTCTTGTACTCATCTGCGGTCCAGCTCTCAAGCAGTACGGTCTGATAATCGATGCCCTCAAGAGCCTCGCGAGAGAACGGCTGACCCTTAGGTACAAGCTCCGTATCAACGATGTCCTTGACACCGGTGCTTACTTGGTTCTTCAGCAGCAATGCCAACTTGTCTACCAGAATGGTTTTCAGCTCATCGGTCTGTGCCTCGAACTTGGCATCCATCTTCAGCAGCAACTCGCGGTCTGCCAGCTTGGCCTTACGGTCCTTTTGCGCACGGGTGTACAGTTTCTTGTCAATCACTATACCATCCAACGAAGGCGAAGCCTTGAGTGAGGCATCCTTGACATCACCGGCTTTGTCACCGAAGATTGCCTTCAGCAACTTCTCTTCCGGCGAAGGATCGCTCTCGCCCTTTGGCGTTATCTTACCGATGATGATATCACCCGGCTTGATCGATGCACCGATACGTACGATACCGTTCTCGTCAAGATCCTTCGTCGTGTCATCACTTACGTTAGGTATATCGGAGGTGAACTCCTCCAGACCACGCTTGGTCTCACGTACGTCAAGCAACTGCTCTACCACGTGTACGGAGGTGAACATGTCTTCGCGAACCATTCGCTCGCTCAGTACGATGGCATCCTCGTAGTTGTAGCCCTTCCAAGGTATGTAAGCCACCATCAGGTTCTTACCCAGAGCCAACTCGCCGTTCTCGATGGCGTAGCCCTCGGTTAGCAACTGACCTTTCACCACATGGTCACCCTTGCGTACTACCGGACGCAGATCGATAGTGGTGTACTGGTTCGTTTTCTCGAACTTAGGCAACTTGTACTCTTTCTCCGAGGATACGAAGCTGATGAACTCCTCTTCCTCCGAGCGGTCGTAATGTACCTTGATCACACTGGCGTCAACATAGGTTACTACGCCGTCTGCCTCGGCTACGATTTGCGTACGGCTGTCCGTAGCCAGCTGCTCCTCTATACCGGTTCCTACGATAGGGGCTTCGTTGCGCAGCAATGGTACTGCCTGGCGCATCATGTTCGAACCCATCAACGCACGGTGAGCATCATCGTGCTCAAGGAACGGAATCAATGCGGCAGCGATGGAGGCAATCTGACACGGAGCAACGTCCATCAGGTTGATCTGCTCAGGTGCGACAACTGGGAAGTCGTCCAAGTGACGCGCCTTAACCTTGTTGCGGATGAAATGTCCGTTCTCGTCAAGCGGAGCGTTACCTTGGGCCACATAGTTCGACTCCTCGTCCTCGGCACTCAGATATACTACATGATCGTTGTCCAGATCAACCACACCGTCCTTTGCCTTGCGGTATGGGGTCTCGATAAATCCGAGGTCATTGATCTTGGCGTAGATACAGAGCGAGGATATAAGACCGATGTTCGGTCCTTCAGGGGTCTCAATCGGGCACAAGCGGCCATAGTGCGTATAGTGTACGTCACGTACCTCGAAACCTGCACGCTCACGACTCAAACCGCCGGGACCAAGGGCAGACATACGACGCTTGTGCGTAATCTCTGCCAGCGGGTTCTGCTGATCCATGAACTGGCTCAACGCGTTCGTGCCGAAGTACGAGTTGATCACGCTGCTTATAGCCTTGGCATTAATCAGGTCGGTCGGGGTGAACACCTCCGTATCACGTACGTTCATACGCTCACGGATAGTGCGAGCCATACGTGCCAAACCTATGCCGAACTGGTTGTATATCTGCTCGCCTACTGTACGAACACGACGGTTCGAGAGGTGGTCTATATCGTCCACCTCAGCGTTGGAGTTGATCAGCTGAACGAGGAACTTGATGATCTCAATCATATCTTCCTTGGTTAGCACGCGCGTCTCCATCGGGATGTTCATATTCAACTTGTGGTTGATACGGTAGCGGCCAACCTCGCCCAAGTCGTAACGCTTGTCGGAGAAGAACAGGTTCATGATCGTCTCACGGGCTGTGGCGTCATCTGCCGGCTCGGCATTGCGGATCTGGCGGTAGATGTACAGCACGGCCTCTTTCTCCGAGCGGGCTGGGTCCTTCTGCAGGGTGTTGAACAGGATGGAATAGTCACTCTCGTGGTTCTCCTCCTTGTGCAAGAGTACGGCTTTGGTGCCGGACTCTACGATGCGCTCGTACACATCCTCGTCAATCTCGGTCTCGCGGTCAATCACAACCTCGTTACGCTCGATGGTAACAACCTCGGCGGTATCCTCGTCTACGAAATCCTCTGTCCAGGATTTCATCACATTACCTGCCAGACGGCGTCCGATCATCTGCTCCTTGTTCGAGGGGGTTACTTTCACCTCCTCCGCCAGGTTGAAGCAGTCAAGGATGTCCTTGTCACTCTCAAAGCCTATGGCACGCAGAAGCGTTGTTACCGGCAACTTCTTCTTACGGTCAATATAGGCGTACATTACATTGTTGATATCCGTGGCGAACTCAATCCATGAGCCACGGAAGGGGATGATACGGGCTGAGTACAACTTCGTACCGTTGCTATGAACACTTGTACCGAAGAACACACCCGGTGAGCGGTGCAACTGGCTCACTACGACACGCTCGGCTCCGTTGATTACAAACGTGCCTTTTTCGGTCATATAGGGGATGGTTCCAAGATAGACGTCTTGTACTACAGCATCGAAATCTTCGTGATCAGGGTCGCTGCAAGTCAGACTCAGCTTTGCCTTCAGCGGCACACTGTAGGTCAATCCGCGCTTGATGCACTCCTGCTCGGTATAACGGGGCGGATCAACATAATAGTCCAAAAATTCAAGAGTGAAGTTGTTACGCGTATCGGTAATCGGGAAGTTCTCCTGAAATACGCGGAACAATCCCTCCTTCCTACGCTGCTCAGGCGTCGAGTTCATCTGAAAGAAGTCGTGGAAGGACTTTAATTGTATCTCCAGAAAATCAGGGTAAGGCATCTGCTGCTGCATCGCAGAGAAGTTCACCCTTTTTGTTGTTGTGGTAGATGCCATTGGATGAATGGTTTATTATTTTTTAACAGAATTTAATTATTCATCTGCATTTGTCGCTTAATTTAACGAGAATTTACCATCCCTTTATTTCAGCGAAAAAGGTTTAGCCCCCTGTTGAGGGACTAAACCTACCTAATTGGTTAGCTCGGTTATTACTTGAGTTCTACCTCTGCACCAACCTCCTCAAGAGCCTTCTTCAGTGCCTCGGCAGTTGCTTTGTCTACACCCTCCTTTACCGTCGAAGGAGCAGCGTCTACGATGTCCTTAGCCTCTTTCAGACCCAGACCGGTTTGCTCTTTTACTGCCTTCACTACCTGCAGCTTCTGAGCACCGGCGGATTTCAGCACTACGTCAAAAGATGTCTTCTCCTCAGCAGCAGGAGCTTCACCGCCTGCAGCGGGAGCAGCTACAGCTACTGCTGCAGCAGCGGGTTCAATACCATACTCGTCCTTCAGAATTTGAGCGAGTTCGTTTACTTCCTTAACCGTCAGGTTAACCAATTGTTCAGCAAAAGCTTTCAGATCTGCCATTGTTGTAAATATTTAAAGTGTTTATTTTTTTATGTTAATTAGTTTTGTTTGCGCAGGCGCCATGTTGCGTAGTTTATGTGTCTTTTGATGTTACGCCGTCCGGCAAGTGTTGCGCCACTGCTGATGATTACTCAGCACGCTCGCCGAGCGTTTGCAGCACACCATGGATGGTATTGCCACCGCTCTGCAGGGCGGAGATAACGTTCTTTGCAGGCGATTGCAGCAAGGCAACGAGGTCTGCGATAAGTTCGTTTTTGGACTTGATGGTTGACAGGAACTCAAGGTTCTGTGCACCTACATAGATGGTCTCCTCAACATAAGCTGCCTTCAGATACGGCTTGGGGCACTCGCTCTTGTCGCCTTTGGTAAACTCCTTGATTAACTTGGCAGGAGCGTTACCCGTTGCGGTAAGCATCAGGGCGGTGTTGCCCTTCAGTGCCTCAAAAATCTGTGCATCAATGCCTTTCTTCTCAAGGGCTTTTTGCAGCAGCGTGTTCTTCGCTACTACCAGCTTGATATCGCTCTTGAAGCATTGGCGACGCAAGGCGCTCGTCTTCTCGGCATTCAGTCCCTCAATGCTGGTGATATAGAAATGAGGATATTGAGTCAGTTGCTCCTCAAGCGAGGCGATCACGAGGTTTTTATCTTCTTTCTTCATACGTTTCGATGTTTAATAGTTAGAACGATTTCGGATCAACCTTTATACCTTGACTCATTGTACTCGACAGATAGATGCTCTTGATATATTCGCCTTTGGCTACTGCTGGCTTGAGCTTGATAACCGTGTCGATAAACTCACGCGCATTCTCAGCAATCTGGTCAGCCGTGAAGCTTACCTTACCGATTGAGGTGTGCAGAATACCGAACTTGTCAACCTTGAAGTCGATCTTACCTTGCTTAACTTCCTTTACTGCCTTAGCCACATCCATTGTTACAGTACCACTCTTGGGGTTTGGCATCAAGCCGCGAGGACCGAGTATACGGCCCAGTGCACCGATCTTACCCATGATTTGTGGCATAGTTATGATGACGTCAACGTCTGTCCAACCACCTTTGATTTTCTCGATGTATTCATCCAGGCCTACATAGTCGGCTCCGGCCTCTTTTGCTGCAGCCTCCTGGTCTGCGGTGCACAGCGCAAGTACGCGTACTACCTTACCCGTTCCATTCGGCAGGCTTGCAACGCCACGAACCATCTGGTTGGCCTTACGCGGGTCTACACCCAAACGAACGTCAATATCTACCGAAGCGTCAAACTTTGTAGTTGTGATCTCTTTTACCAATGCGGCAGCTTCCGCGATTGTATAGACTTTACCTGCTTCAATCTTCTCAGCAGCAAGTCTTTGATTTTTTGTCAATTTTGCCATAATGATTGAAGTTTTTGATTATTTAACGGTAATACCCATACTACGCGCTGTTCCGCGTACCATCTTCTCAGCACTCTCCAGTGTGAAACAGTTCAGGTCAACCATCTTGTCTTGCGCAATCTGGCGGCATTGCTCTTCCGTGATTGAAGCTACCTTCTGACGGTTAGGCTGTGCCGATCCGCTCTTCACCTTTGCCGCCTCCTTCAACTGTACGGCTACAGGAGGTGTCTTTACGATGAAGTCGAACGACTTGTCTGCATACACAGTAATCACAACAGGCAATACCTTACCTGCCTTGTCCTGAGTTCTGGCATTGAATTGTTTGCAAAACTCCATGATGTTCACACCCTTCGAACCGAGAGCCGGTCCTACCGGAGGTGCAGGGTTGGCTGCGCCACCCTTGATTTGGAGCTTGATGAATCCGGCAATTTCTTTAGCCATAATTGTTGTTGTGTTAATAGTTTTTGCAATACGGGCGAGCAGCGAGTTCACTACGTCGCGACATAGCTGCTCTCTTGCAGATTAATAATGTTAAAACTATTGAGTAGTCAAGCGGCCCGTAACAATGCCTTCTACTCTATCTCTACCTGATTGAATCCCAACTCAAGCGGAGTCTGACGGTCAAAGATAGTAACTATCACCTTCAGCTTGTGCTTGTCTTGCATCACCTCGTTGATTACACCGTTGAATCCGTTGAACGGACCGTCTGTCACCTTCACCTTTTCGCCCACAACAAAGGTATCATTCATCTCGGCTGCAATCGCTTCGTCATTGATCTCGCCTACGATGGCATTGATTTCCTCTTGTGAAACAGGTTTCGGGCGCATGCTCGCCGGCTCGCTCAGAAATCCCAGCACGTTCGGGATATTGCGCAGCAACGGATAGCATTCGTCCGTCAGGTTGCACTCTACCAGAACGTATCCCGGCAGTTTGTTGCGCTCCTTTACCGTACGCTTGCCATTCTTCTGACTAACCACTTTTTCGGTGGGCAAGAGCACTTGCGAAACATACTCCTTGAATAAGCTCGAGGTGACCAAGGCGCCTTCGATATACTCTTTCACCTTGTTCTCCTTGCCGCCTATCGCGCGGAGCACGTACCACTTGTAATTTGATTCTGCCATCTCTTCTGATTTAAACTTTCAACTTTAGAACTTAGCTCAACTCTAAACTCGCAACTCTAAACATCCGAAGATCAGAACAGCCCGTAAATGAGGCTCATCAACTCTTCAAAGCACCAATCCATAGCCCACACTACCAGTGCAAGGATAATGGAAGCAACCAGCACGAGCGCTGCGCTTTGGGTCAGCTCTTTGTAGGATGGCCAACTTACTTTGTGTACCATCTCGTTGTACGACTCTTTTACGTTTTCAATTAGACTCATATCTGTAGATTTTTTATTTTCCTATTTGCGCACCAATATTCCGGCTTCAGCCGTAGCCAAAACCAGAATTGGAAGCTATGATCTGTAACAGCACGGAAGGCAGGAATCGAACCCACATTGACGGTTTTGGAGACCGCTCTCCTACCATTGGAGGACTTCCGTAAATGTGTGAGCCAAGCCTGGCTCACACCGTATCGACATTAGTCGATCAGTTTGGTAATCTGACCCGAACCTACGGTACGACCACCCTCACGGATAGCGAAACGCAGACCCTCTGAGCATGCAACCGGATAGATCAGCTTAACCTGAATCTCAAGGTTGTCACCCGGCATTACCATCTCTGTTCCTTCCGGCAGAGTGATCTCACCGGTAACGTCCATCGTACGGATGTAGAACTGAGGACGATAGTGGTTGTGGAACGGAGTGTGACGGCC
>JAFSPC010000078.1 GCA_017443075.1 Paludibacteraceae bacterium
TCTGCTGGTAGTCGGTGCTCACATGCAGGTCGGGTATCTCACCGTCCAGCAGTTGCATTACCAGTTCGCCGTCTCTGTTCTCAACCAGAAAATCCGGTATGATGGTCGAGCCGTGGTTGTCGTAGGTCGTTCCTGCCCACTCGGCACCGGGTGTAGGATTCAGATGTTCAACCTCGCTGATCACATCGTGCATCTCGTCTTCGGTCAGGTTGTACTTCTGACGTATGCGCTCAAAATGCCTGCGGCTGAACGCCTCAAAGTGCTCGGTCAGGATCTGTATGGCGCGTTTGTTGGCGGCAGTCGGCTCGCGCTGGCGCAACTGTATGAGCAGACATTCCTTCAGATCGTATGCGCCTACACCGGCGGGGTCGAACTGCTTGATCTGGTTGATGATGTCTACCATCTGCTCATGGGGCACAATCAGCGACTCGCGGAAGGCGAGGTCATCCTCCAACTCCTCTGCCGTACGGCGCAGATAACCGTCCTCGTCAATGTTACCCACTACAAACTTGGCTATGTGCCGCTCGGGCTTGGTCATCTTGGTCAGATAGACCTGTGATTTCAGGTGCTCAATCAGGGATTGTGACCCCGTAAACGTACTGTCCAGCGTGTCCTGCGGGTCGGTATAGTTGCTCACCCGTGTCTTGTAGTCCGGCGTCTCGTCGTCTGTTACGTACTCATCGTAGTTGAAGTCCGGGGTGTCCAGCGGATTATCGTAGTTCTCATCATCGTACGTCTCGTTGGCGTCCCTTTCCGTCTCGCTCGGGTATAATTCCTCCGTATCGTCGTTGGTGTAGTCGGTATCATCCGTATCGCTGACCTCGCCATAACTTTCCCCGTCGTAGTCCTCGCTGCGCTTCTGCTCGTTTTCCTCGAACAGCACTTCAGGGTCTTTCCCCTCGTCCAACGCGGGGTTCTCCTGCAGCTCTTCGTTGATACGCCGCTGCAGCTCTACGCTCGGTATCTCTAACATACGTACGATCTGTATCTGTTGGGGACTGAGCTTGGTCTGTAATGTCTGCTTTTGCGATAGGGATAATGCCATTCTCTCTACGTTTGCTATGCTATGCGTTTACGGCGCGTAGTACATGTTCGGTTATATATGCCAGTTGTTCTTCGTCCAACTCCGTGTGCATCGGCAGCGATAGCACGCATTGCGCCAATCGCTCGGCTACGGGGAAATCCCCTGCCTTATAGCGCGGATCCTGATATGCCTTCTGCAGGTGAAGCGGGATAGGGTAATATACCATCGCAGGTATGCCTGCTTCGCTCAGCGCTTGCCGTACGGCATCGCGGTCGGCACCTGTGATGCGCAGCGTGTATTGGTGGAATACATGTGTGCTGTGCCGGCTGCGCTCGGGTATGTCCAGGCGGCTGCAACCACCCAGCGCCTTGTCGTAGTAGGCGGCTGCACGTTGGCGGGCGGCGATGTAGGCATCCAGATAGGGTAGCTTCGTATCCAGCACGGCGGCTTGTATGGTGTCCAGTCGCGAGTTGACGCCAATCATGTCGTGGTGGTAACGGATCGTCATACCGTGATTGGCAATGATCCGTATCTTCTGTGCCAACGCATCATCATTGGTCATCAGCGCTCCGCCGTCACCGTAGCAGCCTAAGTTCTTCGAGGGGAAGAAACTGGTGCAGCCTATGTCACCCATCGTGCCGGCTTGCATCGTGCGTCCGTCGCCCATCGTGTAGCGTGCGCCAATGGCTTGCGCCGTGTCCTCTACTACATATAGGTTGTGCTCGCGCGCGATACGTAACAGCGGTTCCATATCTGCACATTGTCCGAACAGGTGAACGGGCACGATGGCTTTTGTCTTGGGGGTGATGGCGCGTGCTACCGCCTCTGCCGACATGTTCATCGTACCCCAATCTACATCCACTACCACGGGCGTCAGTCCCAACAGCGCTACCACCTCTGCTGTGGCTATAAACGTGAATGTGGGGGTTATAACCTCGTCACCCGGCTTCAGCCCCAACGCCATCAGCGCTATCTGTAGGGCCTCTGTGCCGTTGGCTACAGGTATGACATGCTTGGCGCCGGTGTATGCTTCCAAGTGTCGGGCGAACTGCTCGACTTCTGCACCTTTCACAAAGGCGGCACCGTCTATCACCTTTTGGATGGCGGCGTCTATCTCTGGCTTAATCCGCTGATACTGACGCTGCAGATCCACCATCTGAATCTCTCTCATAGCTCTCAATTAAGTATTCTACCTCCGCTGGCTTGACGCGGATATGTGTTATGTGCGGGTTACGGCTCTTCACTCGTACCGGCAGATGCTCGGTGCCGTCGGTCGGCATCTCTACGTACACCTCCAGGTCTTGCTCGCTCACCTTGGCGAACCACGCTGTACCTACGCGGAAGGTTACGGTGGCTTGACTCGGGAATAGGTGCATCAGTTGCCCTGACTCTGCCATATCGGGTGTGGCAATCGGGCGCTGGATAGCGCGCTCGGTGAATTGTTCCGCCACCACCCGTATCCTCACGCTGTCAGGATGAATGCGCAGGTTAGGCGGGGTTAGCAGCGGCAGGCGGGTCGTGAAGGTGTCTTGCACCCCCTCAAAGTCCGTCAGTGCCGTCTCTATATACTCCAGCGCCTGCAAGGCTTCCTCTGTGCCATATACGTATGCGGATTCAGGTGTCAGCAGCGGAGCGCCGCACAACTGATACTGCGCCGCAGGCTTGATTTTGCCGGTGTATACGATTGGCACCTCTTTCTCGTGCTGGCGTGTGTAACTGCCACTTAATATTTCCGGTGAAAACGCTACCAAGCCTGCGTCGCCCGTCAACTGTTGGACGATAGCGGTGCGCACCTCATCCATCACCAGTGTAAACGTCCCCTCCTCTCCTGTGATGTAACCTGACAGGTCGAACGTCAACTCATAGTTCCGGTGGCGGTTGCGATAGAGGTCTATACCCTCGTCCTCCATGCTGATGCGTATATGATCGCTCGGGGCGGAGGTCAGTATATAGTTGTCCGGCACATGCGTGTAACGCACGGGGATGATCAGCGATATCTCACGCCGCGTGCTGAACGCATTCGTTATCCACATGATCGTGGCAAGTAGCACGAACAGCAGATATACCAATGCATCCTTGCTGCGAACAAACCTCCTTATCGCGTGCCAACAACGGCGAAGCAACTCTTTCACCTTCTCCCTGTCTCTTATTTGTCCTGAGGTTGTTGCTGAGCGTCTGCTGCTGAGGCATATACGCTGTTCTTGTCAACGCGGATGACCACATCCTTGTCTATCGTAATCAGAAAGTACGACTCTTTCACCTCTTTGATCTCACCATAGATGCCACCGGCGGTCACCACCTTGTCACCTTTCTTCATCTCTTCGCGTTGCTTTTGCAACTCTTTCTGTCGCTTGGTCTGGGGGCGAATCATGAAGAAGTAGAATACGACAAAGATCAGGATCATCATCACCCAGAATGTCCACTGGTTGCCTGCCTGTGCGCCGTCTGCACCAAGGGCTGCTGATTGTAATAAGACTGTTGCTAACATGTTTGTATGTTTTGTTTAGTTAATTAATTCTCTTTTTCTTCCCCCCCAACTTTCAACTCAGTCCACCACCATCGCTTTCGGCAGCTTGTCTTCACGCTTCAGTTGGCGGATGATGCCGTCCAGAATGCCGTTGATGAAGAAGTAGTTCTTGTCGCCCGAGTACTCCTTGGCGATCTCAATGTACTCGTTCAGCGAGATCTGCAAGGCTATGTTCGGGTAGTTGATAATCTCTGCCAAGGCTACCAGCAGAATCACTCTGTCCATACGTGCCACGCGCTCAGGGTCCCAGTTCTTCAGGTGGGCGTCAATCAGGGCATCATACTCTTCGCGATGCGCAATAGCATTCTGCAGCAGCGAGGTCGCAAAATCCAAGTCTTCTTCCGAGTCGAACATCTCAAGCAACTGCTGGCTCACTCCTTCCTCTTCGCGGAACTTGCGTACAGACTTCACTACGTACGACAGCACAAAATCCATATCCGTCACCCATGTGAAGTGGTCTTGCTCTATTTCCATTTCTTCCAACGCCGCCAGCACTGCCTCATTGCCGGGTAGCAGTTCGGTATATATTTTCCGCCAGATGCGCTTGTCGTCCTCGTAGGTGCATTCAGCCTGTTCCATGTATTGCTTGTACCAGTCTGTCGCTACCATACTCAGATATACAGCTTTCACGGCGGGCATACCTGCTTCCCATGACAGATGCCGTTCCTCCAACTCGCGCCGCAAACGCTGGTTGTTGAACAGCTGGTCGGCAAATCGGTTACGGATAAATCGTCTGTTCGGAGTGAATGACGTGTGCGTAGCCTGTGAGCGAGCTATGCGCTCCTGCAACTGCTCGTCTGCATACGACGTCAGCGCACTCGCAAAATCCAACAGCAACATGTACAGATCGTACGTGTCGGCAAAACTACGCATCAACTGCTTGCGTGCTTCCGACGGCAATATGCCTTCATTCTGGCTGTAGCCGAACATAGTTTGCACCACCTTGATGCGTATAAGGGTTCGATTAATCATAGTGATTGTATAAAAAAACGCACAAAGATACAAAAAAAAATGCATATATGCAAGTTTTTCATCGGAAAAGTTTGCATTTGTCAAAAATATTTTGTACTTTTGTACTCGGTTTCGCACAAGGCGTACCATGCAGCGGACGGCACATGTCCGGCAGATGTTTAATTATTGAGGGGCTTTTTGCCCAAAATGAGATGGAAAATCGTAAGTTTGATGAAAAACGGGAACCCGAGATTGTGTACTCCCGTTCAGTGAAGGCAGGTAAGCGAATCTATTATCTGGATGTCAAGAAGGACCGTACAGGCGACCTTTATCTCTGCATTACTGAGAGTAAGAAGCGAGTGATGGGTGAAGAGACCCCGCAGTTCGAAAAGCACAAACTCTTCCTCTACAAAGAGGACTTCGCGCATTTTACCGAAGGGCTCGACGATGTTATCGGCTATGTCAAGAATCAGGTCGGCGACATCGAGTCGCGGCGCGAATGGACGCCCGAAGAGGCTGAGGCTTCCCTGCAGACCGCTGAGGATGCCGAACCGGAAAAGAAACGCGGACTACTGGATCGCCTGATGGGTAAGGATTGATACGATCCCTTCGGCTATGGCTGATTTGGAGGCGAGTGGCAAACGTTTGCCCTCGCTTTCTTTTTGTGTGTCAACGCCGGCATCCGGCATCCGGCATCCGGCTTGAGGCTTCCCGTACACCACCACACTGTTCGTGTCTGTGCCGAACCCTGCACCCTCTTCGCGCAGCGAGTTCATCACGATGTAGTCCAGATGCTTGTCGGACAGCTTCTTCAGCGCATTGGCTTGCTCGTTGTCCGTCTCCAGTGCAAAACCTACCAGACACTGCCCTGCACGCTTGCTCTCGCCCAACGCCTTGGCGATGTCCTTGGTCTCTTTCAGCACGATAGTGTCGGTCAGATCCTGACCTTTCTTCATCTTGTGGTCGGCTACCGTCGCAGGCGTCATGTCTGCCACAGCTGCCGCAAGAATAGCCGTGTCAGCCTCGCGCCAGGCGGCGGTCGTTGCTGCGTACATCTGCTCGGCTGATACCACATCCACGCGCCGTAACGCACCTACGCCATGCATGCACGGGTGGTACAGTACCTCTGTTATCTGTTCAGCGGTCGGACCCGTCACTATCGTCACCTCAGCACCATGACGCCACAACGCCTTGGCTAAGGCTATGCCCATCTTTCCTGACGAATGATTGCTGATGTAGCGAACAGGGTCGATGGCTTCGCGCGTCGGACCCGAGGTGATCACCACTTTTCTGCCCAACCAGTCTTTCTTCGTCAGCGCGGCTTCGACGGCATCTGTCAGTGCTGACGGCTCTTGCATGCGCCCCTTGCCGGTTGTGCCGCATGCGAGGAAGCCGTCTGCGCTGTCCAGCACATACGTGTTCGTGCGCTCTGCCAACTTCTTCAAGTTCTCCTGCAGCACCTCACCGGCATACATCTTGTCGTTCATCGCCGGTGCTATCACTACGGGCTTGCGCATCGCTGCAAACGTTGTCGTCAACGCATCATCGGCTATGCCCGAAGCTAACTTGCCTATCACATCGTAGGTGGCAGGGGCTATCAGCATCACATCTGCCCAGTCCGGCAGAGAGATATGCTCCGTCGAGTGGTCGTTGATGGCGGCAAACACATCGCTATACACCTTGTGACCGCTCAGCGTCTGAAGCGTCAGATCGGTCACAAACTCCAACGCATGCCGCGTCGTCGTCACCTTAACCTCTGCCCCGCGCTTGCGTAGCAAACGAATAAGTTCGGGAATCTTGTATGCCGCAATTCCCGAACCTATACCTACAACTATGTGTTTGCCGTTCATGCCGTTAGTGACTTCTAATTTTGCCGCCGTTTGGACTTCTATTATGATGTCGCTTGTGACTTCTTTTTTGCCGTCGTTAGTAACTCCTAATTTTGATTTTTTCTTGAGCAGATTTGTGTTTTCGGCTGAGGAAGCTATCTGGAGATAGTGACCGAAGCCAAAACGCAAATATGCCAAGAAAAAACAAAATTACCGCAGCATCTCGTCACGATGGCTCGTATTACTCCCATTGCTGCAAACAATCTGATTGTCAATCAGCTCTTGCGTGGCAATCAGCGTTGCCTTGGGCAGTATCTCATACGAGCGCGAGATCTCAATCTGCTCTTTGTTCTCAAAGGTCTCCTCGATATCTCCGCGGTCCACACTGAAGTCCTGCAACTTGTTGTCCAACTCGCGCTTCAGCGAGGCGCTGATCTGGTTCGCACGCTTGCTGATGATCGCTACGGCCTCATATACGTTGCCCACTTTGCTCGTCAGCTCGTTCATGTCGCGAGTGATTGTCGTCTTCGGAGCCTTGCTCTTCTTGTAGTCCAAATTAAATGTTGGTGTCATATATTTTCGTAATTTGTAATTTTCAACTTCTTTCAACTTTCGCCTTTCCCCTTTCAATTCCTCAGCACTTTGTCCACATCTTTCTTTATCTTTTCTGCTGCCTGCCGGTGTGTCGAACTTGGAAAATCCGTCACAAAGTTGTAGTACTCATCCTCCGTTGCGCGGGCGCGGTCCATTTTCTTGTCCTCAAACGAATTGATCATCTGCTGGTACTTGGCTTGCAGGATGATCCAGCTCAACTCTTCTGTATATTTGTTCCCGGGGTAGCGCTTGATGGCGTTCTTCGCCACTATCTCTGCCGACAGGTAGTTGTTTCCCAAGTACGTACCAAGGTCGTAGTACAACTTTGCGCTGTAGTATTCCTTTTGTGCCAATCGGTCGTTCAGCTCGTCTATCTGCTGGTACGCATCTTGGGCGTACGGACTTTCGGCAAACATCTCTACAAACTCTGTCAGCCACCGAATAGCTTTTTTCGTTATGTCCTGATCCAATCGGGCGTCTGGAGCGTCCATGTAGTAGCAGTGACCGATCTGGTAACGGGCTTCTATGATGTATCTGCCTTTGGGGTAGTTGCGCGCGTACGCTTCATAGTATTCAGCTGCAGTCGCATAATCTTTGTTGCCCATGTAGCAGCGTGCCAGATAGCATATCACATCCTCGCTGCGCTCTGTTCCTTTGTAGTATACAGCCACATCATCCAGCAACGTCTGGGCACGAACGTATTGCTGGTCGTTGAAGTATCGCAGCGCAGCCTGATACTTGGCGTCAGGGTCTTTCGATTTCAGTATCTTCTGATATTCGCCGCAACCCGTCAGCAGCAACGCTGACAACGCCGCTACCACTACTACTATGTTCGTCCTATACTGCATTTCTGTTATTTCACCCTCACTTTTCACCTACGCCAGACTTTATCGGGGTCTTATCGGACTTTTATCCGCATTCTATGCAGAGAGTTGCCACGCAAATTGTTGACCCCCTCCCCGCCTTCGTGCGCCACAAAAGCCTGCAAAGTTACAAAAAAAAATCGACATTTGCAAATATTTCCCCCTCTTTTCTCAATTTTGCAATACATTGTCAGCATTTTTGCCCTTTTTAAGGCATCCGTTTATCCGTGTTCTCTCCCCTTCACTTTGTCTGTTGTCCCCGCATTGGATGCGGGATCATTATTTGAGTCTGTTACGCATCATTACGCAGCATATTCCCTAACTTTTGTCTGCCATTTTCCTACTTTGTGTTGCAAAATGTAATTTTTTACCCCTTTTTTGTAGCAAAAAGGTGTGCGCCTTTGCATTTCTGCTTACTTTTTTCTTACCTATGCAACCGTTTTTGTTTTTAATGTGTGCGTATCCGCTATCGTTTACGCACATGTTTCGAATGTCAATTACATATTATATACAACCCTAACATTTTAAGGTATTATCCTGATATATTTTTATTAACTAACTTTTTAAGGTATGAAAAGATTGACTTCTATTCTTTGCGCTTTGATGATTCTTCTTAGCGCAACCGCCACCCCGCAGCTCGGTAAAAAACTGGCTGTCGAGAAACAAAAGAATGAACAAAACCTTGTTTCTCTTTCCAAAACAACCCAAGCAGCTAAACCCGATCCTATTCGTTTGCTACTGATATGAAAGGCAACACCAATACGTCTTACGGAATGTTACTTGATGGCTCGTACACCTTCATCGACTACGCGGATGCTTCGTTCACCAAATCCGTTACCAACGACTTGGTTTCTATCGTTGCTACCATCCTTGACCTCGATGGCAATACATGGAATCTGAAGTACGACGAGCCGGGAGAAACAGTTGCCGTTGATAACATCACGACGGCAACCAAGGCTGTCAAGACCATCGAGAACGGTCAGGTCGTTATCATCAACAACGGCGTTAAGCGCAATATCCTCGGTGCGCCCATACAATAATCGGCGGCATCGTGCATAACCTTCACAGGTTATATCTCATACTACAAGCGGGTGTGTCATATCTGGCACACCCGCTTCTTGTTCTTAATTTTGGATAATTTTCGGTAATTGTTGACCTGTCAATAGCAATAATAACTTTTTTGACACACTCTCTTGTTCATTCTTTGTGTAGCATAATCATCCGCCACTCTCCGTTCTCGTGTGTCTCTTTATGCCGGAGTCCCGCTCTTTCTGCTGCCTCCACCAGCACCGCTACGTCCGCCTCGTAGAACCCCGACAACCACACTTCGCCACCTTTACTGGTGCATCGTGCATAGTCAGGCAGCTGCTCAAGCAGAATGTTCCTATGGATATTTGCCATAATCAGGTCGTATGTGCCCTCCGGCACAACCGCCCCTTGGCGAACTTCTATCTCCACACCATTGGCTAATGCGTTCTCGCGCGCATTATTTACGCTGTTCTCGTCTATATCCACTGCTAATACATGTAAGGCGCCTGCCTTCGCTGCCATAATCGCAAGCACCCCCGTGCCGGTACCCATATCTAATACGCGTTTAAACGGCGTTACAACAGCATTTAATCGCTGTGCAAACCTTCCCGACTGCACCAGCGCCTCAATCATCATCCCCGTCGTCTCATGGTGTCCTGCACCAAATGCGCAATGGGGCGTGATCTTCACACCCAACGGCAACTCTTCCACCTCGTGCGAGGCCTCCCATACGGCATTCCAGTTCTCATCCTTGCACGCCTCTATTGATACCAACTTCGCGCCGGCTCTCGCTGCTATTTCTTCTATCGCAGTCTTCGGACATCGCGTGTCTGCAGGTATATATGCCCGCAGTGTCTCGCCGTCTTGCTCAAACGAGTCAAACCCTCTGTCTGCCAATGCCTGCATCAGCAAATCTGTCTGCCATTCAGCTATCCCCCTGCAATCAATGGTTGTCACACTATATTTCATATTCTTTCACTTTTCACTTTTCACTATTCACTATTCACTTTCCCCTTCCCCAAGCATACATCACACATCCCGCACAGTGGGGCATCTTCTTCGCCAAAATACCCCAACAACAGCTGCGAACGGCAGTAGTGGTCATTCTCCGCATACTCCTCCATCGCTTTCAGGTTGCGCTCGAATTGGGTCTTCCTGTCGGCATACACCCTTGCCGATAGCTCCACTTTGCCCTGCCGTGCTACAGGAAAATGCACCATACTTACCCGTTGCGCAGGTATGTAACGGATGATATGTTGCTTCGATAGGGCAATCAGCGAACTGTTCACCGCATACTCCGTACTACCCATATCTTCTGCCAAACGCGTCAGGTGAATAAACTGCGGGTCGGTAAATATTCCCGTGTACCGCCGCATCAGCGCACTCAGCAGCCTCTCTTGATAGGGAGACTCGTTCAACTGGTACAATTCCTCTTTGTCCATCGTTATCAGCACACGCGGTTGCAGGTCTTGTTCGTCGCTGTAAGATATATATCCTGCTGTCGTCAGTAGCTGCAGCGATGCGTATGTCGTCAGAAACGACAGGTGCATGTCGGTGCAGAACTGCTCTACATCTATCGCAAACCGCGCATCCCTGCCCGAACCTAATCCTATCGTCAGATAGTCGCACAACAATTGGTACACGCGCTCGACCTCTTCCGCTGGAGGGTAGGTGTTCCCTACACGCTGTTTAAGCACAGCGGCATCACGCTTGCTGTGCAGTAGCACGCACCAGGCTGGAGCTCCGTCACGCCCTGCACGACCCGCTTCCTGAAAATATGCCTCTATCGAGTCCGGCATATCGTAGTGGATCACTAATCGTACATCGGGCTTGTCTATCCCCATGCCAAAGGCGTTCGTGCACACTATGACGCGCGTCTGACCCTCTTTCCAAGCCTCCTGCTTCGCGTTGCGCTCGGTTGCCGGCAAGCCCGCATGGTAATAATCGCTGACTGATGACTGCTCACCGCTGACCGTTGAATGCTGGTTGATCAGCTCGCTCAGCTCCCGCGCCTTTTTCCTGTTGCGCACATATACGATAGCTGTCCCGGGCACGCGCGACAAGATGTGTAACAGCTGCTCGGGCTTGTCTTCTGTCTCTCTCACTACGTAATGCAGATTATCCCGCGCAAAACTCGTGCGATATACATTCGGCGCACGGAAGCCTAACTGCGTCTGTATATCCTCCACCACCGCCGGCGTCGCTGTGGCGGTCAACGCGAGTATGGGCACATCGATATAGTCGCGTATGGCGGATATGCGCAGGTACGACGGACGAAAATCATACCCCCATTGCGATATGCAGTGCGCCTCATCTACGGCAATCATACATATCGGTAACTGCACCACACGTTTCAAGAACGCTTCGCTCTCCAAACGCTCCGGCGATACGTATAGAAATCGGTAAGGACCGTACAGACAGTTGTCAAATGCAACGCGCTGCTCTTCATGACTCATTCCTGTATAGATCGCGGTCGCCAATATACCGCGGCTGCGCAGGTTGCTTACTTGGTCTTTCATCAGAGCTATCAGGGGCGTCACTACCAGACACAAACCCTCACCCTCGCTGTCGTTGGACGCCATCACCAAGGTCGGTATCTGAAAGCACAATGACTTACCTCCGCCCGTCGGCAACAAGGCAAGCGTATCTTTGCCGGCTAACACCGACTCTATCACCTCCTCCTGCACCGAGCGGAAATGCTCGTAACCGAAGTATGTATGTAAGGCCTCCTGTGCTGTCATCTTTTTACCAACGTTGGGGGTGTAACATTCCGCTTACCAGTGCTATCAGCGCGTAGTACGGATAGACTACTGCCAGCAGTACCACCTCATACCACGCAAACCCTTTGCCGCCTATCAGCCGCCATTCCCATAGCAGATTGATTGCCACCAGCAGCGGACACAACACTTGCAGTACCATGGCTACGACCAACGTCAGACCGTACCGACGTATATCGCTGTCTGTGTACTTCGGTGCTTTTCCTGCCCAGCGTGAACGCTGGCGCAGCAATCCGCGCAGCGTCGGCTGAGCTGTGATGCCGGCTGTCATGCGCGCTGTTTCGCACACTCCTATCGCACGATGGGTGCGCTTGCAGTATTCTAACAGGAACATATCATCGCCGCTCGGTATCTCCGGATGCAGATGCGCCTCTGCCGCTATCCACACACTACGCCGTACCATCAGGTTCGCACCGCTGCATAGGATAGCCTTGCCCTGCTTTGCCGTACGAATCGTCAACGACTGCAACGCTGTATACTCTATCACCTGCAAGCGCTGCAGCAGCGTGTCTTCTGTCGTACGCATCCGCAATGGCAGAATCAGCAGGTCGGCTTCACCCATGTAACCCAACGCTTCCGCATCTGTCGCTTCGGGCAACTCTATATCATCGTCGTGCAGCCATAACACCTCTTTGTCTGTCGCATGAATAAGCAAGTGCAGGGCGTGTTTCTTGCCCTGCCACTCATCATTCACACCCCGACGGGGCGTTATATGTGCCACTGCTGCTGTCAATCTGCTATGATCTTTGCCTCCTGCCAAGATGCTATAGTCTTTTTGGCATCTTCCAGTGCCTGCTCGGGCGAAACCTCATATTCCTCTAACAACAACTCGGCCAGCGTCTGTGCGTCAAACGACTCTTTCTCTGCCACGTTGCGCCATAGGTAAGCGGCACTCTCGTTCAGGGTGATCATCGCATTGAAATTCACCAATTCGACACTCTCTGCTATCAGCAGATATTCATTGCCTAACGGACGCAATGCAAATCCGGGAATAACTTTCATATAATTTCTTTATTTTTGATTTCATAATGTCTCGGCATCCCGCTGTCCTGATGACGTGATGTCGCGCTGTCGCAATGTCTCGGTGTCGCGATGTCCTGATGACGTGATGTCGTGATGTCGCAATCCTATATCCACACATGCCGATACACCTTCAGCCATAGCCTGCGCGAGTGCAGCATGTGCCGCCACAGCCACGCTTTGGTCAGTGGCTTGCGCCGCCCTTTAGGCGAACGGATGCAGGATACCTTTGCCAGCACATCCTTGCTATGACAATGCTCGCAGCCTTGCAGGTTGCCGTCACCCATCAGTGTCACTTGCTCGCCCTGCAAACCATATATCCTGTGTAGCACATAGTGCTGAGGCTGTATCTCTGCCAGCACGATATCACCCACTGCCAATGCTTCAGGCTTAACCAGAGTCACACTGTCCACACCACCTTCTATATACGGGCGCATACTTTGCCCCGTCGGCGTGAACACCACCTGCTTGCCTTCAGACACCAACCGTGCCACTTCAGGTATAAATATCTCATTCGGCAACTGCATCCCCAATCCCTGATCTTAAATAATTTTTAGAAGTGCCCTTTAATTACTTTGTACTCTCGTAGCACAGCACCGCCGACGCTTTGTCTGGCAGGCATTTCAGTTTCTTCACCGGTGTACTTAGCACAATAGCGCTTATTGTCGCGTGCAAACCGTCCATCGCCTCGTGTATAACCTTCAGCCCCGAGCATGATGACAGTATGTACGCATACGCCTGCGAAGGATTCAGACTCGTTATACTGTTCGCTGGTGCCTGCTCTAATTGCACTATAGCCGCTACCGGCACGCGCTCGTTGCGGTAGCAGGGAGTCTTGCCGCTCCAGGGCGAACCGTACACCCACAACTGCCCCTGCTCATCCACGCGTAGGATAGGGTTGTCGTCATTCAGCAGATAGGCACTATGGTACTGCGCTAACCATTGGCGTGCATGGGTCGACTTGCCGGTCCCGGAATGGCCAAGGAACAGGCGTGCTTTGCCCTCATGTACCACCACCGCGGCATGCATCTCTAATACCTTCGCATGTGCTGTGGCAAACGCAAACTGTAACATCGCCGCATTGTCTATAGCAAAGCGCAGTGCAGGGCGGGGTAAACCCTCCACAATCGTCAGCTGTGACTGCCTGAAATCCTTCGACATCTGTATCTTGCAACAGATCGGCGCCTTGGCGGTCTGGGCTATTCGGAACAACCAACCTGCTTCGCTGCGGTACA
>JAFSPC010000079.1 GCA_017443075.1 Paludibacteraceae bacterium
GCCAAGGCCGAGACCTTGTTAGGTGTAACGGGTAGTGGCAAGACATTCACAATAGCCAATGTCATATCGCGACTTAACCGCCCGACTCTTATCCTGTCGCACAACAAGACGCTGGCAGCACAGTTGTACTCCGAGATGAAGGCGTTCTTCCCGCACAACGCGGTGGAATATTTTGTGAGCTACTACGACTACTACCAGCCCGAGGCATATATCCCTTCGACTGATACGTATATAGAAAAGGACTTGAGCATCAACGAAGAGATAGATCGCCTACGCTTGTCTGCCACAGCCGCACTGCTATCAGGCAGGCGCGATGTGATAGTTGTGTCCTCTGTGAGCTGCCTGTACGGCATAGGTAGTCCTCAGGATTTTTCGATCAACTGCATATCTATCCATCGCGGGCAGACGATACAGATGGACGAGTTGCTGAAAGCCCTGGTAGCAGCCCAGTATGTGCGTAATGATCTGGAACTGACGCGTGGCAAGTTTCGCGTCAAAGGTGATACGATAGATATAGCGTTGGCGTATGCCGATTATATTATCCGCGTGGAATTCTTTGGCAATACGATCGATTCCATTTGTTCGTTGGAACTGGTGAGTATGAATGTGTTGGAGGAGTTCGAGTTTATCAATATCTATCCTGCTACGATCTTTTGTACATCACGTGAGAGTATAGAGCGTGCTATAGGTGAGATAAAGCGTGATCTGGATGAGCAGATCAGCTTCTTTCACAACGCCGGCATGGAGCTGGAGGCCAAACGTATTGACGAGCGTGTGCATTATGATATCGAGATGATTCAGGAACTCGGTTATTGCTCGGGTGTTGAGAATTATAGCCGCTACTTTGATGGCAGGGAACCCGGTACGCCGCCTTATTGCCTACTGGACTATTTCCCTGACGACATGCTGGTAGTGGTGGACGAGAGCCATGTCACCATCCCGCAGATTCATGCTATGTATGGCGGTGACAAGGCGCGTAAGGATAATCTGGTGCAGTATGGTTTTCGTCTGCCAGCAGCACGCGACAATCGCCCGCTGACATTCGAGGAGTGGGAGGAGAAGGTAGGGCTGAGCGAAAATCAGCAGTCCGGTAGCAGGGCACAAACAATCTTTTTGTCCGCGACGCCAGCGGAGTATGAGTTGGCGCAGTCAGAAGGTATAGTGGTGGAACAACTGATTCGCCCGACGGGCTTACTGGATCCGGAGATTGATGTGCGTCCGTCGGAGCACCAGGTGGATGATCTGTTGGAGGAGATTCAGCAGCGTGTTGAGCGTGAGGAACGCGTGTTGGTAACCACGCTGACCAAGCGTATGGCGGAAGAACTGGACGACTACCTGCGGCAGTACGGTGTGCGCTCGGCATATATCCATTCAGATGTAGATACCATTGAGCGCATCAAGATTATGGAAGACCTTCGCCGCGGGCTGTACGATGTGCTGGTGGGCGTCAATCTGTTGCGTGAAGGGTTGGACTTGCCGGAAGTGTCGTTGGTAGCGATATTGGACGCTGATAAGGAAGGTTTTCTGCGTGATCACCGTTCGCTCACGCAGACTGCAGGTCGTGCTGCGCGTCATGTCAACGGCAAAGTGATTATGTATGCAGATCGTATAACGCGCTCGATGCAACAAACGATAGATGAGACGAACCGCCGTCGCTCCATACAGATTGCCTACAACACCGAACATGGCATCACGCCGACCGCCATCCACAAGGATATTAACACCGGTGCATTGGCATCGCTGTATAAGGATGCAGAGAAAGAGCGTGAGCAAGTGCAACAGCGCATTCGCGAGAGTTGGAAAAACGCGCCATGGCAGCAGATGGATACCAAACAATTGCAGCGTGCTGCCGATCAGAAGCGCAAGCAGATGCTTGCGGCTGCCAAGGACCTTAATTTTGACCTTGCCGCCTCGCTGCGTGATGAACTGTTAGAGATGGAGAACAGGCTGCAGATCCTATCAGAGTAAGCGCATGTATGAAAAAATCCAAATCGGTTTAGATTGCCGATTTGGATTTTTTGATTAACAGCCTAACAGGTCTTGTGCAAACTGCTTGACATCCACACCGTCGAACGTTCCGCTGGACATCATCAGCAGGGCTATACCTTTTTTCTGAATTGTATTATCCTTTGTCTGATTGCTCTCGAAGAGTTCCTTCATCCGGTTCTGCAGAGCAAGGCTCTCCGTAAAGACTTCCACATTGTCGGTGGCGAAGGCCTGACGCACTTCTTCTGCCGTGATGGGCGTAAGGCGTTTGTGCTCAATCACCTTGGGGTTGAAATATACGAGTGCCACATCCGCCATTGCCATGCATCCGTTGTATTGTGGCAGAAAATCAGCCATGAGTGATGAGAATGTATGCAGTTCCATCGCTGCTATCAGTCGTTTGTCGGGGTAGCGTTCCCTTACAGCCTGTACTGTGGCGCGGAGTTTGGACGGCGAATGCGCAAAATCCTTGTATGCTACGGATGTTTCGGTCTGAGCAATCTTTTCCAATCGGTTGGCCGCGCCGGTGAATGTACTGATCTCGCGGTAGAAATCTTCGGCTTGTATGCCAATGGTTTGGCATGCGAGGCAAGCCGCTTGCAGATTCTCCATATTATGCCTGCCGAAAACTTGCATAGGCACATTGCCTGTATAAGCCGAATATGGGCGGCAATGAATGTCTTTGCGTGCACCTTGAGCAATAGATTGCAGGTTGCTGTCAGCGCTATAGTAGATAAGTGTTCCGTTCGGCTCCAGCGTATCAGCAAATTTGCGGAATGTATCTACATACAGGTCAAATGTCGGAAAAACGTTGATATGATCCCATGCTATGCCAGTCAGGATAGCGGTATTCGGGTGATACCAGAGGAACTTCGACCTCAGGTCCAGTGGTGAGGTCAGATACTCGTCGCCCTCAAACACGGCATACTTGGCGGTATCGCTGAGGCGTACCATTCGTTCGAATCCTTCAATCTGTGCACCCACCATGTAATCGGCTTCAATGCCCAACCTGTTGAGCACGTACAGGATCATTGCCGTAGTTGTTGTCTTGCCGTGTGAACCTCCAACCACGATGCGGAACTTATCTTTGGTCTGCTCGTACAGGTATTCGGGGAAAGAGTAGATACGTAGTCCGAGCTCTCGCGCACGCACGAGTTCGGGGTTGTCTTCGCGCGCGTGCATCCCTAAGATGATTGCATCTATATCGGGAGTGATGCGTTCAGGGTGCCACCCCATCTGCTTGGGCAGCAGTCCGGCTTGCTCCAGGTGCGTGCGTGCGGGATCAAAAATCTCGTCGTCAGAACCTGTAACAATGTACCCTGCTTTTTGCTGAATGGCTAATGCCAGATTATGCATAGCGGCACCGCCTATGGCTATAAAATGTATACGCATATATGAATGGTTATTAGTAGATAGTGGTAAGGGAAACAATCAGTTCTCCCAGTCGATGCTGGTCAGCTTACCGCGCATGACATCGGAGAACATCTCTATACGGTTTTGCCCGCCCATCAGGTAGATGCAACTCTCATATACGAAAGCGGTGGTTTGCGTGCGGGTGGAAAACACGTTCATCAGATGATTGTGCGTGGTATCTACAGGGTACCAGTTCAGTCCTTCGTCGTCGGAGTACAAGGCGGTGTTGGATATATATTCCGCCTCATTGTCGATGCCGCCGAATAGATAGAACCGCTTGCCGTACCATACCACCGATGCGCCCAAGATAGCAGAGCAAAGAGGTTTTTGTATGGCGAAATTGGCGTAGCGATATCCGTCGGCAAGGCTATATTCGATGTTCCAGCGCGAGTTGAGTCCGTTGCCTTCTGTATCATACCCGCCTACGATCATTGCTCTTGGGCGATAACTGCTGGATATGAACTCCACGGCAGTAAAATCTGTCAGTGGCCAGTTAGCCGGCAAGGGTTCGGGATAACTGCGCCACGAGTCGCCATCTTCGACAGCGAGGTGGAACGTGTGGTTGCTGGTGTGCTCTGTGATCATCCATACCGAGTCGTTGAAGTGCATCAGCATGACGCGCGGAACGTAGGTCTCTCCCGACATGTCCTGCTCTTGCCATGCACTTGCATCCGATGAAGTATACAATTTTCCGTCCTGACAGTAATAAAGTTTGGTGTTGTCAAGGCCATAATGCGTGTCATCGGCAGACAGGATGTCGCGTACATGGCAGTTAGCCGGCAGGCCTATAGGCAGGCTGCCGTCATCCCACGTTGTCCCATCCATTGATTGATAAACGGTGGTGGTAAAGCCATCGTTGGCAAACAGGTAGAACATGCCATCTAACTCCACGCCTTTGGTGGATGCAGAACGTTGCGGGATAACTCCGGAGTTGAGTTTTTCCCAATCAAACAGGTCGGGATCCACATGGTGCACATTGACGACCACGCGGTAGTATTTGGTATTCTTAAGGTCGGAAGATATGATACGCAGCATCACCGGTTTGCTGAAATCGATAGTGTCCCTACCTGTGAGCACAAAACTTGTGTCTGGCAGTATGATGGTGGCCGATGCCGGCGTAGCTTTGAACAGGATACGTGGCACAAGTTTGGTGATGGGCGTACGATACGTCATCGAGTCGATGTTCGTTATCAATCCCGTGTCTTGCGATGCGTAGTGGCTGATGGTGAACGTTGTGGTGGCTATGCTCGGAAAGCTGTCCTGCTTGACAAAGTAAAAACTGGTAATCTCTGTTTCCGATGAGGTGGTGATGGTTGTTTCCGTATTGCGGTTACACGATGCCAAAATAATTCCAATCGTGCACATAATATACAAAAAGGTGCGTCTCATATTTGCAAATATCAATTTTTTTTTGTATCTTTGTAGCGTTTTTTTGAAAAACGCCAATATATTGTTTTACTAATTTGGTTTATTTATATCATACTATGCTGTTTGAAAGTCAAATACGTGACCTCAAGCGTTTGCTGCCTTGGGTGCGCACCCAAAAACGCAAATCGGATTTACGCGAGTTGATGCGTCAGAAACTTCGCGTTCAGAAGCCGGATGATCTTGCCTCATGGTCGCAGGCTGTGATTGATCGCATCGAGCAAATGCACTGTTTCCGTCATGCGCATGTCGTCATGTTGTATTATCCGGTTCATCACGAGGTTGACTTGCGTCCGCTGCTGAATAAGTACAAGGATGAGAAGGTCATCTTGTTGCCCGTGACGCATCGCGATCATATCGAGTTGCGCCAGTATATAGGCGAGGACAATCTTAAGTCCGGCCATTACGGCATTCCCACTCCTCAGACCGGCACTTATCGCGGTACGCCTGACTTGGTTATCGTCCCGGGGTTGGCATTTGACAAAGATCTCGTACGCATGGGGCGCGGCAAGGGGTACTATGACCGTTATCTGCGCAAGTTGGGCAATGTGGCGAAGGTAGGTGTGTGCTACGATTTCCAGATCAGCGAAGACCTGCCCTGGTCGTGGCATGATGTGCGTATGGATAAAGTAGTTACGCCATCAGCCACCTACGAACGCTAACCATTTGTCATTTGTCAATTGTCATTTATTGCAACTCCAGTTTCATCTGACTGGCAGTTGCTTTTTCTATCTCCTTGTCTGTTTCGGGTGTTATCCTTTTTTCGTGCGGACGGTAGTAGAACTTCAGTCCGTAACTTTCGCAACTGCGCATGCGTGCGTATGGCAGTTGTTTGTCAAAGTATTCCTCTACGGTGTTCCAGATTTGCAGTATGACTTGATCGGCTTTTCTGCGGAGTTCCTCCAGATCCTCGTACACGCGTTCGGTACTCATGCGGTGCATGGATTGGTTGACCTGATTCTCTTTGAACATGTCGTAATGCACTTTGACCTTGTTGATAGCCGGGCAGTTGATGGGTATGCCACCTTGTCCCATACGCGCTGTCTCCCCCTCAATGATATTCTTCCCCCACGTGAGCAGTGCTTCTTCTGACGACAGGTCGGGCAGGGCAAAGTTGTTCTCGTCGAGGTTGTAGAGGCGTGTTTGCTCTTTCTTAATCTCTCCTCTGATGACAGCGAAGTTCAGCACCTGTATGAAATGGGAAATGTACATACGGGTGTTCTGTACCATTTTTTTGTACTTCTTGTTGGCAGAAACCTTGTTGTCGAAGTTTGTTTGGTACTGTGATACCAGATTCTCGAACTTGAGCAGGCAAGCCTCTGCTTCCGTTGACAGGCGGTAGGGTAGTACCTGCTCGGTAAAGTCACTTTCTGCGGCTCGTTGTACGGCTGTTTTCAGTGCGCGTAAACGTGCTTGGTCGGTGTTTGGTAATCGTCTGTATGGCATAGTATTATGATTTACGTTGCGCCAGGTTGCGAGCCATTTGCTCGAGGTGGCGTGTCTCACTATTGTCAGGTAGGGTGCTCAAGCATTTCAAGGCTTCGGCTGTATGGTTCGCAATGGCTTGTTCGGCAGCCTCGCGTGCGTGTGTTGCGATGTATAATGCTTTGACCGATTCTATCTTTTCAGCCGATGGTGCTGTTAGCTGCAGCCAGCTGTTCAATGCCTCGCGTTGATGTGTATCGGCTTGCTGCAGAGCAGACAAGAGCAGGTACGTCTTCTTGTTGCAACTGATATCACCGCCTATGGCTTTGCCGAAGGTGGCCGGATCGCCAAAGCAGTCCAGCAGGTCGTCTTGAATCTGGAATGCCAGCCCCAGATGAATGCCGTAGTTGTACAAGGCATCCTGTTCTCCATAGGTTGCGCCACCTATGATAGCTCCGCCCTTGAGTGCGGCAGCCAGTAGTACTGATGTCTTGAGGCGAATCATCTCAATGTAATCGCTTATCTGCACATCGCTTCGCTGCTCAAAATCGATATCGTATTGTTGTCCTTCGCATATCTCTGTTGCCGTCTTGGTAAACAGGTGAAGCAGTTGTGGTAGATACGTGTCAGGCACCTTCTCCAGCAGCCGATATGCCTCGATGAGCATCTGATCGCCGCTGAGGATGGCGGTGTTGTCGTTCCATTTGATGTGGACGGTAGGCATACCTCGGCGCACCTCGGCGCGATCCATCACATCGTCATGTAGCAGAGTGAAGTTATGAAAGACCTCAATGGCCTCGGCAAACGGCAGTGCGTCTTGCTCGTTGCCGCCAACCAGCCGGCAGCCGGCAAGCACCAGTTGCATGCGCAATCGTTTGCCTCCGGATGACAGGGCGTATGCAATTGGGGCATACAAGCCTTGCGGCTCTTTGCTCCAATCCAGTGCAGCTATGGCTTGATTACAATCAATCATGATCTTGTGGTGTTTGGGGTATGCAGCCAATGTCGGCTGCATGATTCTTAAGGGCACTTCTAAAAATTCAACGTTTTAGAATATAGCCCGATAAATAATAATAATTCGGCACTTTTATACTGCTTTTGGTTTTCTCATGGTATCTTTTTGATTTGTGCTTAGTTACAATGCCCCGCATTGCGCCCTCGCACAACTCAAAAACCTACTCAAGATAAAACTCAAAATCAGCATAAAGCAATTTTTAGAAGTGCCCTTAATGCTCAATTATCTCCGTCAGCACATCGCGCATCTGCATGCCAGCCGCACGCACCTGTTGCGGGATGAACGAGGTGGCTGTCATGCCCGGTGTGGTGTTGACCTCCAGCAGTTGGATCGTGCCGTCGGGTGCGATGATATAATCGGTGCGGATGATACCGTGGCAGCCGAGAATGTCATATATCTTCAGCGTGAGTGCCTGCACTGCGTCGCGTGTTGTGTCGGGTATGCGCGCCGGTGTTATCTCCTGCACCTCGCCGTTATACTTGGCGTTGTAGTCGAAGAACTCGTTCGATGTCACAACCTCTGTTATAGGCAGGGCAACCTCGCGCTCGTTGGTCTTATATACGCCGCACGTTATCTCGGTGCCCTGCATGAATGCTTCGCATATCACCTCATTCCCTTCGCGGAATGCAGCGGTTATTGCCGGTTCGATATCCTCAAGCGTCTTCACTTTTGTACAGCCGAAACTTGATCCGCCTACGTTTGACTTAATGAAACACGGCAGGCCTATCTCGTTGGCTATTTTGTCCGTTACAGTTTGGACGGTCACTTGCCCGCTTAACCATTCTTGCTTACGCAGCAGGAACGAGGGCGAGATGGTGATGCCGAACTGCTTGAGGTAATGGTTGCAGGCATATTTGTTGAATGTTATGGCCGCTGCCAGTACGCCGCAGCAGGAGTAAGGAATGTGCATGATGTCCAAGAATCCCTGTAGCAGACCATTCTCGCCCGGTGTGCCGTGAATAGTGATGTAGGCGTAATCGAACTCTGTGATCTTGTTTAGGGTTTTGAGGTCAGCGCCCTGCAGTTCTACAATCTCGGCATCATAGCGCTCGGGGTCTAACCATTCTTTTATACTTGCAGCCGAACGCAGCGACACATCATGCTCTGAACTGTCGCCGCCGGCTATGATTGCAATTTTTCGTTTCATTATCCGTGTTGTTGTTGTTTGGGCAACGCTTGGTTGCCGGATATTGTTATCTGTTGGCACGCTTGCGCTCTAATTCGTCCAGAATGATTTTGCGTATGCGCATGGCGTGCGGTGTCACTTCTACATACTCATCTTCCTTGATGTACTCCAGCGCCTCTTCGAGTGAGAACCGCACGGGTGGTGCCAGTACAGCCTTGTCGTCCGACGACTTCGTACGCATGTTCGTCAGGTTCTTTGCCTTTGTCACGTTGATGACGATGTCCCCTTCTTTGGCGTTCTCACCGACCACTTGGCCGGCATATACCTCCTCTTGCGGGTCGATGAAGAATCGTCCGCGGTCCTGCAACTTATCCAAGGCGTAGGCTGAGGCTGTGCCGGCTTCCATGGCTATGAGTGAGCCGTTGACGCGGTGCGGCATGTCGCCTTTGTAGGGTTGGTACTCAAGGAAACGGTGCGCCATGATTGCCTCACCGGCACTCACGTTCATCACATACGTACGCATACCCATGATACCCCGCGAGGGGATGGTGAACTCCAGTTGTACGCGGTCGTTGACAAGTTCCATCTTGGTCATTTCGCCCTTATGCACCGTCACAAACTCGATGATCTTACCCGAACACTCTTCCGGTGAATTCACGGTCAGTTGTTCCACCGGTTCACACTTGACGCCATTGATCTCTTTGATGATCACCTTCGGTTGCCCTACCTGCAACTCGTATCCCTCGCGGCGCATGGTCTCGATCAGCACGGACAGATGCAAGACGCCGCGTCCGAACACGTTCCATGCCGACTCGCGGTCGCTTGTCTCGACGCGCAGGGCAAGGTTCTTCTCAAGTTCCTTGTTCAAGCGCTCTTGTATATGTCGTGATGTCACGAACTTGCCATCCTGCCCGAAGAACGGTGAGTCGTTAATCGTGAAGGTCATCGACATCGTGGGCTCATCGATAGCGATTGGTGCGAGCGGTTCGGGATTCTCGGCATCACAAATGGTGTCGCCTATCTCGAAGCCGTCTATACCGATCAGCGCACATATATCGCCACTGCGCACCTCATCTGTCTTGACGTGTCCCATACCTTGGAAGGTGTGCAGCTCTTTGATCTTAGTGCGCACCTTGCTGCCATCTTTCTTCGCCAGCGTGACAGTCATGCCATCTTTCAGTACACCCCGGTGCACGCGGCCTACGGCTATACGTCCTACGTAGGGGTTGTAGTCTAACGATGTGATCAGCATCTGCGGTGTACCCTCCAGTACTTCCGGTTCGGGTATATACTCGATGATGGCATCCATCAGGGCGGTTATATCTGTGGTCGGCTTTTTCCAGTCGGTACTCATCCAGCCGTTCTTGGCCGAGCCGTATATGGTCTGAAAGTCCAATTGGTCTTCCGAGGCGTTGAGATTACACATCAGGTCAAAGACAGCCTCTTGTACCTCATCCGGCCGACAGTTGAGTTTGTCCACTTTGTTGATCACCACGATTGGTTTGAGGTTGAGCTCGATGGCTTTTTGCAGCACAAATCGTGTCTGCGGCATAGGGCCCTCAAAGGCGTCTACCAGCAGCAGCACGCCGTCCGCCATGTTCAGTACGCGCTCTACCTCACCGCCAAAATCTGCGTGCCCCGGTGTGTCGATGATGTTAATCTTATACCCCTTGTAGTCGATGGCTACGTTCTTGGCGAGGATGGTTATGCCACGCTCGCGCTCAAGGTCGTTGTTGTCAAGAATAAGTTCGCCCTTGTCCTGATTGTCGCGGAAGAGGTTGGATGTGTACAGCATCTTATCTACGAGCGTCGTTTTGCCGTGGTCCACGTGGGCGATGATAGCAATGTTTCTGATTTTTTGCATATAGCAGTTGGGTAATATTTGTGATGGCTACGCCATGTTGGTTACGGCTGTGCCGTGTTCGTGACTGCGTGTTAGCAGCCATTAGGCTCTTAAAAGCCTACAAAGTTACGAAAAAAATCTCAATTATGCAAATATTGAAGAACTTTTTTTTTGTAAATCAGTGTTTTTTGTACGTTCTATACTCCCTGAAAGTCACTTTTAAGAAAAAAAGGAAAAATGTATGCTGTTTTGTTGAAAAAAATATGATAAAATTTGCAATTGTGAAAAAATATTCGTATCTTTGCGTCCGATTAGAGTCTGACGGCTGTCAGTAACTGTGGGTTAACAGCCGTCAGGTAAACAACAGCCACAGGCTTATCAACACGTAGTTATCAACACGAAGTTACCAACACGAAGTAACGAACACGGAGGTACACGGAACCCCACGGAATACTGAGAATACTCTGCTCCGTGCTAATCAGTGAAAGTCCGTGTAGCATAAAAGTAAC
>JAFSPC010000080.1 GCA_017443075.1 Paludibacteraceae bacterium
ACGCATATACAGCAACATGGGCACGATGTGCCATCTTGCAGGTGAATATGAATTATCCTATGAGATGTATGAGAACGCTGCAGATGTACTCCTTCATATCAATGATTCAGTTAACTATTATTATGCCATTTATAATATGGCTTTTGAGACGGCAGAACAAGCCGATGCTCAACACACACATCGACTTCTCGACCATATTTATGATGGGTGTACAGACTCAACTTTGCTTTCGCTTACTTTATTTGTATCAGCAGAATTATATCTAAAAATTAGCAAGTATGACTCGATGTTATACTATGCCAAGCAATTAGAACAATCCCAAATCCGTTACAAAGAGTCTATCTTCTTTATTGCACAGGCATACGATAAACTCGGTAATAAAGATTCCGCTTTACTTTATGCTAACAAGGTATTAACTCTCTCAAATATACCTAACGAATGTTTCAACGCACTATATATTGTTATAAATAATAACTCAACATTATCTGATGATTCTATACGTAAATTATCCTCCCAGCGAGAAGATATTCGCTATCATGCAATGGAGCCTCAGAAAAATGGCTATTTATTATCTGTTCAATATCTTAAAGGTGAGTTAAACAAACTTTTTCCATGGGAGATATACCTTACAACACTAATCATATCAATAGCTATTATATCTTTAATTATTTCACTAAAAAGGCTAAACCAGATTCACATACAAAGGAAAAGTATAGAGCAGGAATCGGTCATTCTGCAAAAAGAGTTAAAACTTGTGCAAAAGCAGCAAGCAGAATATCTTGCTCTGGAAACATCTAAAATTGAAAAAACTTGTGTGGACTTCATGTCGTCAGGAGATTTACGACATAAATTGCATGTAAGAAATAATGACACAATGAAGAAAGTTGTCGATAAACATTTTGGTATGCTTGCAACCAAATTGGAGCAAACCTTCCAATTGAAGGAGCATGAAATTCTATTTTGCACATTAGTTTTATTGAATGCTCCACGCCAGCAAATGGCCCCATTATTGTCATATTCACATAGCAGTATCCCCAAGTTAAAGTCCATCATTGCGAAGAAAATAGGAACAACATCCAGAGACCTTCGTAATCAGCTCATTTCTATTGTTTTACAACATTAACGACCATTTTTACAAGAGGTGTTTTTTCCACATTATTTTTTTTCAGACTTGCGCAACCTACTCATAATAAGCATTTTAAGATAACACGATTTCCACCTACTATTTTTGCATATTTCATAGAAATATTGTACCTTTGCACTACAAATGCATAGGCTTTGTATTTTTACGATTAACTAACTCAAAATTTAGTTCTATGAAGAAAACTATTATTACGGCTTTCGCATGCCTTATTGGTTTGATGATGCCAAGCTTAGCAATTTTTGCTGAAGAAGAGGTTGTTATTGAATTATTGGAATTATTTATTCCTATTCCAGGTAACATACCTTTAGATGGATCTGATCATGCAGATAACAATCCACCTCGTCCATTGGATTTTCGCGCAACAATTACCGGGCGCACACTGGCTATTACTTCAGGCACGCACGTAGCGCGCGTGATAGTTAAGGATGAGTATGATGTCGAAGTCCTTGACCGTCAGTTTGTCGGTGGCACCGTTGAGCAAATGCCTACATCCGGCAACTTCAGCCTTGAGATTCAAAGCGGCTCGCTAACGCTGGTGGGCGTGTTTGAGGCGGAATAATTGTGACACAAAAACGTTTAATCATATATCCTATAGATTGATACCTTATTAACAATAACTAAACTTTACATCTATGAAGAACAAAATTTTCTTGCACGTTGTATTATTAACAACATGCACATTCTCATGTCAACTATTTGCACAGATACAAGTTGCAAACACCGGCAATGTCGGCATTGCTATTGCCGACACCATTGAACCACTATCCACTGTGTCTATTGGAAGTGAAGGACTTGAAGGTGCGCAATTATCCGTATCAGGTAGTGGTAATCCTACCGGAAATCAGTATGGCGTTGTTTCGCAATTAGACATGAAAACTTGTACGATGTGAATATGTATTCCATTTGGGGGAAGAGTACTGGTGTCGCGCGAACACTTATTGGAGTACATGGTGAAGCAATAGCCAGCAGTGGCGTAGTCATCGTACCCGGGCATCCTCATAATCCTATAGCCACATACACAAGCACTTATGGAGTGTATGGCCTTGCCAGTGGCTCAATAAGAGATAATAAAACTGTTCCCAGATTTAGTGCATGAAGATGGAAATGGGAATGTTAATGTAAATTATGTTGAACTAATTCCACTATTGGTGCAAACTATTAAAGAGTTATCTAAAGAAGTGGACCTCTTAAAAGGTGAAAAGAGTAATAAATAATAGATTCTTGACATATCATTACAATTTCGGCAAGATTTTTGTAGGGGGATAGATATGTATTAACCACTAATTTCTCCATAAATATGAAAAGATACATTTATCAAATAGTATGTCTGATAGCCATATCGCTTGCAGCCTACAGCCAAGATTATTATTGGTACAGGGGCCAAAAGCTTCCGCTTGAATATGGCAATCGACAATATATCTTATACCAAGATAATCTTCTCAGTGAGTCAGACAAAGCAAAAATCGAATATAGCGAGTCTGTGGACTTTGCAGGAGTGCCGGACATGAAGTATGGTCTCACCAAGCCCGATGCTGTTATAGAAGATATGGAACATGTTTTGTACAAGACACAATCTTACAAAGTCGAACATGACCGTGATGTATTCGTAACGCACTACTTTTATGTGCAACTCAAAGAAATGAATGATTATGCTGTTCTGCTGGATATGGCTAATCAATATCACGCAAAAATAGAAAAAGAAGGAGATTTTGCTTTATGGTATATACTGCGTTGGGACTTGAAATGTCAGTATAATGCTCTTGAGTTGGCAAACATCTTTTACGAATCGGAACTCTTCGCTGAGACAGAACCGGAATTCATGAACGCGAATGCTTTCCCTGGTCACTCTTCTACCACTAATATAAAATCCGATTGGTCATCAGAAACAAAAAAGAAACTACATGATGGTAGCCTTCTCATTGAATGTAAGGGAAAAATGTTTGATGTTCAAGGTCTTCGAATAGATTAATCACTAATATATTGGAGAAAATATGAAACATAAATTATGCGTTTTATTATGTTTTATGGGCGTAGTACACATGGCATATTGTCAAGATTATTATTGGTATGAAGGTCAAAAAATCTATTTAACGCCATGAGATGAAAAATATATTTTATGAATCGAGACTATTTGCTGTGGCAGAACCTGAATTCCTAAACGCGAATAGCTTCACATGCTATGGTGGAATGGTCACATCTGAAAACAGATGGTGAGGGCTTCAGGCTTAATTATGTTGGTACGAATTGGAAAGAAAACAAAACCTCAATTGCCACAACTATAATTAATAAATATCATCCTATTGCTTTGCGTCAGCAAATACATAATCATCCACGTGGTTCACTTACTCCAACGGGATTAAAGGACAAAAAGGATGCTGCCGGAAATGTATTGATTAAGGCGGGAACATGGGGCGATATAGGGATTAAGAATATTATTACTGGCAAGTATGGTAATAACGTTGCATTCAAAATTTATGGTCTTGATCCGATAAGTGGGGAATACAAATACAAAGAGTATTGATTACTAATATAACGAAAAACTATGAGAAATCTAATCATTATAACTATATTGTTCTTTAACACAATATGCCAAGCTCAAGTGCCTATAGGTGATGATGACTTATCGGAAATATATAAACGTTTGAACCAGTGGGAAGAGGAGCGTGCAGAATATGATTATGACATCCCGAATTTCAAAGCCGGCTTATTATACTACAAAATATTAAGCCAGTATAGTGATTCAATAGTGGAGGTGTATTCCTGTCCCGGGAGTTGCAATGAAGATCCATTTTATTCTCAATTAGACACATGCATTGTTCCTGACAGGGTAATATATAAGGGAAAGACCTATATCGTAAAAGGAATAGGGTTTGGTGCTTTTTATAACTGTTCAAGGTTGAAAAAAGTGGTCCTTCCCAATACGATAACATATATTGCGCACGGGAACTTTATGTATTGTGACAGCATTATGAACCTCAACATCCCAATGAGTGTTAAACGAATAGGACCTTCTAATTGGGGCATGAATTCATATGTACAAAGCTTATATGAACAATTACCGGATTCTATAGAACGCGTTCGTTGGGAAGACATAAACCCATGGTGACTTTTAATCAATACCATCGGTTATTATACGGATAGCACATACTACCACTACATCAAAGATCATCTTGGAAATATCTGTGCTGTGGTGAACTCTATGCAGATACAACTATATCAATAACAAACCTATTGAAAGAATCAAATATGCGCTGGTTGAATTCCGCCAACGGGTAATAAAGAACTATGATAGATTATACAAAGACATCAGATGGCTTATATGCTTACCGTTGGCCACGGGCGAGCGTGACGGCGGATGCCGTGCTCTTTGCTGAACGCGAAGGGCAGACTTTCGTGCTGCTCATTCAGCGCGGCAATGAGCCGTATAAAGGATGCTGGGCATTCCCAGGCGGTTTTCTGGAGATGGATGAGACGGTGGCTCGTTGTGCAGAGCGCGAACTGGAGGAGGAGACCGGTATTGTGCTGACCGGCATGCAATTAGTAGGTATCTATTCCGATGTGGAACGCGATCCGCGTGGACGCGTCATCACCGCTGCATACGCTGCTATTACCACCATGCCGGAAGCCACTGCCGCTGACGATGCCGCAGCTGCGCAATGGTGGCTGCTGTCCGCCCTGCCCAAACTCGCCTTCGACCACGACAAGATTTTGGCTGACGCAATTAAAGTTTTGAAGATCAATGGATAACTTTTTATTGATTTGAATAGTTTGAGAAAGTTATATATAGCATTTAGCACACTGCTTTTTGCAGCATGTGCTCCAAAGTTTCCGACCTTGATGCCGGATGAGTTTGAACAGGTTATCAACGAACCTGATGTGCAGTTGATTGATGTGCGCACGCCCGAAGGCATGCATTAGTACATGCAAGTATATGGATTGAAACCGGCTACAAACACACAAAGATATAATGACCGACATCGTATCACAACTCTTTGCCCTGCAGGATAAAGATTATGCTGAGTTTCAGAGCAAGTTGTTACCGACTGTGCCGCGCGAGACGATTATAGGTGTACGAACGCCAGAACTGCGCAGAATGGCAATGCAAGTTAGCAAGACTCCTGATGCGCAAGAGTTCTTGCAAACCTTGCCACATCGTTATTTTGACGAAAACCAACTGCATGCGTTTGTCTTATGCGAGGAGAAAGAATTCGATAGATGTATTGCATTGTTGGGGCAGTTTCTTCCGTACGTGGATAATTGGGCAACGTGCGACCAGTTATCGCCGAAGTGCTTAAAGAAACATACACAAGAGCTCCTGCAGTACACGCGTAAATGGATGGCATCAGATCATATTTATACTATCCGCTTCGGAATAGGTATGCTGATGCGATACTTCTTAGACGAAGCCTTCATACCGAAATACCTGAAATGGGTAGCAGACATCCAAAGTCAGGAGTATTACATCCGCATGATGCAGGCTTGGTTTTTTGCTACCTCCCTTGCTAAACAATGGGAAGCCACACTGCCCTATATTGAGCAACACCGCTTACATCCTTGGACACATGATAAAACAATCCAGAAAGCCATAGAGAGTTATCGTATCACAGATGAACAAAAGGCTTTGCTAAAGACCTTACGCAAGAAATGAAAAAAAATCATTGCTAATAGATAGCAAAAAGCCCGATATGCTCATCGGGAATAGTTGTGGCGCATTCTATACAAAAAAAAGAGTTCCACTACTGAAACTCTCATCTGTCGAGAAGAGGCGACTCGAACGCCCGACCCCCACGTCCCGAACGTGGTGCGCTACCAACTGCGCTACTTCTCGAAATGCAAAGCATTATCTCGATTACAAGATATGCACAAAAGCGGGTGCAAAGATAGTACATTTTTTGCATTTATGCAAATAATTTGGCATAAATATGTAAAAAATATGGCTATTTTCTGCACAAATGTATAACTTGGATTTGCAATTGCACAGTTTTTGTGGTGAAATGTATTGTAACAGGCACTCCTAAAAATTACTCGTTTATTAGAAAACAAACTATCATACCCATGAAAAAGATTATCGTATTTACCGGAGCCGGTATATCAGCCGAGAGCGGTTTGGGCACCTTTCGCGACTCGGACGGGTTGTGGGAAAAATACCGCATTGAAGATGTCTGCACCCACGAAGCGTGGCTAAGAAATCCACAGTTATGCGTTGACTTCTACAACGCCCGCCGTCGCGATGTTCTGAACGCCAAGCCAAATGCCGCCCACGAGGCTATAGCCCGTCTGCAACAAGCTATCCCGGGTACACGTATCATCACACAGAACATTGACGATCTGCACGAGCGTGCAGGTGCCCGCGAGGTAGTACACCTGCACGGCGAGATACGCAAGTTGCGTGCTGAGAACGACGAAGTGGCAACCGTACCTATTGAGGGCTGGGAGCAGCACTACGGCGATCGGCACCCCAACGGCAGCCTGCTACGTCCGTACATCGTGTTTTTCGGAGAAGGTGTACCCTACTTCACCGAGGCATGTAACATTGCCGCGACTGCGGATATACTATTAGTGGTGGGCACCTCGCTGAACGTGTATCCAGCAGCATCGCTACTACACTATGCGCCACAATCAACCCGGATCATTATGGTTGACCCGGGTGATCCGCAATTAGGCATGTATGCCTCGCGTGTAGAACTTATACGTCAGCCTGCTACCACAGGCGTACCGCAGGTAGTTGATCAACTGATAAGGGAGTACGCATAACAGGCTTCTGTCCGGTAAGGGCATGCCGTGCACGCACACGCTGCGGTGCCGCCTGAATGCCTTGATTGACAATAGGACTACTACCATACAGACTGATCGCTGTGCCATTACGCGCGTGACCGACTATGCTCCACCCTTTGGATGTAATTGTGAGTGTACCGTCCGCTATCAGCCACTGGGCTACCGGCGAGAGATAACCTTGGTTGAAGTATGCCTTGGATGTGTAGTAGTACATCGAACCATCAATCAGCATTTGCTCATCGTCACGGAATCCTGCATACGCCGTGCCGGGGCGTGTGGTTGTGCTGAACTTGTATGTGCCCGGGGTGAGTTCGGTCTTATCTATACGGGTGAACAGATAGAAATCGGCAAACGGCACACATTCGGTATTGCCAACTTTGACGGTTTGGGTTGAGCTATACGCCTGAATCTGCCAATAATTGAAGTTTTGGTCGGCATTCGGAGTATAGTAGGCATAAGCTACGTTCAGGGTATCTGCATCTCTGCCGGAAAAAGTCATCGGTGCTATATCGCTGCCGGGTTCAGGATAATAGTCCTCAACTGGCACAGCAGTTATTCCCCCATGCAATATATCTACACCTCCCGTTGTTCCGCTTACCACAGGGCATTGTCCGGCTTGAACAATCGGATTGAATCCCTCGGATAGCATAGCCACAACGGCACAGTTCTCAGGTATCCAGTTGCTATTCATATCCAGTTCGTAATCAGCTTGCCAAGCATGGGCATCGTTAACCTGAATGTTGTCACCGAGCGGAGCACTCAGATAGGCTCTTACGGCATTGGCATGCCTGAACTCCTGCCATCCTTTGTAGGTGGCATAGTAGTCTGCCTGATAATCAATCATACCTGACTCCTTAACCAGCACGGTGAGCACCAGCGCGGGCTTGTCATCCTCCACCACCAGACCGCCCAGATGTACATTCAGTTTGCGCGAAACGGCATCATACTCGGTGGTTATATTCAGCGATGCATAAGTGCTTGACTCAAATTGCGATTTGCTTACATCAGGCAGATAGCCCGGGTGGAAACATGTCTTATTGCCATCACCGCTGCGGGTGGCAGCGCGGTCAATAGCCACAGTGGGCGCACCATTGACACGTAGATTGTTGGTAATCGATTGGCTACCGGCTACAGAGAAATGATCCTTGGCATAACCGTAGTGATGGAGAACAACGATCCAATTGGTGTCGTTGGCGGTAAACTGATGCACACAATCCATGCCGTACGGGCAATAGCCGCAATCCTGTCCGGTAAATTCCTCAATTATATGCTTGCGCGGAAAAGATTCCGGCAGCACAATCTCCACCGAATCAACCGGCGGTACAACGGTGGTGTCAACAGGTGTGACGATGGTGGTATCGGTAGGCGTTGTTGTGGTGTCAACCGGAGTGACGGTAGTGGTGTCGTTATCGCCAGTCTTATCGTCAATCTCGGGTATATCAGGCCGACAAGCCGTTACCAGCCACAATGCTACGATGCTGAGGAAAGGAATAAAATACTTTTTCATAGATAATCGTTTTTGTTGAATCATTTGATACATATTCCGTTTGGAGTGTAATATTCGCCATTGCAACGGATCATCAGTTGTCCGTTATGCATCACCTTGCCGGCATGCGCTGCAGACGCATCGTTTTCGGTATCCTGCACGCCATCGGATACATAGTGGTATTGCACCGTCAGGAGGCGCGATTGCTCGCCATCGCTGAATAGATAGTTCACCGTCACATCACTTCCCGGCGTCGGCATGTAATGTACATACCAAGGCGACAAGCCACTCAGCGTAAACGTGTGCGCCTCCTGCATCAGGCCATTGCCCGCCGTGCAGTTGTCTGCACAGCAGAACTCATCCTCCATACCTTCGGCTGAACGGGTGATCTGCACAGTGAGTTGCCCTGACGATGCCAGTACCTCCCCCTCAAGCGTCATGATGTAGCGCCCTGAGAGCACATCCGCTTCGCCTTGCGTAATGGTGAGCTGCATGCCTTGCTCCGGCACTTCGCCCTCACCATCAATGCTCACAATCAGCGCATAACCGCTCTGCATGGCACAAAGGGCGAATGCTAATAGAAATAGTCGTTTCATAGTTTTACTTGTTTTGCATTTACTATTGTATTATGTTCGTCGATAAGCACAACAACGACGGCACAACGCCTAATGACATACTGCTCGGGCACAATCAGGCTCACCGCTCGCTGCGTGGGTATGGGGCGGATATTCACGCTATCTCCCCATGGTTCGCCGACAGCCATACGGAACATGTGGCGGTGCATATATTGCATATCCACACTCCCATCAGGCATCGCTTGTGCACCTTGTACGCTATCCTCCACCAGCCACGTCAGCATGCGGCATGACTGCTCGATATCCGCATAATCGGTAACGCTGACCGTCACCTCCCGTGTGTCTGCATCCATCCGGGCACTGAGACTAAGGTGCACCTTGGCAGGCTCACGCATCCGCTTAGCAAGCAAGGTTGCCCATTCGGGATATGTGCTCAGCCACGTATTATCGTCCTGCGCAAAATCGATGTTGCCGATGGGGAAAGAGGTGGTAGCCGTACCGCCCAAGTAGCGATAATAGGTGTCGGCAGCCTGAGCGGTATAATCATACTGCGCTACCCCTTGAGTAAACGGGTTGGACGCAGGGTGCATAGCCACTACGATCAGCCGGTCGGCATACGTATGCTGCAAGTCGGCAGCAGCCTCAGCAGCCTTAGGACAATTGACGCACCGGAATCCCGTAAACTCAATCAACACATGGGCGCGTCCTGTCGTATCCACCGGCAGAGGTACAGGTATCAACTGCTCCGCTTCGCCGATAAGCTCGCAACCGGTCAGCACCAGTGCTAACATCAATATGCCTGCTATTAGTCGTTTCACACTTGGTTGTTATATGGATTTGCTTCAGGGCACTTCTAAAAATTCCGCGTTTTAGAACATAGCCCGATAAATATTAATTTGGCACTTTTATACTGCTTTTGGTTTTCTCTTGGTATCTTTTTGATTTGTGCTTAGTTACAATGCCCGCATTGCGCCCTCGCACAACTCAAAAACCTACTCAAGATAAAACTCAAAATCAGCATAAAGTAATTTTTAGAAGTGCCCTTCAATATATGGCGTTACCACGTGAAGTTGTATGACATTTTCACACCTTGCTGTTGCGGCTCATACCTGCAAACGCCACCTGAGCAGTTAAATCCGCCGCTCGTCTTGACATAACCGATGCTCAGCCTATGGGCATCGTGCGTATAACTCACTTCTGCATTGTAGAAATGTTCACCGCCTGTGTTTGGCAATCCGCCTATATTATATTCCCATCCGCCCGAGATAGTCCAATGGCTGAACATATCCACCTCCACCACGGCAGCAAACCATTGGCCCTCATCCTGACGGGTGAACAGGTACTGCAACTCGTTGCGGATAGTCAGATTGTCGGTAACCCGCACTTTGTTCTCCAGCACCGCTACACCTGTATGTACCAGTTCGCCATCGCCCTCGATAACGCGCTTATTATACCCCTGGTACATCAGCATGGCATTCATCGTCCAGCCACTGGTGATACGCTTGTTCATATCAATATGTATGTCGGTGTAATAGGTGCCATTGCGCGACCAATCAACGCCCCAGCCTCCCTCACTCTGCAGTCCTCTGACATGCGCTGCACTCAGCTTGAGCGTTGTGCCGTAGCGTCCGCCCATAGCCGTACGCCGCGCCCATGTATAACATACCTCAGCCTGAAAGGCCCACTCACCTGCCACGTATTGTGTCGAATATGGATAGAGAGCGGCAAGGGAATAGGAATGTTGCGGAGTAAACACCGGCAGCAGGTTCAGGCGTCCGGCTAAGCCCGTACTACTTCTGGAGGAACGAAAAGACATGTTGTGCGACCGCTTAGCCTGGGCAATAACCGACAATCCCTTACGCGAATAACTGAGTGACAAGAGCAACATCCGCCCGGGTCGGTAACTGAAATTATTCTCCTGCGTAGGATCATTGGCCTTGTATGCATATTCAACCAGCGCATCCCAGCCATGCCCCTGCACCTCAGCCCGCACCTCGCCTGCCCCCACCCAGCGGGGCAGATTATACATATATAGCCCGTCACTTTGATGCACAAGCACCGTATCCTGCTGCTCGTACTTACTGACAAAGCTGCCGCCTATAGTCAGCCCTACGCCACTCTGCTGCATAGCAAGTGACCACTCACTGATATCAATCTCCGCATCCGCTCCTACGGCAGCGTCACGCGAATAGTTCCATCCCCAGGCATGGTCCTGATAGCAATTCCAATACCTGCGTTGTTTACCGCCAAGCAAGGTAAGATGCAAGCCCTTGTAAGGAGTAGCACTAATCTTGGCTCCGCGTAGCGAATTGTCAATACCAAGATCGCGGTTCTCGTACAGGTTCAGCAGTATGCCTGAGCCAAACTGACCATAGATATCCCCCACGCTGATATGCCCCCACTCAAAATCAGCAGTCAGGCTCAGATGTCCTATTCCATACCCTGCAAAGTCGCGTTCATACCCCAGCAGAGGCCACTGATTAAACTCAATACGCGTATCGGCATGCAAGCCGTGAAAACGCGCCGCATTACGCTCCAGTTTGCGATAATGCACCGACAAATCGACGTAGTTGTTACTCAAGTGGTCGATCTTTGCCCACTTGGCACGCGGATGCGTACGCACAGCAGAAACATCCTGTGTAGGAAAGATCCCATCATGCTGCACGCCACCGCTCACGTACACGGTATCCTGAGTAGCCATAGCCCCCTGTGCTGCCATCAGCCAGCTGAGCAGCACCAACCAACCATATTTGCGTACGCTATCCAATTACTTGAGATACATGCGGATGTCTTGCTCGCTGCCATCGGTGTAACCTGCATGGTTATACACGGTCTTGCCCTTGCTGTCAATCACAAACAAATGCGGCACGTTCTGCACATTCATCGCACGCTTGAGTTCGCCATTCGGGTCCAGCAGCACATGATATTCCCACCCACGGCCGTCCACGAGCGGTTTCACCTTCTTGCTGTCCTGACCTTGGTCAATGGATACGATATACATCTGCACCCCCGTCTCGTCCTGCCAATCGGCATACAGCTCGCTAATGGCATTCAACTCGCGCATACATGGTTTGCACCATGTGGCAAAAAAAGCTATGATAACGGGCTTGCCGTCATCGGTTAGCGTCTCGGTATTCACCGTCTTACCATCAACGTCACGCAATTCTACACTCGGCAACACAGCCCACAGGGCAGATGCCAACCCAATACAAATACTGATACATATTAAACGTTTCATAGAGCAGATGATTATAAGGGCACTTCAAAAAAATACATCGTTTGTCAGTTCAGCCCATTATATACTTATTCAACATACAGCACCAAGCCCTTCAGATACTCCCCTTCGGGATGATAGATATTGATCGGATGATCCTGTGGCTGATGTAATTGGTGCAGGATACGTACTTTTCTACCAGTCAGTGCAGCAGCACTGAACACAGCGAGGCGGAACATCTCCTTATCGACAGCCTGCGAGCAACTGAACGTGAACAATATCCCTCCCGGACGGATGCGCTCAATAGCCTTGGCATTGATGCGCTGATAACCGCGCAGGGCATTCTTGATTGCATCACGGTGCTTGGCAAACGCCGGAGGATCCAGTATAATCAGATCATACGTCTTCACCCCGTCATCATGACCGGCGGAAGATACCTTTCCCTCCAGATAATCGAAGGCATCGGCAGCTACTGCCAGATGGTTGGTACAGTTCGGGAAATTGCGCGCCACATTGGCGTTGACGAGGTCGATTGCCTTCTGGCTCACATCCACCGAATGCACCTGCCGGGCTCCGCCACGCAGGGCGTATAACGAGAATCCACCAGTATAGCAGAACATGTTCAGCACATCCTTGCCTGCCGCATATCTCTCAACCAAGGCGCGATTCTCACGCTGATCGATAAAGAACCCTGTCTTTTGGCCGCTCAACCAGTCGATACGCACCTCAAGGCCGTTCTCCTTTGCCCAATATGCCTCCGCATCTGATTGCCGGGGGCTGATTGTAGATTGCTGACCACCAATCAGATATCCCACTTTCTCTCCTACTATAGGCGCCTTGTAGGGCAGGGTGTCATCCGATTTGTAGTACACGGCCTTCAGCCCGTCTACCTCGTCCATCAGCGCACCTGCTATCTGTGCACGCTGACGATGCATGCCTACCGAATGCGCCTGCACAACAGCTGTCGAACCATAGATATCCACCACCAAGCCGGGCAACATATCCCCCTCGCCATGCACAAGACGATAGATCGTGTTATCCTCACGCATCAGCCCTATACTCCGCCTCATCCTATATGCCGCACGGATACGGTCGACGAAGAACGAGTCAGGTAACACATCCGTCTTGAACGCCAACAGCCGTACCGCTATCGAGCCTATCTGCCAATGACCGACGCCCAACACCTGATTAGCCGAACTCAATACCCGGACCAACTCACCCTCCTCAGGTTCAGGCTGCCGATGATCGGCATCGAGGATGATGCGGGCTATTGCACCACTGAACACCCATGGGTGATAGCGTAGGACGGACTCTTCCTTGCGGGGCTTAAGTATGATAGTTGTCATTATGATAGATGTATTACGGATTTGAGTGACAAAGATACAAAAAAATATTGAATTCCGCAAATCTTATGCCACAAAAAGTGCTAAAAAGCTTACAAAATATCACAAGTGCGCCCTAAACAACACATGTATATCCGTTCGTGTGCGCGGACGCGCCTTAGCTGTAGCCCATGCGGGGTGATAGACAGTTTCACTCACGCGCAGGTACAAGGACAACTGCCGAGATATCCGATAGCGCATATTCACGTACCAGCGTCCACCCAGGCCATACGTTGCCGGAATGCTGAAGGCATAGAGCACATCATTCTCGTAGGTGTAGATACGATTGCTCCAATCCTGTACATCAAATCCTTGTAACCGCAGTTGCAGCACCAGTGGGATGGCTTGTACATGGTATTCGATATCCTGACATACGCTCACGCCATAGGTGATCGGCTTGCCGGCATCCGGAGCCTGCACCAACGAGGCGTCGGCACGCGTGTGAAAACGCCACGCCGGTAGCGTATAGGCCAATTCGGCCCGTGCCAGATGCGTTCGCACACCCCCCTTGCTGCGGCTGCGCAGTTGTAACATGGCACTCAAGGGCGAACCTACGTAATCAGCCCGAGCCAGCACATCATATCCCACTGTGCCGGATTGGCGAACGCCATATTTAGGTCCTGCAAAGCGAAACACATCGCCGTAGGCAGACAACCGCCACCGCCGCCAACCTTTGTACTCCAAGCCTATATATCCGCCCTGCTCATCGCCGAGACGCGACCCCTCGCTGAAGGCGTAACCGTACTTGTTGTCAAATGTTGGCGAGTAGTACCTGCCGAGTGCCACCAGTCCAAGATCGGCTATGGGCGTCAGCCGTACGCCGGCTATAGCACCGTAGCCCCAACGGCTATTCTCGGCAACGGCTACCTCGGCAAACAGTTGCACCCATCGCCAGGCATACCGTATATCAGCACCTGCCACCAACTGATGCTTGCCACGGAAATATGCGCCGTTGTAATACGTGTTGCGCACGGATAGCGAATCGGCATAGAGATGCTCCATCAGTGTTATACCGACACGCAATCGGCTGAAATTAGCACTGACATTAGCACCTATCGCATGATGCCACACCTGATTGTTGTCCACCGAATACCAACCACTGACCTCCGTATGTTGGCCTGCCGTGAATGTAGCACCTATACCCTGATAGCGTTCGCTACCGGCTGACGATACCTTGCTCAGTCCTTGCCTGCCACTCCCCATCTGCATCACCCGGCTACTCTTGCCGGTGTGGAAGAATTGATTGGTGACCAACCCTTGTCCAAAGCGTACCTCATAGCATCCGCCTACCAGCCGCTTGAGGTGCCCCATCTTATCCAGTTGCACAAAGCCTCCGTATTGCAGATCCTGCCAGTTGCCTGCAGCCGGACGACGGATAGTTACTCCGGCAACTAACTGCCTGCGGAAGGAATATCTGTACTTGGCCTGCACATATACCGGATCGGTGCCTGCATACCCCTCTATATTCCGCACATCGGTGCGCACACTGATATCATGTCGCCCGTATGCAAGCATATCTGCCGGATAAAACGGCTTGGGTTGCGGTTCGCCAAGCTCGACAAACGGCAAGAGATTGCGGATCTCATAATCCTTCAATCCGCCTACCAGTTGCAGTTCGTACAGGCTCTGCATGGGCATATCGCGCACCTTGAGCAGGATATTGGCTACCTGCGTCTCGCTCAGGAAAGGCAGTTCGCTCAAGTCGTCGTAACTGCTTTCGTTCAAGGCAATGGGGTGGGATAGGATAGCCTGCAATTGTTCGGCCAACGACTCAAAATCCTGCTCCACCTCACTATCTTCGGTTATCTGCGAATAGATGTCCTCCAAAATGCTTTCAAGGGGTGGGGCAGCCGTGTTGGCAGTCTGCCTGTCAGGTATATCCAGTATCACAGGCAGGTGATCGGAGTAACCGTCAGAATGGTATTGATAGCCCACAAATGTACGCTTGGGCTTATAGCCAACATAGGCTTCATCATCCGTCAGGAGCCATGGCGCATCATAGATACCTACATGTACGCTATCCGCCAGCGAGGGGGAGACATAGAACTGATCAATACAACTCCACACGCCCTGATACTTGTATGTGCCCTTACCCCGGCGTTCCAATTCGACCATCCTATTGCTCAACCCCGGTATATCCTGCTGCGGCGCTGCGTTCATGTCGCCCATCACCACTATCCGCGCCCGAGGTTGCATACGCAGCACGCTGTCGGTATGTGCACTGATTGTACGCTTGGCGCGCTCACGCAGAGCCGAAGCACGCGATGCACCACCTAACTGACTGGGCAGATGGCATACATACAGATGCAAGGTATCGCCACCATTCATTATACCTGAGGCATATAAGATATCGCGCGTCGGGCGCTCACCCGCCGCAACTGCCACACGCAACGGATAAGCCTGTATAATCCGGAACATGTCGGTGCGGTACAACATTGCCACATCTATACCGCGCCGGTCGGGGCTATCGAAATGCACATATCCATACGGCAAGCTCTGCAAGTTTTGCCGGCAGAGGTCACGTACGCACTGTTCGTTCTCCACCTCGCACAAGCCCACTACCGCCACCCCTTCCCAACCACCTATATTGGCAATTGTACGGGCTATATGCTCGCGTTTGGCATAGTAGCGCGCAGGCGTCCAGTGGCGCATACCGTCCGGCGTGAACGCATCATCAGCATGTATGCTATCAGGCATACAATCAAAAAGGTTTTCGACATTGTATGACACAATGCGAAAACCATGTACGGAGGGGATACCCAGCAGCAGTAACGCAACTATATATCCCCACCGCCTAAGCATACCTGCTGACTACTGATTGCTGCTACGGGATGGTTACGTACTATCCCAACATCTGTATCGCGCGCTGCAGCGCACGGATGAACACCTCGACCTCCTCGCGCGTGTTGTACAATCCGAATGATATACGCACCGTACCGGGCACGGCAAGGCTATCTATCAGCGGTTCGGCACAATGGTGACCGGTGCGAACGGCTACGCCCTGTTGGTCAAGCAGCGTGCCCAGGTCAAACGGGTGAATAAGTCCGCCTTGGCGGTCATAGGCGTTCAACGACAGCACTCCAACTTTGGGCTGACCGGCAGCATACACCTTGACGCCATCCATGCTACACAAACATTGTTCGGCATAAGCGGTCAGCGCCTGCTCATGTCCGGCAATAGCGGACAGGCCACAATCCTGCATGTAGCGCGCTGCTACTGCCCAAGCATACGAACCGACATAATCAGGCGTACCTGCCTCGAAGCGGTAGGGCAGGTTGTTGTAAGTCGTGCCCTGCCAACGTACATGCTGAATCATCTCACCGCCTCCCTGATAGGGTGGGAGCTGCTCCAACCACTGCTGCTTGCCATACAACAGACCTATACCTGTCGGACCATACATCTTGTGCGCCGAGCAAACAAAGAAATCGCAATCCAACGCCTGCATGTTCACGGGCAGATGAGGGGCTGATTGAGCACCATCGATACATACCGGCACTCCATGCGCATGAGCCAGACGGATGATATCCTCTACAGGATTGACTATACCCAGCACATTGCTCACGTGGGCTACACTCACCAATTTGGTGCGCGGACTGAACAGCCGTTCGTACGCAGCCATATCCAGCGTAAGCGTATCGCGCAAAGGGATAACCTTGAGCACAGCATGCTTGCGCTCGCACAACATCTGCCAAGGCACGATGTTTGAGTGATGCTCCATGGCGGAAACGATAATCTCATCGCCCTCGCCGATGAATGCCTCACCGAAGCAGAACGCTAACATATTCAAGCCCTCAGTTGTGCCACGTGTAAACAGCACCTCGCAACTATCCGCGGCACCTATCATCTGCGCTAACGTGGAACGTGCCTGCTCATGTTTGGCTGTAGCCACCTGGCTCAGATGATGCGTACCGCGGTGGATATTGGCGTTCCATGTGCTATATGCCTCGCTTATGGCATCAATCACACAACGCGGTTTCTGCGAAGTGGCAGCGTTGTCGAGATACACCAGCGGCAGGCCATGTACCTGCTGGTCTAATATAGGGAAATCTATTCTATTCATTGCCAACAACTTTCAACTTAAATACTTCATTAACTTTCAACTCCACACATCCCTTCACGGCTTATAGTAGCTGTCACGCAGTATCTGTTCGGCATCGTGATTGGCTATCAACTCTTGCAGACTCACCTCGGGATGATGCTCCATATAACTCTGTGCGATACGCCAACCTATCCATGTGCCGATACGCGGCGGTGCCTCCTGTGATATCTCACTGGTGAACGGTCCGTCGTTCAGGTAAGAAGTGAGCAGCATCTGCTCGGTCTTGAACAGATCGCGCTTATCCATCATCCTGTTCCACACTTGGCGTTCGTACTGCTCGCACCACTGCCATTGTTGTTTGGTGTAGCCCATCACCTCATAATCCGGCTCATCCAGTAGCGTAGAGCACACGTACATCATCTTGCCGCGGTAAATCATGTTGTCTATCAGCCTGCCTTTCTTACTCATGAACGGGAAATGGGCAAACAGGTAACCACTCACCACATCGCAGGGGATACATTCCTTGCGCATCGTTTGCTTCTGGTAGTTATATACCACCTGATTGTAGTAAGGATAATCGCTACCGAGATACATATCCAACCCTACCGCCATATCCCCGTTGTCAAGGAACAAGACAGGCGCATTGAATCCGCTGACAAACGTGTATATGCGCGGTACATACGCATCGGGGAAGAGATAGGTTATACGGGTGAATGCTTGGGATAACGCTTGCCGGATAGCATGCATATCGGCAAATGTGTTGAGCACCATACGATTGGTCTCGGCAAACTTATACACCGTGTCTTGGATGAACATAGGCAGGGCTTCTGCCAAGTAGTCGGTATCAGAGGCTGCAACGCCTAACGCCTGCTCGACAAACGCGGGCATCAGGTCAGGGTAGGCGGCATACAATGCACGCACATCATCCGGAGCATGCTCCGCTCTGACCGCCAACAACGCCGAGTCAAAACGGATAATCTGCACTGCCTGCTCAGGCAACGAATGGGGATAGTAATGCCTCTTGGGCCGGCAGCATGTACATACCATGCCCACCAGCACCAATGCTATCCCCCAACGTATATTCATTCTTAGCACATTCAACCGCATACCGCCTTTCCGTCTTTGAGTTCGATCACCCGGTCCGATATAGCAGCCAGCTCCTTGTCATGCGTCACAATCACTATCGTCTGCCCGAACCGCGTGCGCATATCTTGCAGCAGGGCGTGCAGCTCATGTTTGTTCGCTTCATCCAAACTGCCGGAAGGCTCATCAGCAAGAATAACATCCGGGTTCATCATCATAGCACGCGCCGCAGCCACACGCTGTTTTTCGCCGCCGGACAGTTCGCTTGGCTTATGCGACATGCGCTCCGCCAGCCCCAGATCGGTCAGCAACTTAGCCGCACGGGTGCGGGCAGAGTGCTCGGAATCCTTGTGAATCAGCGCCGGCATCATTACGTTCTCTATAGCAGTGAACTCCGGCAACAACTGGTGGAACTGAAAGATGAAACCTATATGCTCGTTTCTGAACTCAGCCAATGCTTTCTCACTCAGGTTCAACACATCCGTTCCGCCTATGCTAAGCGTACCGCTGTCGGGGCGGTCCAATGTGCCCATGATCTGCAACAGCGTGGTCTTGCCTGCCCCCGACTTGCCGATGATTGCCACAATCTCGCCTTTCGCTATCGTTAGCGACACCCCCTGCAACACATGCAGCGTGCCGAACGACTTGTATATATCCTTGATCTCAATCATTGATTATCCTTATTCTACCTGTGTACACGATGTGCCGGGGGTGCCAAAGGTACGCCATACGCAGCGACACCGCTCCGGCTACTATAACCTAATTCACCACAAAGTTACGATTTTTTTTTCAAATATGCAAATTATAGTGACAAAAGATGTTAAAAAGTTCCCATTTTAAGGAGAAACGGATGCATAGCGCAAGGTCATCATACGCCACGTTGCAGATCCGATACAAAAGCCTCGTCGGCAGGTAGCCAACGTACGGAGTTTAGGTTTTGCGGTTGAAGCCAGCGTGCCGCCTCATGTTCCAGCAACTGAATATGCGCATCGGCGAGCGTGCAGTGGTAGCAATGCATTGTCAGATGAAACTGCGGATAATCGTACTCGATTGTTCGCATCAGTTCGCCTACGCATATATCGGCATCCAGTTCCTCACGGATCTCGCGGCGCAGTGCCTGCTCGGGCGTCTCACCCGCCTCGATCTTCCCTCCGGGGAACTCCCACCAGTCTTTCCAATCACCATAGCCACGCTGCGTGGCAAAGATGCGCCCCTGGGCATCACGAATAACCGCTGCGACCACTTCGATGCGTTTCATACTTGACATGATTGACGGTAAGCTAATCGGGTAGGGTAACAGTGAGCCGCCGGTTGCCATCCGGAAGGACCGCAATGCGGATATACACCGTATCCTCGGGCAGCAGCGGTTCAATCATCTCGGGCCACTCAATGAAGCAGTAGTTGCCGGAGTAGAGATACTCCTCAGCGCCGAAATCTATTGCCTCACGGATATCTTTCAGCCTATAGCAGTCGAAATGATACACCTCGCCGGAGTGGGGTAGGGTAACATCATACACATTGACGATTGCAAATGTCGGGCTATTGACAATATCGGCTGTTCCCATCTGTTCACACAGATGCTTGATGAACGTGGTCTTGCCTGCCCCCATCTGTCCATCAAAGGCGAACACCCGGTGAGGTTCGGCACCACGTAAGATATCCAAACAACTCACCTCTTGCCCCTGCTCATTGAGCAACAAAAGGGCATCATTTTCGCATTTTTTGATTGTATATGTATTCATGTTCGTGAATTTCACGCAAATCTCAGCGCGTTATTTTAGCCTGAAAATACTCGTAAAGTGCTGAACCTCTTTTTGTTCCGAGCAATTCGGTCCACTCACTCAAAGTAGCTGAACCAGCACGCTTGACGGAACCGAAATGTTTTAGGATTTTTTGCTTAGTGGTTGGTCCAACTCCCTGAATATCATCCAGTTCGCTATGAATCTGTGCCTTACTTCGCTTGTTCTTATGATAGGTGATGGCAAATCGGTGCACCTCATCCTGTATGGCAGTGAGCAAGCGGAAGGTCTCGCTCGTTACAGGTAGTCCGAACTCCAAGGGCGGGAAGCCATACATCAGCGTTTGCGTACGGTGCTTGTCATCCTTCTTCAGTCCAGCGATAGGTATATGCAAGCCAAGCTGATCGACCACTGCCTCGCGAATGGCATGCATTTGTCCGATACCACCGTCGGCAATAATAAGGTTAGGCAGCTCTTCGCCATTATCAATCATCCGTTGGTACCGACGTCTTACTACCTCGCGCATGGTAGCATAGTCGTCTTGCCCAACGACCTCTTTAACCTCAAAACGCTTGTAGTCACTCTTGCTGGGTTTAGCCTTCTTGAACACCACGCATGCAGATACAGCGCTTGTGCCCTGTATACTGGAGTTATCGAAGGCATCAATGGTCATCGGCAACACCGGCAAACCTATCAGGTTCTGCAATTCGGTTAGGATACGAATTGCCCGTTGGTCAGGATTCAACTTGTCAGCCTGCTTCAGCCGATCAGCTTTGTACTGCCGCACGTTTTGCTCGGCCAGTGCGAGGAGTTTGCGTCTGTCGCCACTGGAGGCTATGTTGATACGGATATCTTCACCTACAAAATCGGGCATGAAGGGCACGAGTATCTCCTTGGTTGTGCTACCCAACATCTCGCGCAGGGCTGTTATGCCATAGGCGAGCAGCTGCTCGCGGCTCTCATCCAGCTTGCGTTTGCACTCCAGCGTGCGGCCTTGCACTATACTGCCGTTGTGAACGTGGAGGATACTGATGTATATCTGGTCATCCTGCTCGTCGTAGCCAAACACATCCAGATCGCTGATAGTGGTATTGGTGACTACTGTCTTTGATCGGAACTTCTCAACCAGGAGGTACTGCTGTTTGACCTGTTCCGCCTCCTCGTAGCGCATATCGGCAGCCAAGGCCTGCATGCGCTCCATCAATTGACGGCTAATCTCGTGGGCGTCGCCACGTATAATCTTCTTTGCGGACTGGATGTACTCGTCGTACAAGGTATTCGGCACACGCTGCTCGCATATACCGCAGCACTTGTTGATATGATACTTGAGGCAAACCTTGTATTTCCCCCTCTCGATGCCCTCGGGCGTGACAGGCGTATTGCATGTACGGATAGGGTAGAGCTTATGAATAAGTTCGAGTACCGTATCTGCAGCGTTGGCAAAGCTGTACGGACCAAAATACTCACCGCCCCGTTTATCCTTCTGGCGCGTCTTGAAGATACGCGGATATGCCTCTTTGGTGATACATATATACGGATAACTCTTGCCATCCTTGAGCAGGATGTTGTAGTGCGGCTGATATTGCTTGATGAGGTTATTCTCAAGCAGGAAAGCATCCTGCTCGCTCTCCACCACCACATACTTGATGTCAGCAATATGCGCCACCAATTGACGCGTTTTGAGTGATGTCTGGTCCTTGTTAAAATAGCTGCTTACGCGCCGCTTAAGGTTCTTGGCTTTTCCGACATATATCACCTCACCTTGCGCATTAAGGTGCTGGTATACCCCGGGTCGCTCGGGTATACGCTGCAACAACAGGGCTATATGTTCCGACTTAGCGCTCACTCGTCCACCTCGATGCCGATGAGGCAATCGCAATCTACCCCATGCTCAGCCAGGAACCGTTTGCCATTCAAGCCCTCCAGTTCAATCAGGCAATTTACATAAATATTCTTAACGCCCAACTTCTTCACCAGCTCCACAGCCGCCAACATCGATCCGCCTGTAGCAAGAATATCATCATGGATGAGCACGACATCATCCGGCGTGAGTGCATCCTTATGAATCTGAATGGTATCTGTACCATACTCCTTTTGATAGCTCACCTCAATCGTTTCGGCAGGCAACTTGTTGTGTTTGCGAATAGGCACAAACCCTGCGCCCAATTCGACAGCGATAGCCGAAGCAAGTATAAATCCCCGGCTCTCAATCCCCACCACCTTGGTTATTCCCTTGTCGCGATACATGTCCGACAGACAGTCGCGCATATAGCGCAGTTCGTCTGCATTACTGATGATGGTAGTAATGTCTTTGAATTGGATTCCGGGCTTCGGAAAATCAGGCACGTTACGCACGTCCTGCTTGAGTTGTTCTAATGTCATATTCGTAGTTTGGTTTTTATATACAATTTGTCACATTGTTCCACGTGAAACATTTACAGCAGTCAACTATATGCAATCATCTACCCATCAGCACGAGCAATACGCTGATATCATTAGGACTAACGCCGGGTATGCGGGAGGCGTCGCCAATAGTGGCAGGACGCAGCGCAGAGAGCTTCTGTCGGGCTTCGGTTGACAGAGATTGAAGCTCCTGATACCGAAAGTCAACGGGTATCTTAATGGCGTCCAATCGATGCAGCTTGTCAGCTGCAGCACGCTCACGCGATATATAACCGCTGTACTTGATATCGACCTCGATGCTATCAATGATCTCATCCATGCGGTCAGGCAATGACGCTACCATCTGATGCAAGTTGGCATCGATGGCAATAATATCACGCAGAGCGATATTGGGGCGCATCAACATCTCGGCCAGTGAGCCGTGTGCAGACGAGCCGGCATAGCCATGCTGCTCCAACAGGGCGCGGCATTCGGGAGTGGCAGAGGATGTAGACTGGAGATAATCGGCAATACGCTGCTTTGCGCTGCGTTTGGCATTATACAGATTGAACCGCAGAGCATCAGCCAGGCCAAGGTTGTACGAGAGCGTAGTGAGGCGCTCGTCAGCATTATCCTGCCGGAGCAATATGCGGTACTCGGCGCGCGAGGTGAACATACGATAGGGCTCGTCGACACCCTTATGGGTCAAGTCGTCGATGAGAACACCTATATAACTCTCGTCGCGAGACATGACGAGCGGCTGTACGCCAGACAATATCTGATGCGCATTGATGCCTGCCACGATGCCTTGCCCTGCCGCCTCCTCGTAACCTGTCGTACCATTGATCTGCCCTGCAAAAAAGAGATGATGCACAAGCTTGGTCTCGAGCGTAGGGTAGAGTTGCGTGGGATCGAAATAGTCATACTCGATAGCATAGCCCGGGCGGTACATGACACAATGCTCCAAGCCACGAACGCTATGCAGCGCCTCCAACTGTATCTGCCATGGCATAGACGAACTGAAGCCATTCACATAATACTCATTGGAATCAACCCCCTCGGGCTCAAGGAAAAGCTGGTGCTGCTGCTTGTCGGCAAAGGTAACAATTTTCGTTTCGATACTTGGACAGTATCGTGGACCTATGCTATGTATCTGCCCGTTATACAACGGCGAATCAGGCAGACCTCGACGAAGAATATCATGGGTAGTAGGATTAGTGTAGGTGATG
>JAFSPC010000081.1 GCA_017443075.1 Paludibacteraceae bacterium
GAACGAATAAGCAAGCAAGAACTATCCGCCAACCTTAACCGCGTGTTGGGTGCAGATGTCGGTATCAAGGGGCTAAACACTCTGATTCACGGGTGGCTCAAGCACAGGCGATACGGTCATTCGTACTATGAGGCATTACGCCATCGCGAATGGCTCTACGTGACCGAAGTGCAGGACTTGTCGGAGTACGCAGGGTACGATTTGGCAAAATTGGAATCCTGATACCGGAACGGCTGACAGATATTTGCATTTGTCAAATAATTGCCGTATCTTTGCATTGTTTTTCGGAAAGATTGGATAATGGACGGCTTCGGGGCGTCAATCGCTTCCCTCTCAGTCCCGACCGCCCAAAAAGGAAGGATTCCGAAGAACAGCGCGCTTAAAACAACCTAAACCGGGGGCTCCCACCAGTAACACGCAGTGGGACGCTCTTTAACCCTTCCACGTCAGCCGGAAGTAAAACATGGCTGACATGCAATGGCAAAAGTAGAATATGCTGACGCTATCAAGACCGTCAGCGGTGCCCTGACCAAGATCAACAAGAAATCTGAACACGCAGCGGACCAGAAGATGGTGCTTGCCACGCACCGCAAGGCGCCCACCACGAGCAACGCCTGCTCACGTCTGTACTTGCGCGGTTTGAGCGCCGTGACGCGCTCCACACCCGTCACTGCCGACGAACGCGCACAGCGCGAACATTTCGCAGCCATCAGCCGTGCGGTAGCCCTGCGTAAGCAGGACCTCGCAAAGGTCGCCACCGACCTCGCAGCGTTCAACGCGCAGAAAGACACCGCCGGAGGATACAAGACACTCAAGCAGTACCTGTGGCACGTGGTCAGCGATGAACTCAACGGATAACAAGCCTGAGGCTGATGTTTAGCTTCGCTGTTATTTAGCCTGCGGCTGTTGATAACTGCGTGTTGATTAGCCTGCGGCTGTTGCTGACTGCGTGTTGCTTAGCCTGACGGCTGTTGATAACTGCGTGTTGTTTAGCCTGACGGCTGTTAACACGCAGTCCCCAACACCGCGCAGCGGTCTCCAACACGGCGCAGCCGTAATCAACACGCAGTATTCAACACCGCACAGCGGTAATCAACTAATCATTATGAAAAAGTACATCAAACGCATCATCATGACCCTGCTGACGGCAACGGCAATCGGGCTGTCGGTGATGCTGAGCTCGTGCAACGTCACTCGCACCGTCACGACGACGAGCAGCAGCATCCAACGCGGTGACACAACCGTAATCATCCAATCCAAGACGATTGAGAGTTACGATGCCTCGAAGAGGTTGTAACCGCTACGGATAGCACACGCCAACACAACAACATCCGAGCATGAACGCTCGGATGCTGTTGTTATTATTACGACAGAGCATTGACTGTGTACGATGCCGGTGAATGATGCCGTTTCCCTTGTTTGTAGCGGTGCTTTGCTATCCGCAAATAGCAATAAAGGGATAAAAAGCAGCAAAAAGTGATGTCTTGCACCATAATATTTGCATAATTGGAAAAATTGTTGTACTTTTGCATCCGCTTTTGGGCACAGCCCGAGCGAATGTTCTGAAACATGCTTAATCAATGCGGCAATAGCTCAGTTGGTAGAGCACGACCTTGCCAAGGTCGGGGTCGCGAGTTCGAGTCTCGTTTGCCGCTCAAGAAAATGAGCAGAACACTGGTTCTGCTATATTTTTCTTAGACCCCGAAAAAGAACGCGTAGCGTTGTTTTTCAGAGAGCGGAGGCAATTGTGCGCTAAATGTCACCCATCGACATCGGCAAGCACGATTAGCCGAACGCGAAGCCCAGGTGGCGGAATTGGTAGACGCGTACGTTTCAGGTGCGTATGTCGAGAGGCGTGCAGGTTCGAGTCCTGTTCTGGGCACAGAAAGCGATCATACAAATATCGCAAGCGTGTAGCGTGAGAAAGCTCGCGCAGTATCGCGGGCGCAGGTGGTGAAATTGGTATACACGCTACTTTGAGGGGGTAGTGGTCGCAAGATCGTGTGAGTTCGAGTCTCATCCTGCGCACAATGGTAAGCATCTTCTTCGGAAGGTGCTTTTTCAGTATATAATGTCTTTAACTGACACAATTCTACTACGCCATGAAACGGATTATTTACGCCCTCATCCTGCTATCGTCCCTGCCCTTGTACACGCGGGCAGATGATGTACCTACTAACCGTCATGCCTTGGATAGCCTGACGGGACTTATTGTACGCCTGGAAGCCGCCCAACGTCGTGAAGGGGCGAGCGACACAGCAAGGTTGCAATTGGCATCGGCGTTGCGCCACTATGCCTTTACCGCCGAACGCTTTGGGCTGTCGGAAGAAGCGCAGCAGCACGCACAACGGGCATACGAGCTATACATGTCTGCCGGCGAGTACAAATGGGCATCGCTATGCCTGTACGAACGGTGCATAGCCTACAACAACATCGGTGACACGACGCACGTGGCGGAGCTGATGGCAGAACTGGAGGCGTTGACAAAGAAAGACAGCTCTGCCGTGACGCGCTACAACTACTACTCGATACAATTAGCTTACCTGATGCTGACGCCTCCCGAACCGAGTTCGGCAAGCGAACCTAACCCGCGGCGAGAACTGATAGAACAACTCGGCAGGCAATCAATGGATGCCCTGAAAGGCATAGACAATTATCACCGATACAACATCATGCCGGCGTGGACGTATTACAACCACGCACTCGTGTATGACATGCTGTACTTCCCGCCACAAACAGACAGCATAGCCAAGTATCTGCTGCTGGCGGAGGAGAGCGGGCAACAATCGCCGAGCCTGACCGACCGCCTGGAGGTGCAGATCAGCGTAGGCGATGAGCGGGCATGGCTATACTACTACGACAAGGACTACCCCCGCGCCGAGCAGCAGATGCTGCACGTACTGGCACTGCTGGACTCGGTACAGACGGACAGCCCTGCCAGCATCATCACGGAGCGTGGCGAAGCATACGCCTTCATGGTAGAGTTATATACCACACAACAACGCTACGCCGAGGCACTGGAGTATCAACAACTGCTGACCGAGAACAACGCCAAGCGGTATAGCATTGACCGGCAACGCATACTCGACGAGGTACAAACCAAATATGAGGTTGACAAGGCGCAGATGACCATCCGTCACCAGAATGCCGTAATACGCCACGTTGTAATCGCAGCCGCGCTGCTCATACTTGCTGCCATGGCTGTGCTCACAGCACTCTGGTATCGCAAACGCGAGACAGAACAGGCACTGTATGTCAAGGCACTTGAGGCGGATAATATCTACAACGAATTGGAACAACTGCGTCAATCGCACAGTATCGAACCGTTGCTTGTATTGCAAGAGGGTCTGCTGGCACAGATCAAAGACGCCACCATACGCCAACGGATTGCCGACGTGAATATGGATGCTTTTCGCGACATGCTGATCGGAGCGCGCGACCTATCCATGATGGACAAACGCTATCTGCTTTGCTTCTTTGCCGGCATCAGTGCCGAGCAGATAGCCTCTATTTTCAATATTTCTCCCGCAAGCGTATATACTGTGCGCTACCGAATAGGCAAAAAAAATGCACATTTGAAGGGCATTTTCTAAAAAATCTATATTTGTCTATATGAAAATTCAATAAAAAGCAGTAACTTTGCACCGATTTTCCAAATGGCGGTCATAGCAGCCAAAACGAATGTGGTGCAAAGCAATGCAAACTCAGAACGTTTACATAGAATCGCAGATCGAATATCTACGCATGCGTATTACCATGTCCCCTTTTGACGCGAAGTTAAAAGAAGATTTGTTGTGCCGCTTAACCTTGCTTGATCGCGCACCTGTTGCCAACCTTTGCCGGACATCCACCAAGCCCTTGACTAACACCAATCTACGATATATACTTTGTTTTCTGATTAACATGGATGTGCAAAATATAGCCACGCTGTTTTGTGTGGACACAAGCACTATATATAGCGTGCGCTACCGACTGCGCAAGTTGTTCAAGCACAACGGCATATTACCATTCTAAATCTATTATAACCATGGGATTATTTACCAAGCAACGTTCTGACGGCGCAACATACGACGGTCAGGGCGAAGAGCGCGTTGGATTTATCGACAACGTGTTCTACAATCTCGAAAAAGGCTTGCTACTCAAGCGTCACCCTTACGATAACCTGTCTACCAATGCCAAGGTGACGGTACAGGAGGGACAGGAGATGGTGTTCCTGTCGGAGGGAATGTTCTCGGACGTCTTTACTCCGGGTCCGCACACCATCAGCACCAACAACGTGCCGTTCTTGCAGCGCATCATGCAGATTCCTTTTGGCGGACAGACTGCATTCAAGACCACCTTGTTTGTGGTCAGCACCACACGCCAGCGTCTGGCAGGTGACCAAGGCGGTTGGGGCGTCGGGCTGACTGTACGTGACTACACCTTTGGCGACGAAGGCGTTACGATCAAGGTGGGAGCATACGGAAGTTATGAGTTCCGAATCATTGATTCTGTAGCCTTTATCAAGGAGTATGCGGGCACGCAGCACGAGATATGGCTCAACGATTTTACGGATGAGTTCACTTCGGCTGTCGGGCAGAAGGTTATGCCTGCCATCAGCAAATATTTCAAGAACGAGCGCATAAGCGTTACCGAGGCCAACAATTATCTGGATGAGATAGCCAAATACGTCAGGCAGCAACTCAACGAGTATTATGCCGACTATGGCATCGAGCTGACCAAGTTTGATGTAGAAGCCATCAATCCCGATGAGGACGATGAACAGTTCAAGCGCATCATTGCAGCCCAAACAGCCGGCTCGGAGATGGACTATGAGAGCCGTGCCCGAGCCAGAGCACGTGCTCGCGAGGGCTACACCTACCAACAGGAGCGCCAGTTCGATGTCATGCAAGGTGCCGCCACCAACGAGGGCACAGCAGGACAAATGATGGGTGCCGGCATGGGCATAGGTATGGGATTTGGCATGGGAGGTATGTTCGGTCAGCAGATGGGTAACATGGCAGGTCAGGCAATGAACGCGCAGCCCACCTATCAGCAGGTACCACCACCTATGCCGGCGGCATTACAAATGTTCGTGTATGTGAACGGCCAGCAAGCAGGTCCGTATGACATGCCGGTGCTGCAACAAATGGTCAGTCAAGGTTCGCTCACACCGCAAACCTTGGTATGGAAAGCCGGCATGCCGCAATGGGCGCCCGCCAACACACTGCCGGAGTTGCAGGGACTATTTGCCCCCGTGCCACCGCCTATGCCCCCTACTCCGCCCACGCCACCGACAATGCCATAAGCGATGCCAAACTATCAACTTCACACAAAATAAACGAAACTATTAAATCTCCAATACTATGTCCATTCTTATTATTCTACTAATTGCAGCCGCGGTATATGTACTGTGGTTTCACCCATTCAAACTGGAAGACGGCACTGAAGTGAAAGGCTGGTTAGCCAAGCACAATGCCGACCAAAGCAGTGCTACAACAGCCGGCAGTGCCGCGAGCGGAAACATTGCCCCCCGCTACAACAGCGCACCAGCCAAGTCACCTAACGAGATACCCGACAACGCGCCCGCGGACGCAGAGGAAGCACAGGGTAACGAAGGGCTGAGTTGCGATGCGATGGGCTTGGATATCAACTCCGAACTCAAAGACTTCGATCGCGTATTCGAGATCGCGAAGAACGACCTCTTCGGCGAAGGGTGGGATGCCATGGAGGCTATCTTCGGTTGGCTGCTAATCGGCTTTACACGCTCAGATAGAGAAATCAATAAGTACAACATCTGGCAACTCATCTCCGACTATTACGCCAAGCTCCGTGAGGCGTTGAACATGTATTATACCGAGCAGGTGAAGAAGGGCGAGAGCACCGAAGAACAACTGCGAACCTTCCCGACGCTGATGGCGAATGTGCATCTGCTGAACGGATTTATTCCTTTCGTCCATTATGGTGCGCGTTACTTTGACGATAGCACATTGGAGGTCATCAACCCGCGTGTCGGGGCATGGATTGATCATTACTTCGACGTCAACAAAAGCGACATGTCAATGTATGAAAAGCCCATCGCCGCCGAACTGCTTGTTGCACTTTACACCGTGCTCAACCAAGAGGATGATAGCCGACTACCCGAGAACAAGGAAATGTTCGAAGATAAGTATAAGTTCGATTTTATCATGCCAAAATCAGCATAAAGCAATTTTTAGAAATGTCCTATACCTATGGCAACAAAATCTATCAACACCCTCACGAATATCGTGTTGCCCGCCGTAGTGCTACTCGCCACGGTAGGCCTATTCGTTTTGCTTCGCCCGGAACAGACGACAGCCCTCTACTGGATCAACATGAGTTATTTGCTCATATTGGAGGCTATCTTTTTCGGTTGGCTCCTATGGGCACGCAGCGACACGAAAGGTACAACATCCATGCTGATAGTGATGTTAGGCAACTACGCCGGCTACTATCTGGCAGCCGGATTGTTGTGCATCATCGTATCGGCTGTTGTCTCACAGTTCACAACTGTCAGCATTGAATGGTACGTGGCAGCACTAATAGTGATTACCATACTATGGTGTATCCCTGCTGCACTCACCGCTCAAGTTGATAGCAATCACGCCGAGCGGCAGGCTCAAGTGCCCGACAAACGTGCCGAACTGCTTAGGCAAAGCGAAGAACGGAAAAGACAACAATTAGAAAACAACAAATGAAGCCTACATCGCACTAAGTGCTTTTCAATAGCATTTAATCGATATGTAAATGGCTATTACATAACAATAAATCTATGGCACAACTAAAAGTCCTTAAATGTCGCAGATGCTTCTACCCGCTACCGGAGGGCGTACTCAAATGTCCCAAATGCGGAATGGAACACAAGGTGGCAGACGATGCACCAATCAACCCGCTGCTGCTGCCGCCCGACGTTACCAATGATTACGTCAACTACTTCAAGCAAAAGACCGAGGAGAACCCCAAGGACACGAACGCATTGTTCGGCATGGGCTTGGTATATATGGGTCTGAAGAACTACGAACTGGCGCAACGCAACTTCAAGCTTGCCGTTGACCAGATGCCTCTGGAACCGGATGTGTATTACTATTTCGCCTTATCCCTGTTTGAGGGACATAACCCGAAGCATATCAACCCCAAGACAGCCGACCGCATCGAAGAATGGTTGCACACCGCCGCCAACAGGCAGCAGAAACGCAAGTATCTGATTCTGCAGATGGTACTCCGCCAATGTGCGTTCGTAGCCAACGGATTGCAGTTCAAAGGCGAGTCGCCGATGGAACTGATGGATAAGGTTCGCACTATTGCAGCCGAACAAGATGACGTACGCGAGATACGCGACCATGTGAAGATCACCGACAAGCAAGCCAACGAGTGGCTGGACGAGCTACAAGGCAAAGGACGGAAAAAGGAATCCGACAACGAACGCGAAAACCGATACTATGCCAAGCAATATGAATATACAGGCCGCTGGCCGCTGCACAGAACGAAAGACGATTCAGTCCTTTCCTATCCTGACGAGCCTGAGAAAGTGGGCAAGTGGCTGCTGGACGAGCAGACACGTGCAGACTTCTTCAATTACCTGTACGTGCCCGACGAGCCGGTGAAGCTCAGCAAGCCCTCCCTACCCTTCGGATTCCTGCTCAAGCGGCTTATACTGATACCCGTCGGAATGCTCATAGCAATATTCATCGTTACCCTCACCGAATTTGGCTTGAGCGAGAAAGAAGACCTGCAACCCGTGCAGAGCGTGCAAGCCGAGTACAAGGAATTGTATGGCAAGAAAGGCGAGGGTGCTGCTGCACGCAAGAAGCATATCGCCGAACTGCGGAAGGACAGCATCGAGCGGGCACAAATGGATAGCACGTACTTTGCCGACAACTATGTATTTGTATCACGCATGCGCGACAGTGAAGGCAACGAGCGTGCTCAATGGTTCATACCGCCCACATGGGAGCAACGCAGTGAGATATACTACTATTCAGGTATAGAGAAGACGTGGAAAGGACTCGTAGCCCTTCTCATCGTCATTCTGCCGCTCTTGATAGGCATACTGCGTATCATCATACGGTTTGCGAGCGTCAACAGACAGCGCAGGCAGATTGATGCAGAGAACCAAGCAAGGCAAGACGCTTATGACCATGCCCTATACATGTTCAATGAAGGCAGACCATCCATCGCCGACTACGTACTATTCTGCAAACACTACCTGAGCAAGGAAAGTCCTCTACTGCCCTATACTGCAGATCCCGTCAGCATGGCGCTACAGGATAATCATATCGACGAACTGGACATGAAAGGCAAGATCCTGTTCATGAACTATTTCGACGATGTAGATAACAACGGCAACCCCTCACGCGAGCCGCACGACATGTTGTCGCGTATCTACTATGTGATAGCTATTCCGCAAGCCGACAAACTGACGCTGCTATACAACTATTGGGATACACAGAGCAATCACATCGACTCATGCGATGCCGAGAGCATCTACTACAAGAACATTTTGGGCGTAACCAAGAAGTCGGACGGCATTTATATTGAGAAGGTAGGAGGCAAAGTATCTACCATCGCTTTCCCGCCGGACGGCGGTCCCTCGATATGCGCCTACCAAGGCGAGTTTCCGGAATACATCACGTTCAGCAACACGCGCACCGGCAACCCGCAAGACTTCCTCGATGCACTCAACGCACTCGTGGCGGCATACAAATAATCACTGAAAAGTTGAAAGGCATATCTATAAACTAACTCATAAACAGAACAATTATGGTACTACTCATTCTCCTCGTTTTAGCATGGTGGTTCTTCTACAAGAAGACCTACTATGTACGTATCGAAACGGTTGGTCCGGATCTGACAACACAAGAGCAAATCATCAAAACTGAGTTGGAAACGACCCTGCGTCATGCAATCGAGATTACCCAAAACACCCCTTATCTTGTTGAAGCAGGCAACTTCAGCAATGCGCGCACTATTGTAAAAGCCATCACCGCCAAAGGTGGCGTGGCGCAGATTCAGTTCTCGTGGGTATGGAGCAAACCGCAAGTGGGTAAAATTCAGTAATCAACCTCTAAAACACTACAACTATGGCTAAGAGTAACGAAAAGAAAAAACGCTTGAGCAATGACACGCTGCACGAAAACGGTGCCGTGGGCTTTTCCATGGAAGATGTGCGTGAGGTTCAAAACAAGCAAAATGACGTGAACGCCGAAGCCTACCAATATATGGTGGAGGCTATGGCTGTCAGTGCCAACTATATGGGCGACACAATCAGCGAGCAGGGAGAGGTGCGTATGGATGACGTCTATCCCACCTCGCTCGACGAAACCCTTCGTATGGACGCACTACTCGACAAGTCCGAACGTGCGCTCAAGGACGAGAACGATGAGGAATACAACAAGATGATTACCGACCTGCGAGGGATAGTCGGATGGTCGAGAAAACGGCACTACAACTTCTCATGGGGTATAATCTTAGGCACGATCATCACAGTCATGGTGGTCGTTAAGTGGGCAAGTGGCGACCAACGGCAAAAGGGTATCGCGGAAGCAAATATGGAGCGTATCGACAAATGGGATGTCAAGACCGACACCATGACCCTGGAGCAAGCCAGAGACTCCGTAAAGAACGGTGTGCGCATCACCACGCCTATCTATCACAAAGCTAAGATGATGGCGTACTACGAGCATGAGGTCGAATATTACAAGGATTTAGTTGCCCGGTACGAAACACAAGCGGACACCGCTACTATCAAGGAAAACAAACAAAGCTACCTCAAAGAGGCAAAATATCAAAAGGAAAAACAGGAGGAGAACGAGAAAGCACTCCAGTCTGTTAGCAAGTGGAATCTTAAGGATGCACAAAAGGACGCCTACAAACGGGCCAAAGACTCGTACAAAACCTTGTCTGCTGCGGCTGCATTCTCGTGGGTAATCATGATCTTCTTCCTCATGCTTATCCCTGTATACATCTTCGCTAACCACTCCTGGGGCTACATCATCACCAAGTACCGCGAGGAGTCAGAACTGCTGGAGAAAATCAAACAGTTCGGCTACAAAGCTGCTATCGGTCTGTTTGGCGCATCGCTCGCTATGCAGTTCATACCTGAGTCAACGGTTACAACGTATTACTCGGATGGCAGTACGAGCACGCGCACCGATTCGAATCCGATGAATATGATGATTGCGGCCATCAAGATCGGACTGCTCATCGCGGCTATAGCCATCGTGGCTCTCGTATCAACGGGTATAATGATCTACAGCACCATCGTCGGACTCAAGCGCAACTACGACTGGAAAGCCATCTACGCCGGTGCTAAAGCCAAGGGCAAAGATGCGGCTGACCTCGCAGGCAAAGCACTCGACAAAGGCGCCGAACTTGTGGACAAAGCACAAAAAGAAAAGAAAGAGAAAAAGTAATTACTCGAATCCTGATGCACTAATCGTATTCCCTCGCAGCACACAAAAATGGGCTTGCCATTGGGCACAAGCCTGTTTTTGTGTGCTTTTCAACATATTTTCTCCCTACATGATTACACAAAATAAAATTTCTACACGAAAAACTTGCAAATGCCAGTTATTTTTTGTACCTTTGCAGTCGAGAAAAATCTATGCTATATGAAAACGTCCTTCTTCCAATCTCTACATGTCATGTTCATGCTGTTGTGTCTGCCGGTTTGCGGAGTAGCACAGGATTTGGTATCTGAGCAGCCTAATTCACCAATACTGATTAAGCAGGGTAACATGTTCTACCACGGCGAGCAGGCGATGAACAGAGCGGCATACAAGCAATTCTTGCAAAGCGAATGCCCGCAAGCTTACCAACAGTACAAACAAGGGCAACAATGTATGATTGCCGGTTGGGTGCTGCTCGGCGCAGGATTGATTGGGGGTGCTTATACAGGACCGGCGTGGTTCGTCTCAGGATTTGGTTCCTCATCTACGCCACCTAATGTGGACAATTCGGCGAGACATGCAAACAGAGCTTTTTTGGGCGGCCTGTGCGCATCTGCGGCAGTAGTCATAGCCTCTATCCCGCTTCTATCTGTCGGATATATAAAAATGGATAATACGAGCGTGAAGACCTACAATGAGCAATGCTCCAAGCAGAACGTTGAATTGGCGTTCGGAATAAGCGGTAACAGCGTAGGGATAGTGATGAGATTCTGATTAAAACACATCATACGCAGATAACATGAAAGCAAAACTCAACAGTTGGCTTAACATCCTGCTTACCTCATTACTCGGACTAATGGGGTATGGTTGTGTACCGATGGTGAAATATGGCGTCCCGACAGGGGATCTCACATTGGAGGGCAAGGTCAGCAACGAAAATAACGAACCGTTGCAAAACATCCAAGTCATACATCGCCAAGGGTGGAAAGATGGCGCCGGTACTATGTGTTGGAGAGAATACCAAGATACATTGTACACCAACTCAAATGGCATGTTCTATCGACAGTACAAATCTGAAATACCCACACAGTACATAAAAATCATTGTACACGACACCGCAGGCGTGTATGCCTCCGACAGCATTGAAACGTCGGTTAGATTCTCCGGTGGTGATGGCGATTTGTATCAAGGTCAGGCCGAACTGAAAGCAGACTTTGTGCTAAAGAAGAAACAATAAAATTAGAAGATTATGAA
>JAFSPC010000082.1 GCA_017443075.1 Paludibacteraceae bacterium
CCAGCTGATCAAGATGGCGGTAGAGAAAGGTCGTGCCGTTCGTCCGGGACTCCGTACCGGTATCTGCGGCGAGCACGGTGGTGAGCCTTCCAGCGTCAAGTTCTGCGCCCGTGTCGGCATGAACTACGCTTCCTGCTCACCGTTCCGCGTACCTATCGCCCGCCTCGCCGCTGCTCAAGCCGCCGTTGAAGACGAGAAGTAAGCGTCCGAACTTGCGAGATAAGAAGTAAACTATCGGTTTATATCATGCAACGCAAAGCCACGGTTTTTGCCGTGGCTTTGTTATATTTGTTTATAGCAAAATTAACAATTATTCATAATACAAGAAAAAAAGCCAAGAATATTTTGCATAAATCATTTATTTTTAGGCATATAGGTCATTTTGCAGGCTGTAAATGAGTAGGTACCTCTCTATGGGTCATTTTGCAGGCTGCTATAATCACCCTTAAATTTCTTAAACGTTTGGGATTGCGTAGTATGCGGCTTGGGGAGCCGCGTAGTATACCTTTAAGTCACCCCTAATAGTTTATCAGTAAAGTATCCACTTATAAAGCGCATTCTGTTCTGTATAGACATTCCACTATGGTTGTTTAAGTTCTTTTTAAGATCCGTAAATGTCCCTTCAATCTTATTGTTCGTACAAGGCATTCCGTTACACTCAGGCCGCTGATGGGTAAACAAATAAGGAAGGTAAAACTCAAAACTGTTAACAGCCGTCCTAAGCCTTCTATGGAGATAGTACGACTTACCATCTTTGTGGATAGTACGCCTATTCAGAAAGTCATTCCATTGCTCCTTCCACGCGTTATAATCATTCATAAAGTCCTCCCTATCCAAGTAGTACATATCTTCGCATAGAATCAGTAAATCACGTGAAGCTATCATCTTCGGATGTTTAGTCAAATAACGCTCAATTATCTGATACATATGGAATTGGCACATTTGTACGGGGTACTTTTCAAACTCCTTAAACAGCGTCTGTTTGCCATCTATGATAATACCTTTTATCTCATACCCTGCAGCTACGATGGTGTCCACTGCCTTCCTATAATCTTGCACAGTTTCGCTTTTTATGAACGCAACATATAGAGGCATATTTGTTTCGTGATCCAGCGCTAATATGATTCCCCAGCTACGTCCCCAATAAGTGGCATCGAGATGCACATAACCGGACATTCCTGTTAAGTCGGGTTGCTCCCAGATCTTGATTATACTACGCAATCTGCGCTTAATGGAAGAGGGACTCTTCTTGTGTTTAGTAGCAAGCTCTCGAATGGTCTGTTTACCATTCATATATGCCTCCCATAACTCATCTGTAGAGACCTTTACTCCTCCCCGGAACTGGTAACCACACTCGATACATTTGTACAATTGGACGCCTTCTCGTTGACCATTTTTCTTTGTTTTTGCGGATCCGCATTTGGGGCACTTTTTCTTATTCATATGCAGCGTTTTTAGGTGTTTTGAACGCTGCAAAGATACGATAAATACTTGGCTTACGCAATTTTTGAGCCTGCAAAGTGACCCATAGAGCAATTTTTGGCATCGATTTTAGTGCTGAAAGCTTTCAATTGCCTCTCTGACCCGTATTTATCGGACCTTACGATACATCGTAGCCTGCATTTTGACCCATAAACCAACTTTTCGCTATACCTAAAATCAGTAATGTCAAAGATCAATTTGACCCTAATGGGCAATTATTATTAAATTTTTAACCAGCCCCTAATTATTATGGGACACTAGTGTAAAAATAATTTAAATATACAACAAAACAAATACCGTCGATTGTTTGATAGACACTAAAGAGTGAGTTATTAATCAACTGTCAAACAGCAGTAAAGTAGCAGATAATCCGCTATCCAACACGATACATATAACGATAGATATACGTTAGATACACGATAGATTCAACCCCTTTCGTCCTAAAAACAGCGGAAGAAAACAACAATTAAACAACCGTCGCTTGCCGACGTAAAATAGCAAGGACAAGCGCAAAGCGTTGCGCTAATTAAATAAAAACAAAACATTACTATTATTTCGTGTCAGCCGAAAACCACTGCAATCGTTATAGGAATAAGACGCAGAAATAATAAGCAACGAGTGTACCTATAGACGTGTACTTATTTGCTAATATGAAAGTTTGCGGTCACTGTTGGCGGAGGACAACACGGAACGTGGTGCCCTTGCTGACGACAGACTGGTGAACGAATATCTCACCACAGTGGTACTGCTCGATGATACGCTTGCAGAGGCTCAAGCCTAATCCCCACCCTCGCGACTTAGTGGTATATCCCGGGCGGAAGACCTGCTTATAGCGCTTGCGCTCAATACCCTTGCCCGTGTCGGTGACATCAAGGATGATCGCGTTGGCGTTCTTTTGCAGATGCAGTCCGATCCATCCTCTGCCATTCATGGCATCTACGGAGTTCTTGATCAGGTTCTCGACCACCCACGCCAGCAGCGGAGCGTCTGCCATGGCGGTATATGCATCCGGCATAGCAGGCTCGTCGATCTTGAGTTCGATCTGCACCTTACCAGAGATGCGAGTACGCATATACGCATAAGACTGCCCGACGACCTGACTTATATCCGTAGGTTGCAAGGTTGGCGCGCTGCCGATACGCGAGAAACGCTCGGCAACGAGTTGCAGGCGATTGATGTCCGTAGCCATATCGGGCAGCAGGTCGTCGTCAGGATAACGCGCGCGAAGCAGTTCGAGCCAGCCGTTGAGCGAAGATATAGGTGTGCCGAGTTGGTGCGCCGTCTCCTTGGTCAGTCCGACCCAGACGCGGTTCTGCTCGTTGCGGTAAGAGGTGATGATATATGTAACCAACAAGGCAACAAAACTCAGCACAACAAACATCTGCACCCACGGGAAGATACGCAGCCTGCGCAGCAGGTTAGACTCCTCGTAGAAGATGTACTGCGTCACCCCGGGCGACACCTTGACCTCGATGGGCGTCTGGCTCTCGCGCAACTTGGCAATCTTGCGCTGATAGAACGCCTCGACATTCTGCTTGGGCTCCTGCACATTACGCGTGAGGATAACATGGTAGTCGGCGTCCGTCATATAGACAGGTATAGTGGTGTTCGCCTCGATGATGGACGAAAACAATGTGATGTCGGTATTCTCGTCAGCCAGCACGAGCTGGCGCGTGGCTTCCGCCCAGACCTCCATACGCTGCTGTTCTATGTCGGCAAACTGCCGTGAGAGGTTATGGGTGAACCACACAGATACGCCGATGAACAGGACGGCGAACATGAGGATGATCCAACTGATTGTCAGGTTACGCATTGGAAATTCAATATTGAGTGCTGAGCTGTTACTTAAGCCCTATCTTTTTGCGGATATCCTTGGGCAACGCATCTTTGTGCACAAGAATATCGTTGGTCTTGTAGCGCATGAAGGCTTCAGAAACATACCATATACCCTTGAAATCCGAGCGCGCCGTGCCCCAAGAGTTCTTGACCATGTAATACTTCTTGCCATTCTGGTCGTGCGCGATGCCGAAGATCTGCATGCCATGGTCATCGGTGTTCTCCCAGCGATCGTAGGCATCCTGGCGCATCTGCTGTGTCACCTCGACCTCGGGCAAGGGGCGCTTGGTGAGTTCTTCCTTACGCTGGTCAGCTTTCAGCCCGAGCCAGTGCGCCATGTCGCTACCGGTAATCTCTGCGCCATTATCAGCATCAGGCATCACGCCTATACCCTTGCGGGTGAAACCATCCTCGCTGACATCGGCGCCCCAAGCCAGTGTGTAACCGTTGGCAAGGGCATTGTCGATAACCGCCATCAGTTCGTCGATAGGGATGTTGTACATCTGATCCATACGCCAGTTGTCGGGCACCTCAAGCGCAAACCGCTCGTAGAACGGATGGTGGGTGTAACTGGTGATGCTGACATAATCATCCTCTTTCAATCCCAACTCCTTAGCGAAGCTCTTCGGGGTATATGTCTTGCCACGGTAGGTGAACTCCTCCGGGCAGATGCCGAGATAGGTATCGTATATGGCTTGCAGGCCTTCCTTCCATACGGGTGTGAGTTTTTTGATTTTGCCGCCTGTCAGCGCCTTGATATACCCGCCGGCAACAGCGTCCAACTCGTTGTGCACCGGCAGCGTATCGCCTTTGGCAGCGCCATAGCGTATGCCGGGCATAGCCTCCTGCGGCACCAGGCCGTAGTGCGACATGCAATAGATGACATCATAGGCACTGCCGCCGGGGCTGAAACTGCTGCCCTCGCCGTATTGGCGCACAAAATAGGTGGCACGATCCATCATCGTCTTGCTGACCACGAACATCTCACTCAAGTCGTATTCGCCCTTGCCGGTACGCAGGAGCTCGCTCTCCAGGAATCCGAGCGTGGAGAACGCCCAACATGTGCTGGAGCGATTCTGGTCCTTAACCGGCGTAATAGCCACGCTGTCGATTGTGGTGAAGCGAAAACCATCCACACTATCCATTGCCAAACTATCGGCAGGCTCGTTAACAATGATTACACCTGTCGACTGCGCCGACAGGCTGAGGCAGGTCAGCAGACCCGCGATGATACAAAAAGATTTCATATATGATAATTTCATTCAATTTGCCGAAACGGATACTAAGTCGTCAATTCTAAATTGGCAAAACTGCAAAAATCGTACCGCAAATGCAAAAAAGTGCTCAAACAATTTGCAAATATCTAAAAAAATGTGTAACTTTGTATGATTTTTGCTATAAACAGGCACGAAAAGTGATTATCACCACGGAATGCTTACGTTTTCTGACATACAAGCGTACATCAATTCACGCCCATGGATAGGGCGTTGGCTGCTGAACAAATATAGCATCACGACGGCTATATTCGGTATATTCTTCCTGTTCGTAGGTGACCAGAGTGTACTCAAGCATATTCAGCGCGCCCGCCAGATGCGCAGCCTGCAACAGCAGATTGACCAGAGCCGCCAAAACATCGTGACGTACAAGCATGAGTTGGACTACATATCCAACCCCGACAGCCTTGAGCGCTACGCACGCGAACACTACAACATGCACGCGTCGAACGAAGATGTATATGTAGTGGAATAGAATCGCTAAACGCTAAACGCCAACTATATGAAAGCAGGCAATATTCTGTTGATAATAGGATTGATAGTGGTAGCCGCAGGTGTTGTGCTGTCCGCCAAACAGATTGAGCCGTACGCAGATTACGTGCTGGTGGTCGGTGCTGTGCTGGTCGTATTGTCAGGCTCGCTAAGAATGAGGAACAAGTAAGATGCAGGACAAACTCGTAAACGAGCACGTGATACTCGGCATAGACCCGGGCACGTTGTACATGGGCTACGCCATACTACACACCGTAGGGCAGAAAGCCACCATACGCGAGTTTGACACATTAGATGTACATAAGACAGACGACCAATATGCACGGCTGCAACAGGAGTTCTTTTTTATCCAGCAGCTGATTGACAAGCACCACCCTACGTGCCTTGCCATAGAGACGCAGTTTGTGGATAAGAACCCTCAGACGATGATAAAGATTGTGCATGCACAAGGCGTAGCGATAGCCGCTGCATTGTCGCGCGACGTACCGATATACGAATATTCGCCGATGAAAATCAAGATGGCCATCACCGGCAACGGTCACTCCACCAAGCAGCAGGTGGCAGATATGCTGCAGCGATTCCTGCACATACCAGATGCCCGGATGCCCAAGAAGCTGGACGCCACAGATGCTCTTGGTATAGCATATTGCCACTACCTGCAACTCGGGCTACCCGTCAACACAGCCAAGGGAGCCAAGAACTGGACAACGTTTGCCAAACAACACGGTCTGGCAGATACAGCCGTTACAACGCCGAACCAGAAACTGATGGCTGCGCTGCGGGGGAAGAAATAAGGACAAAGAAGACTGAATACAGAAACAACATACTATAATCAAACAACAATAAATATACTAATTATGGCTTACAAGATTTCCGACGACTGCATTGCATGCGGTACATGTAAAGACGAGTGCCCGATGGGTGCTATCTCCGAAGGCGAGCACTATGTGATTGATCCTGAGGTTTGTGTTGATTGCGGCACATGTGCTGATGTGTGCCCGAGCGGCGCAATTGCTCCTGAGGCATAACAAGGCAATACCGCGTAACGCATCAACGCCTCTCCTATATGCAGGAGAGGCGTTGATTGTATCAGAATAACCGAAAATCACTGACAACACGAGCCGCAGCCTGAACCGCAGCCCTCATCACCGGAGCCACAGGAATCACAACTGCCCTTGCAACCACCACAACCTCCGCGGTGGCGCAATGCCTTCAGTTCGCCCGGCGTCACATCGCGCACATCCACCACCTTGCCAACAAAATGCAGCGTCTCGCCTGCCAAGGGGTGATTGAGATCAATGGTAACCTTGTCGTCGGTAATCTCCACCACCTGCGCATTGATGATCTGACCATCGGTCGTATTCATGGGAACGATAGCCCCCTCGTACACGCGCTCGGTATCAAACTCGTTGTCTCCGTTATAAAACAGCTTCTTATCGAGCGTCATCACGCCCTGCTCATCGTAATCGCCATAAGCCTGGTCAGGAGTGATAACAAAATCAAACGAGTCGTCAACATCCTTGCCAAGCATGGCAGCCTCAAAAGCAGGCAACATCATTCCTTCACCGTGGCAATAGATTAGCGGGCGCTCCAGCGTAGCGGTCTCCATCACTTCGTCTTTACCATCTTCACCCTGCACAAACATCTCGTAGATGAGGGTGGCTACTTTTTGGTTTTCTATCTTCATATACTTAAGCTTAATATTTTTACATATTTATTCACTGACCATTATGTCGTTTCTCGGGATTCGGCTCCAATCAAAATATGGCAACAACTGCTGTGGCGCAAGGGGCTCGGGCTCAGGGATAAGTCCTACAGCATGCGCCAGATTGCCAATGATCTCCTGCGCCGTATAGTGCGCACGCATGGCACTGACAGCCAAGGCATGGTCTCGCTTGCACAGGCGTTGTCCTTGCGCGTTGACCAAAAGCGGATGATGGCAGTACGCAGGTTGGGCCAACCCAAGCAGTGTACGCATATAATGCTGCTGCGCCACAGACAAGAGCAGGTCGCGCCCGCGCACGATTTCTGTTACACCCATCTCGGCATCATCAATGACAACTGCCAATTGGTAGGCAAACACGCCGTCCGAGCGGCGTAGGATAAAGTCACCGCAATGGGCAGCGAGGTTAACCGACTGATGACCGTACACGCGGTCGTCATACTCAATCTCCACATCCGGCACAATAATCCGCATAGCTGCGCGGCGCAGAAGGGGTGACGAATTATCGGAATTATCAGGACTTGCCGAATGCGGGCGGCATGTACCCGGATAGACTATTCGCCCATCAGCCTCGTGCGGCGCCTGCGCGGCAAGGATATCGTTGCGTGTACAGGTGCACGGATAAACGAGCTGCAGCCCTGTCTGCGGATCGCGCATGCTGGCTAAGCGGTTGAGACAGTGCGCATACACCTGAGTGCGCTGCGACTGGTAGATGACCTCGCCATCCCATGTCAGCCCGAGCCACTCCAAGTCACGCATCAGCCCGTCGGCATACTCCTGCCGTGAGCGCTGCGGATCGAGGTCCTCAATTCTAAGCCGCCACAAGCCACCTTGCTGCCGAGCTGATAACCACGACAACAAGGCGGCAAGCACATTGCCCAAATGCATCTCGCCCGTAGGGCTCGGGGCAAAACGTCCGACACAGCGCATCATCGGATTTCGTCTATCAACGTTCTACTACTTACACCGTTGCTTCGATATTCCACACAAAAGCCCGAACGCCAACCTCACGATTACGCATATCGAGTTTCTGAACAGACTCTAATAATGCGGGCACCTTATCGTCATCCACGACGGTGATGACGCAACTGTTCATCTCAGGCCACGCGTGCGTACCGCGACGCGGCTCACCGCCGTTGGTGCCACGGCCTTGCACTTGCTCAAAGAACGTGAATCCTTTGATACCCAGCACATCCAGCATATACTCTACTCGACCGGTGTTGGCCTGGTTGAAAACTATCATTACACTTTTCATACGATTTCAATTTACGCTTTCGACTTTTCAGTATCGGCTTTCGGCTCTTTATCCTTCACCTTCAATTGCATGAAGATGAACTTCTTGCGCAATGCTTCCTGCTTGTCGCGGTCGCCATGGCGGGACATAACGCCGTACAATACGGGCACGATATACAATGTCAGGAACGTAGATACAGTCAAGCCACCGATAACCACTATACCCAGCGGTTGCCACATCTCGGCACCTTCGCCCGAGCTGACCGCCATCGGCACCATACCCAAGATGGTAGTGAACGCAGTCATCAATACAGGGCGAAGACGGCTTCGGCCGGACATCTGAATAGCCTCGTTCAACTCGTAGCCACGCTCACGCATCAGGTTGATATAGTCCACCAGCACAATACCATTCTTCACAACGATACCTACCAGCAGCACCAATCCCAACGCACCAATCATATCCAGCGAGCGATGAGTGAGCCACAATGCCATGATCACGCCCGAGAAGGCAAACGGCACAGCAAACATGATGATACCCGGCATGCGCAATGACTCGAACTGGGATGCCATCGTAATATATACCAGCAACACAATCAGTGCAAACAACAGAATCATATCCTTGAAGGTATCCTGCTGCGTCTCGTAGTTACCACCGATATGGGTGCTGTAACCGACAGGTATATCCAGTTGCGGCACTACTTGCGTCTGAATAGCCTCAGCCAGTTCGCCCAAGGTCGTGTTGTACGGAGTAGCCTTGACGGTAACGATACGCTGACGGGCTTTACGCTCAATGGTAGGCGGCGCCCAATATTCGCCAACCTCTGCCACCTCCGACAACTTGACGGTCTTACCCATGGCAGTCGGTATACTCAGGTTCAGCACATCGCTAATCGAGTTGCGGTCTTCCTCGTTGAGGCGGACAACGATATCGTACTCCGAGCCGTCATCTTTCAGGTAGCCGCACGCCATACCGGCTACGCGGTTACGCAGGTACGTAGAGATCGTTGCTGAGCTCAGTCCCAGACGCGAAGCTTTCTCTTTATCCACAGTGATCTTAATATCCGGACGGTCGTCCTCACGGCTGATATTCACGTCACGCGCACCAGGAAGCTGCGAGATGAGCTGACGGCATTGTTCTGCCATCTGGCTCGTCTTATCGAAGTCGTAGCCGTAGATCTCAAGGTCCACTGTGTTACCACCTCCGGGACCACCAGACGATACGGCACACTGGTACTCATTGATCTCGGGATAAGCAGCCATCTCCTGACGAAGGATCTCGGCTATGGTCCAGATGTCGCGGTCACGCTCCCACTTCTTGGGCAGACGAATAGTCATCTGAATCTTGTTGTTCATCGTGGATGAGAACAATGCCGCAATAGTGGCATCGTCGTTCGAGCCGGCAGAGGTGTTAATCAGCTGAATCTCGGGCACCAGTGCAACAAAACGCGCCTCGAGTTTGCGGGCTGTCTTCAGCGTCTCTTCGATACGTGTACCACGCTGCAGTTTGATGGTTACGCTCAAGCGGCCGTTATCCTGCTCTTGCATGAAGTCCGTGCCGATCTTACCCATGAACACCGGCATCAGCGAGGCGCCAAACAATGCCAACAGGATCAGCAGCGTGATGGTCTTATGGCGCAAGCACCAACCAAGCGAACGGGCATAGACATCATCAATTTTGTCCAGCATACGTACTACGGTACGCTCGTACAGCGAACGCTTGCCAGCCTCGTCGTCAACGAGGTTACCCTGCTCATCTACATGCACCTGCTTCGCCTTCAGCAACTTTGAGCAGAGCATAGGTGTCAGAGTAATAGCTACGAGGGTGGATGTACAACATACTACCGTTACAATCCAGCCCAACTCGTGGAACATGATGCCGGCAAAACCACTCAGCATTGTCAGCGGCACGAACACGGCTACCAGCACCAGTGTGGTCGCTATAACAGATACCCACACCTCGTTGGTTGCATAGATGGCAGCCTCGTGCGGATCTTCGCCTCGCTCCACGTGACGGGTGATATTCTCCAGCACCACAATCGCATCGTCCACCACCATACCGATAGCTATCGTTAGCGAACAAAGCGAGATGATGTTCAAGCTCGAGTCTGCCACACCCAGGTAGATAAATGCCACGATCAGCGCGATAGGTATCGTAACGCCGATAATGATTGTAGCACGCCACTTGCCGAGGAAGAACAGCACCACCAGCACCACGAACAGCAATGCGTACAGCACTGATTCCTCCAGCGAGTTGATACTGTTCTGGATGTTCTCCGACGAGTCGTATATCTTCTCAATCTTCACATCGGTAGGCAGTTGCTTCTGTATCTGCGCGAGCTCCTTACGCACATCACGGCACACCTGCACGGTGTTGGCTCCTGTCTGCTTGGCGATGATCAGACGCACCGCCTCGCGCCCATTGGTTTTCTCATCCAGGCTCAAGTCCTTGATCGTATCTTTGACCGTGGCTATGTCGCGAATGAACACCTGCTGACCTTGCGGCGTCATCGTAACCATCAGGTTCTCAATCTCCGACGATTCGATATACTCGCTTCGCACCTGCATCTGGTACTGCTCTTGCGGCATCTTGATCGTACCGGACGACAGGTTCAGGTTGTTTGCCGTCACCACCTGCCCGACTTGCTCAAGAGTAATACCGTAGGCATCGAGCTTCTGCTGGTCGATATTCACATATACGTAACGATCGGGGGCACCGGAAAGCGAGATATTACCGATACCGTCGATGTGGTTCAGTTGCGGCACAACCTCGTCATTCAGGATCTTGTCCAAGCCTGCGTAGGTCTCATCTGCCGTGATTGAATACTGGCAGATAGGCATTGAGCTGGTTGACAACTTGAATATCACCGGCTTGGCACAATTGTCAGGCAGGTTGTTAGCCGCCATATCCACAAACGAGCGCACATCGTTCACCGCCTCGTCCATGTTACTACCCCACTCCAGCTCCAGCGTGACAACGGATATATTATCCTTGGATTGCGAGGTGATGTGCTTGAGGTGGTCAACGGAGGTCAAGGCGTTCTCCATGATCTTCGTCACGTTGGTTTCCATCTCACTGGCTGCCGCGCCCGGATAGGTGGTCATCACCGTTATATACGGTGGATCCATCTCGGGGAACTGATCAATAGGCAGCCTAAGGAACGAGAATACACCGATCACAATCACCGCCACAAAAATCAACACGGTGGTTACCGGTTTCTCTATCGCTGATTTGTATATTGCCATAGTTCTAAATCATTTAAGTCATTATGGTCATTAAGGTCACAACGGTGCTTAAGGACACTACTCCACAACATTGATTTTTACTCCGTCCACCAGCTTGTGCTGACCGGTTGTCACCATTTCGACGCCGGCAACAATCTCGGGCGAGATGAGCTCTACATCCTGGTCAAAGCGCTGTCCCAGTTCAACAGTTACACGTTTGGCGCGACCGTTGTCGTTGATGAACACGTAGCGGTCGTTAGCGCCCACCAGCTTCTCTACCGACTGATATGGTGCGACAATAGCTTTCGCCTTGCCCAAACCGATGGTGGTGGTTACGTACATACCCGGGCGCAACAGGTTCTTCTGGTTAGGTATTACAATCTTTACTTGGAACGTGTGACTCGAGGCATCCACGGTCGGATAAACGACCTCAACCATTGCAGGGAACACTTGGTCGGGATAGATCTCCGAGGTCAACGACAGTTTCATGCCTTCTTTCAACTTCGGGAAATACATCTCGGGTATAGCCACCAGTGCTTTCAGCTTGTCTATCTGCGTAAGCACGAGTATCGGCTGGCCGCCATACAACTCACCATCCTCATAGGTCTTGGCGGAGATAACGCCGGCAAAAGGTGCTTTCACATAGGTGTTCGTCTGCAAGAACTCCAACTGCTCTTTGGTGGAATTGTACTGCGTGGTGATCTGGTCGTACTGCTGTTGTGTAGCCGAACCGGTCTTCAGCAACTGTGCAATACGGTTCTTCTCTACCTCTAAGTTGGCAAGACTAATCTTGGTGGTCTTATACTGCGTCTGATCCATACGTACCAGATCCTGACCTTTCTTCACATGATCGCCTACCTCACAGTAGATATGTTCGATCTTGCCTGTCAGCGAGGGGGCTACGTTCTGCGTCAGGTAGCCTTGCAGGTTGGTTGACACCGATATAACGCGCTCTATCTCACGCGGTTGCAACACGGTCGTACGTACTTGCTCTACGCGCTCTTCTGTCTGAGCCGTAGTCTGCGTCTGCTCTTGTTTGGTTCCGCAGCCTACGAGCATCATGGCTGCGAGGGAAAATACGAATATCTTTTTCATTGTTATTAATTTTTTCTGCTCTTGTCTTTTTTACACTTTACGCGCTTTATGCTTTCAACGTTGGTTAATTACTTGTTCAGGAACTCTTCAAGACTGGATTGCGCATTAATCAGCGTCAGCAATGCGTTGACATACGTCGATTGCGCATTGATGAGATCGTTGCTGGCATTCGTCAGCTCAAGGTTAGAAGCTGCGCCCCACTTGAACTTCTCCGTAGCGGATTTGAATACGCGTTGTGCCACCTCAATATTGTCTTTCTCGTTCGTGTATGTCTCGTAGGCGTTCGTCAGGTTAAAACGCAACTGGCGGTACTGGATTGCGAGGTTGTCGGTGGTCTCTGACAGCGTGTTCTTTGCCTCTTCGTAGGCTATCTTCTTCTCAATCACACCTGCCGCACGCTTGCCACTCGACCACAACGGCATCCTGACGCTCACCTGCACTACGTTCGGCGGCGTCATACGCATACCGCCTTCACCATAGTATTGCTGGTTGGTATAGTTGTACCCGAGGCTCACTGTGGGGCCGTATGCCCAACCTGCCATGTGCACGTTGCGTCTGGCGAGCTCCGTAGATTTGGCTACCTGCTGATAGGTCAGGTTGTTGTGGATATCAAAGTCCTCACCCAGCAGCGTCAGCACGCGCTCAGGTGAGAGAATCTCATCAATCTGCTCGGTCAGCGTCAGCTCGGTCTCAGCAGGTACATCCAGCAGCACCTTCAGACTGTTCGTCGCCAACTCGATATTTCGCTTCTGGGTGTTGATATTGTTCTTTAATGTATTCACGCGCACGCGTATCTGGTCGGCTGCCGTCTGCTCGGCTACACCGGCTGTAACGGAGTTCTGCGTTATCTGCTCAAGGTTCTGGATGTTTATCAAACTTGAGTCAAGCAGGTTGCTAATACTCTGCAACGCCAGCACGCTCACATAACTGCTCTTGACGCTACTGCGCAGTTCTACTTCCGATTGCTCAAGCGCAATCTTCTTCATTTCAATGGCGATGTTGTTCAGCAGCACACCTACTATCCCCTGCCCGTTCAGTCCGATGGACGCTGTCACACCCAACGCACCTACATTAGGCATATTGATATCTATATTGTTACCGCCCATCGACAATGTCGCACTGTAGCCTAAATAGTTGCTATAGCTATAACTTCCGTCTACGTTCGGCAGCATGGCGGCTATCGTCTGCCAGCGCTGGGCGTATGCTTCCTGCACTGCCAGCGAGGCGTTCTTCAAAGTTCGGTTCTGCTTGATGGCATAATCCTGCGCCTGCTGCAGCGACAGTTCAAGCTGGGCAGGTACATCCGTACGCTCCTCTCCGTCACGTGCCGCTGCCAGCACGCTATCTTCCGCCTGCATGCTCACGCTCAGCAGCAATGTTACTAAAATTAATACTGATTTCTTCATTGTATATTTAAATTATTTTTATCAATTATCAATTGTCAAATATCAATTATTTATTATACAGCTTCATTCCCTCCTCGCTCAGCACGCCGCGAACGAATATATCCATCGCCGTATGGCTCAACCGGTGCATACTGTGCCCGTGTGCTTCTATCTTCTCAAAGTCCCGGACAGCATCGGCGTGTATCTTGGCGAACAGCGTCGCTGTCAACTCGGTGTCCAGATCCGCACGAACCATCCCCTCGCTTATGCCTTGCTCGAGATAGGCCTTGATGTACTCTTTCTGTGTCCTGAAGCATTCATGTTGAAAATCTTCAAACTGACGGGGATAGTATTTCTTCAAGTCATATACCAGTTGCGGCACACGTCTCACATCGTTCTTTTCCGCCTCTTGGCGGTGAACAAAGCACTCGACCAACTTCCTGAAGTCATGCATCTGACGCAGGTCATCCATCTTGCCGGATATGTACTCCACATTACTATGCAATAATTGTGCCACAAGCTCATCTTTGCTTGCAAAATACACGTAGAACGTCTTCTTCGACATCCCTAACTCGCGGCATATATCGTCAATCGATACACTCCGTATTCCCAAGCGAAAAAACATCTCGCCCGCGGTCTTGATTATTTGCTCTTTCTGATTTTCCATCTTCTCAACAAAAAACGCCGCAAAGGTACAATTTTTTTCGCACAATTGCAAAAACACGCTCTTCACACGGAAACTTTTTGCACTCCGAAAGTTTCCCATGCAACGTCAATATTACAAAAACAACGCAGTGCACCATTTCTGATGCACTGCATTTTTTATGCTTTAGAGCATGCTTTCGGGCAAAAACGTGCTGTTCAATCGAGCTTTTGTCGAGCCTTTGTCCTTGTTTTGTCGGTCTATCATCGCGACCATTACGGGAGCATCCCGATACGTCACCGATAGGTCCGCATACGCTCGCCGCTGCCTTTTTAGCCTTTCAGTAAATGCTCTTTCGGCTCTTCGGTTACTTCCTTTTTTAGCGTTTCTCACCGGTCAACGTATATGTCTCGCCGTTGCGGATGATGAGCAGTTGTCCGTTGCGAATCACCTTCTGCACACTGGCAGAACTGCTCACAGCCTCAACGCCTGTAACGACAGGGGCAACATACTTGCGTACATACGCATATACATACACAGCCCCTGTAGTATTGGCCTTATACGGCTTGATGGCAGCGTTACCTGCATGGTACTTGAAGTACGCATTTGTGTTGCCCAGATTGTGCACGTAATAGCCGTTCTCGCCGTCTGCCACCAGTTCCCAGTACTTGCAATTCTGGGTATTGGCATCTACTACATCATTGCCGTTGCTTGTCACGGCAATCGTCTTGCCGCCGACAATGGTCAGCGTAAAGCCTTCTTTGCCATTATCCTTGCCTAATACCATTCGGCAGGCCTTTTCTGCATACGCCTCACTCGCTGTAACTACGACATCGCTGGTCAGTGCATTCAGTTTCTTATCATTACGTGCACCGGCTACTACACCATTGCCCGCATATATGGTGGCAAGGATGATGGTATCGTTGGCTGCGAGGGTGCTTGCGTCCGTCACTTTGGCGAACATCACAGGTGCAACCACATGGATCGTTATCTGCGCCTGCTTGCCGTCGATAGTGGCGGTAATGACTGCTTCGCCCTCGCTCAGTCCGCTTACCAACCCCGCCTCACTTACCGTGGCAACGGCTTCGTTACTTGACGCGTAGGCAATCGTATATTCGGTTGCTGCCTGCGCCGGTATCACCATCGGAGTAAGTTGCAGCGTCGTGCCTTTGGTTACATTAACATCAGCGGTGGCAAAACTGATACCCTCCACCGTCACAGCCACCACATGTACCTTGCATGTCTTAACAACCTCGCCGATGGTGGCCGTCACTTCGGCTTCACCAATAGCCTTGGCGGTGATCAGGCCGTTCTTGTTCACCGTGGCTACAGCTGTATTGCTGCTGGCGAAACTTGCTGCCTCGATCGCATAATCAGGCACGTATGCGGTGACGCTGAGCGTCTTCGTTCCGCCTACATTCAGCGTCACCTCGCTATCTGACAGGGTGAAGTCTGTCACTGTCGGCTTGGTGATTGTCAGTGTCACACTCGCGCTTACACTCGGCACACGCACCGATGTAGCCGTTATGGTCACATTGCCTGTCACACGCTTGGCGGTCAGCACACCTTGGGCGCTCACTTCGCCTTGATAAGTCTTATCTACGCTCCACGTCAGGTCCTTGACTGCCGCATTGTCCGGCGTATATACCACGTACTGACTCATATCAATCGACTGCCCTTGATCAATCGTTGCCGGTGCGCCCGCAAACGTAATCTTCGTCAGCTTAACCGTTGCCGGAATCAGGTTGATGCTGATGGCTACCTCACCATCCAGAGCATCCAGTTTGGCATCCTGCGTCAGATAGGCAATCTTGGCATCCAACGCACCGGTCTTGGTAGCTGTCCCCTTGTAGGTGATGGTCAGCGTACCGCCGGTTCGATCACCTTCATCAGCCAAGTCAAACAACGCTTCATCGCTGCCTTCAATCGCCCAGATGATATCATCCGTCAGGTTCTCGGCGGTATAGTTGACTTTTACCTCAGCCGGTTCGTCTTGCTCCACATCGCCAAAGCTGATAGCCTCTACCTCCAGTTTGCTCTGTATATCGTGTGCCTCACCGGCTTTCTTGTAGATAGCAATGTTCGTGCCTGTACTCTCGCTCATATATGGCTTGAAGCGGTCGCTGTTGAAGCGTATGGGGTAAGCCGGATCGGCCTCGTTCGGGCGAATCACCGTTGCCACACCGTTGCTGATGCTTACCTCCCAGCTCTTCACCGTTGCGCCTGCCTCATACGTCGTGGCAAACGCACCTTTAGCACTATTCGACTTGTAATCCAGCAGCAGTGCTTTCTCGTTGTCGTCGGGGTACAAGAACTGCCAGTTGCCACTATACTTCTTCATCACAAACGTCTGTGCCCCCGCCGGCACATCTGCCTTGCCATCAGCTACCTTCACGCCATCGGTGATAGCGGTCAGATAGGCGCCACTGAGAGGCCCGCTCACTGCCGAACTACTCTCGCTGACAAACACTACCTCATCGCCGTCCGTCAGGTCAGCGGTCGTATTCACGCGCTCAAACGGCGTTGTCTGGGCAACCACAGCGTCACCGGTGACAACCAGTTTGATGGTCAGATACACATACTCGCTCTTGATAGTCCAATCGGCATCGGTGTAACTGTAGAAACGAATCTTGCCTATGTAGGTGCCTGCGGCTTCGGCGTAGTAGTTCAATGTCAGACCTGTACCTTCAGCAGCAGTGTATTGGTCGCCACTATAGATCACGCCGGCTGTTTTCGTACCCTCCAGCGAAAAGATGGCACCCGATTCAGGCATCTCATCGTCCTCAAAATAGACACTGCAATACGGCTGCAAGCCTGAATAGCTGACGTTGATAGTAGCAGTGCCTTCTACCGATGTCTTGCCTTTGATACTCACCGAACCAAAATCCACACTACTCGGCGACACATTGATTTGCACTGCGGCAAAACTCGTAACCCCAATCAGCAATAAGGCTACGAATGATAAGAACTTTTTCATTGTATATCGTATTAATGTGATTATGATTATATCCTAATGTGTAGGTGAGAAGAAGTAATCTGTCAGCCATTGCGGCAAGGTGAAGCGTTTGCCTTCGGCGGCATGCGGTTCAACTGGAACGAGTTCACTACGTGGCATGGGGACTATACCCAGTGCACGGTTCTTACGCTCCTTGCTCACGCCCAAACGAACGGCTACAGCCAGATGTGCCTGCCACGTCCAGTTCGACAAACTGACCATGCCCACATCCGTAACCGACTTGAACCGCATATTATTCACCTGCGCACGTGCATGAAGATGCACCCACTTGTTGATCTCATAGCTCACCGCGGCACGCATCGTTCCCGTCAGGTGAACGGGCGTTGTGGGACGTATGGCGTAACTCGGGTACGCAAAGCCACGTAACGAATCCGGAACATTGTACGCTATATAGTTGATCGAATAGAACACCAGTTGTGCCGTAGCAGAGGCATGAATAAGCACCTTACCATTGTTCGGCGTATAATTGATGCCGTACCCCAAGCCGACTGCCACCTGATGCGTCACCATCTTTTGCACATCTGTCATGTAGGATAGTATATTGGACATCGCCGAATCGTGTCCAAAGGATATATCCGTATTCATGTACGTCAAGCTCAGCAGCAGCGAGCCGGCTGTGCGCTTCTGTATATACGCCTGCTTGACTGCCGCATGGTGCGAGTAGTGGCGCGAGTTGAGTGCATACCAAACCGACAGGTTCGTATTCGTGATTAACGCGTCATGGCTACTATAATATACGGGGGGAACATTATATCCGGGAAAGGCAACTGTAGTGCGGAAGTTGCCACTTTTCTGCCGTATGAAATCCACGCCCCACGATTTACCGCCTAAGGTTATATTATACTTCTGTGCATAGTTGTTTAAGGCATCCCACGAATAGCCGAATCCTAACGAACGCAGGGCTACATGAAAACCTAAATCCACACTCGGCGTAGTGGTGGACACAATGGATACAAGTTCATTGGAGCTGGATACATCGCTATTCACATCTAAGGCGGAGTGAATACCCATAGTACTATTGTTGGATGCCACACGCCATGCAAACTCTGGCAACCCGATATAGGTTGTATCGATATCCTTGAGCGATAGATTATCTATCCAGTTGCCCACGCGGAAAAAGAACATGGCAAAGTTACTCTCTTCGGCATGCAGCGTATTGCCCGCAAGCAAAGCGACACACATCACTATCAAGAATCGTTTTCTGCTCATCTGCGCTTTGTATCTTCGCTCAACCGAAAATCTATTCGTCGTTGCAACGCATCAGCACGTGCCACTTGCACGCGAATTGGGTCGCCCAGACGCAACTGCTTGCCTGTGCGCTCATTCAGAAGGCAATAGTCGTCCTCAATATATGACCAATAGTCATCACCCAACTCACGCACATGCAACAGTCCTACGCAATGCGTATCATTCAATTGCACATATACGCCGTACTCCACTACGCCGGATATGATGCCATCAAAAGTATCACCAACATGCTCTGTCATCCACTCTGCCTGCTTATACTTGACTGACGCACGCTCGGCGGCAATGGCTAACTGCTCACGATCGGAGCAATGACGACATGCCTCCTCCAGGTCGCCCATATCCGATTGCTGCTTCCCGCTCAGCAGATACTTGCTCACCAGCCTGTGCACCATCATATCCGGATAACGGCGAATGGGAGAGGTAAAATGGGTATAGTACGGGAAAGCCAAACCGTAGTGCCCTATGTTATGCGTCGAATAGACGGCCTTGGGCATTGTACGAAGGGCAAGGTTGTGTATGAGTTCTTGCTCAACCGTACCCGCACTATCAGTCAGCAGCTGCTTGATAGCCTTGGTGGCGGCACGCGTTCCGTTCTCGCTCTTCGAATCGCGTTTAGGCAGACGCATCCGATAGCCGAACTGGTGTACGAACTTGCTGAGTGCCTCTACCTTATCGGGATCGGGCACATCGTGCACACGATACACAATATCCTTGTTCGTGCCGGACAACTGCTGCGCCACCGTGCGGTTGGCAAGTAGCATAAACTCCTCTATCAGATGATGTGAAGGCGTTGATTGCTGCAAGGCAAAACCTATAGGCTTACCTTGTTCATCCACCTGCACCTTCACTTCCTCACGCTCAAATTCTATCGCCCCGTGGCGGAAACGTTCGTCGCGCATAATGGTCGCCAGTTTATCCAGCTGCTGTATGGCGTCGATCACCTCCTGACTGATCTCACCGCCGTGCACAGAGGTGCTCTTCGTCAGTGTGCCATCGATAATCTGCTGCGCCTGCTCGTAGTCCAACCGCACATTCGAACGGATGATCGTGCGACAGATCTTGTGCTTGAGCACCTTGGCTTTACTATCCATTGTGAAGACAACGGACATCGTCAGCTTGTCTTCATTCGGGCGCAGAGAGCACAACGCGTTGCACAAACGCTCTGGTAGCATCGGTATAGTGCGATCAACCAGATAAACTGATGTAGCCCGATTGTACGCCTCGCGGTCCAGCAATGAACCCGATGCTACGTAATGAGTGACATCGGCTATGTGCACACCGATCTCATATTCGTTGTCAGCAGTCCGGCGGAAAGATAATGCGTCATCAAAATCCTTGGCATCATACGGATCGATGGTGAACGTGAGTGCATCACGCATGTCACGCCTGCGGTAGATCTCTTGCGTGCTGATGTCGGTATCAATGCTTGCCGCCTCTTGTTCCGCTTCAGCGGGATACGAGTAAGGTAAACCATATTCGGCAAGAATAGCATGCATCTCTGCTTCGTTATCCCCACTTGGTCCTAATACATCCACGATCTTCCCCATAGGCGGATACTTACGCGTAGCGGGATGGATGATCTCAACGATCACCTTGTCGTTATCCTGTGCCCCATGCAGATAACGCGGCGCAACAGCTATGTTCTCACTTAGCTGTCTGTTATCCGTCAGGACCTCTGCACCGTAGCGCGTGAGGATCAGTGTACCTACTAATCGTTCGTGCATAATGATTTCGTGTTGATAACTTCGTGTTGGTTACCGCTACGCGGTGTTGGTGACTGCGTGTTGTTTACCGCTGCGCGGTGTTAATGACTGCGTGTTGGTTACTTTTATGCTACACGGACTTTCACTGATTAGCACGGAGCAGAGTATTCTCAGTATTCCGTGGCGTTCCGTGTACCTCCGTGTTCGTTACTTCGTGTTGGTTACCGCTACGCGGTGTTGGTGACTACGTGTTGGTTACTTTTATGCTACACGGACTTTCACTGATTAGCACGGAGCAGAGTATTCTCAGTTTTCCGTGGGGTTCCGTGTACCTCCGTGTTCGTTACTTCGTGTTGGTTACCGCTACGCGGTGTTGGTGAC
>JAFSPC010000083.1 GCA_017443075.1 Paludibacteraceae bacterium
TCCTTGGGGCACATCAGCGTAGAAAGCACTGATCTCGCCCTCCATCATATCTACTTTTATCCGGGGCTCCTGCCACGGGTCAAAATCCGCCTTGTGCGTTCTCTCCGGATTGAAGGCTACCTCCCATTTGCCCTTGAAGTACAGGGCGTTGGCAAGAATCATGACACATTCGCTGATATCTTCGGGGTTAACCACATGTTTGATCAGGTCGTTCGTGTTATCGGCTGCCCACTGATTGATACGTGCGGCAGTGGCAGGGTCAGCCATGTCCACATTGTCGGTCTCGGCGTGGAAATACTGCTGATTGGCGGCAATGTATTCCGGCAGTACGGGAAAACCGTTCTTCACCCACAGTGAGTTGGCGATCTTCACGATAGTCTCGGCATCGAGTGTAGGCAGCAGTTTGATCAGTGACTTGTACCACTCGTTTATCTCTGCCTGCGTCAGACCTTCGAAGCCCAAGGTTCGTTGCATCTGCTGCAGTGTCTCACCGTCGGCACCGTTCATCACCATGCCCAGCATAATACTGGCGGACAATGGCGAGAGAATGATGTTCTTCTTGTCGGAGTTCTTGCAAACGAGGCTCGTCAGGTTGAACGTGAACTCGTTTGTTCGGTACAGCAGTTGTTCGTCAGCCGAGGCGAAAGTCATCGGTTTGGGTTGGCGCATATCAAAATCCGCCGTGGTGGACGTATCCGGCTGCACTGCGGCAGCAGTGTCCGGTGGCGCAACTTGGGTTGTGTCGCCGCTCGGCGTGGTGTTCTGAGGTTCCTGACCGTTAGGATTGCATGCCCACAGCATGCACAATGCACAAGCAAGCGTAAGTAGTTTTTTCATGATCGTATATTCTTTCAGCAGCCGCAGGCTGCGGTCTGTCTTCTGTCAGCGCAGCGGTCTATTATCACTTCATCAGGCTATTGGCATCAAGCGAGAGGCTGACCTGATAGGTGAAGTTCTGCTTGGACATCTGGCTCATTGCGAACCCGAGTCGCAGCATCTTGATACGTATGCCGACACCGGCAGCGAAGCCAGCCAACGAACGTTGGTCCTGCAGGTTGAACTCCTGACGGCGACGGTGGTTGTAACTGAGCGTGAGGTAGAATTTCTCGCTCTTGGGCACAATATCAATCGCCCATATAGTGTGTCGCATCATCATGTCGAACCAACCGACAGGCTTGAGGGGCAGTTCGGTTTCGTTAAGACGGCTATAGCCGAGATCCCAGTTCTGTATATTGTGCACGGTGAGAGAGAAGCGCAACGGTGCATGCTTGACGCGATAGTTGATGCCAAACTCAAGATTAAGCGGCAACATCTCCAAGCGTTGCCCCGACTCATCGGAATAAAAGCCCTTGAGTTGCCAACCAATATTTTTGAGCACCAATCCCATCTGGAGGGTACTATCATTTAATTGGAAGTGTCCGCCCACATCGGCACCTATTGCCACTGCGCTATACGATTCGTAGAAGGACATCACGGGCTTCAATGCCACGCCGACAGTGAACATCGGACCTAACTGCCGTGCATAGGCTGCCTCAATCAATATATCCCGTGCGCCGAAACTTGCGCCTGTGAGTTGGCCATTCGCCTCGGCGTAGCGCATCTTGCCATAGTCGAGGTAATGTATACCCACAGCAAAATAATTCGGTCTGTCAGGCAGGCCGTTGACGGCTGACAATGCGGAAGTCTCGCCTGAGTGCGAAACAGAGAGGTTTTGCCTGCTACCAAAATTATAGCCATACATGACACTACCAAAGTGATTCGAGCCATAGTAGGCGTAACCTATCTGCACAATGTTATGCGTGAGGCTGCCTAAAAGTGCGGGATTGGCGAATGCAGAGCTCAATTCGCCATCGCGTATGGAAACATTTTCACCGCCCAGCGCATTCTGACGCGCCGACACAGGCAGATCCAAGAACGCAAACGTCGAGGTGCCACTACCGACATACTGCCCATGCATAGTCTGCACAGGCAAAAGTAGCGCTATCAGCACCACCAAGCATACTATGTTGCGAATAAAATTCATCTTCACACACAAAGAGCACACAAAGATACGAAAAAAATTCGACATTTGCAAGTTTTCAGTATATTTTATTCATATTTTTCCACAAATGACACAAAAAGAGGGGCGCTAACCCCTCTTTTTGTATTCTATGCATCGTTGGTTATCGAACGAGTTCTCCGGCAACGGTATATGTGCGCGTGCCGCGTCGGATCAGCAGGCAGTTGTTGATGATGACCTTGACAGCCTGCTGTTCGGCTGTGGTGTCATGGATGCCTTCTGCTATATCATTGGCGATGTAGATATATCCGCCAAAATCTGCCCAATCGGCGTTGTACTGTTCGCGGAAATAGATAACTTTCTTACCTGCATGTGTAGCACTAACCACGAAATTGGCGCCCTCAGCAGGATACCATGTCATGGCGACACCATTCATCACCTTAGCCACCTTCAGTTCATCGCCCTCGGTCAGGGTGACACTTAGCGTATATTTGCCTTCAGTCGTTTCGTTGGGGACAAACAGGTAGTTCTCGTCAGCTTTCCACCCGTTCATCGTGCCCATCAGATAGAAACCGTCAGCCACTGTCGGGACAGGATCGACCTTGGTGACGAAGTTACCCGAGAGTTGGAAGGTGGTCTTGTTGTCCTTAACGAAGTAGATGACCTGTACCTTGCCGGCGTCCTTGAGTTTGAAGCCGATGTTGTGGTCGTTGCCGTTGTCTTCGAGACCAACGGCCTTCTCTGACAGGTCGTTGTAACCCTTGGCGGTATTCCATGTGCCGTCGGTGGTCAGCTTCAAGGTATAATAGGTGTCTGCCTTCAAAGTGAGTTCGAGCGTATCTTTCTCTGACTTGATGGCGTCAGGTAACCACGCTTTGCTCTTGTCAAGACCCGCATCGACTACCAAAGCACTATCGCCTGTGATGTAGAATTTGGCAGGAACGACAGGTTCGGGAGCGGCAGGGACGTCAGCCTTGGCGTACCATGTGCCTTGCAGCTTGCCCTCGGCATTCTTCTCTGACGGGACAAAGTAAGGCTTGGCGGCTGACCATGTCAGGTCAACGGTCTGTGTGTCGCCGTTATTGAAGATAACATTCACATACTTGGCAGGGAAGGTGTAAGCGTATACATCATAGCCTTGCAGCGGCTCTGCCTCCTTCGAGGCTGCCTCGCCGGGCCATGACATGAATGCCTCGCCATCGGCAGGCCATACGAACGTGTTCACCGTGGCCCAGTTGAGCGTGTTGACAA
>JAFSPC010000084.1 GCA_017443075.1 Paludibacteraceae bacterium
ATCATCTCCGACGATGGCTATATCGTCACCAACAACCACGTCATCGACCGCGCCGAGCTGATACAAGTTATACTGAACGACAAACGTGAGTACACAGCCACCCTTGTCGGCACAGACCCGAACACCGACATCGCACTGCTGAAGATTGATGAGACAGGTCTGCCCGTCATCCCCATGGGTAACTCCGACGCCCTCCGCGTCGGCGAATGGGTGCTCGCCGTCGGCAACCCCTTCAACCTCACCTCCACCGTCACGGCAGGTATCGTCTCGGCCAAGGCGCGTAACATCAATATACTCAACGCCGAGATGAAGATTGAGTCGTTCATCCAGACCGACGCAGCTGTCAACCCGGGCAACTCTGGCGGTGCACTGGTTAATACACGCGGCGAACTCGTAGGCATCAACACTGCCATCGCCTCGCAGACAGGCTCATACACTGGCTACAGTTTTGCCGTGCCCACCAGCATCGTGCAGAAGGTGGTAGGCGACATCCGACAGTACGGCGTCGTGCAACGCGCTATACTGGGTGTACAGATGCGCGAGATAACATCAGAGTTGCAGAAGGAAAAGAACCTCACGACCCTGCAGGGCGCGTATGTTGAGCGCGTGGTAGAGGACGGTGCTGCCGACAAAGCCGGCATACGTAGCGGCGATGTTATCACACATGTCGATGGTACGCCCATCAAGACCGGCACCGACCTGCAGGAGCATATAGCCCGCCACCGCCCGGGCGACAAGGTACAGGTAACACTGCTGCGTGACGGCAAGCAGCTGACCGTGACTGCCACCCTCACCAATCGCGACGGAGGCACAGGAGTTATCTCCGGCTCGGACAAGGCAACGATGCTCGGTGCCACATTTGCCGAACTCACCGACCAGCAGAAGCAACGCCTCGGCATCAACTATGGCTTGCAAATCACCTCGCTCAAAGCCGGCAAACTCAAGAGCGCAGGCGTGCCCGCGGACTTCATCATCCTGAAGGTGAACAACCGCTCTGTACGCACCGAGCAGGACCTCAACGAAATTGTCAGCCACGCCCGTTCGGCTTCCGAACGTGACCGCGTACTGTTCATCACCGGCTGCACTCCCCAAGGCCAACTCCGCTACTACGCCATCAACCTCGCAGAATGATTTAGAAGGGCGTTAATCAAAAGCGGTAAATCCCACGCAGGATTTACCGCTTTTGTGCAACAAGAAGGTCAACTCATTTTTTTACCATTGTACGCCCCACTAACTAATACAAAAATCCCACTACCCAAATAGGCAGTTTATGTCCGATGGCCGTTTCTATATTGTCTGCCAGAATATAAGAATCCGGCATATTTGCTATTTGGGTATAATCCTTATCTTCACCTCCAACCTCAATCGTATACTTGCTATCCACTCGAAAGTCGCCGTTCTGCTTCATAAACTCAACTTGGTGGGTTGACGCGAGTTGATTCGCCACAAAAGTCTCCCGAATAGTCCCTATCTTTATCGGAGTGGTAGCCCACGCGCATAGCATATTCGGATTGTCAACATTTATTTTATCCGGTTTTTGTAGCCGCTTCAGATTCACAAAATCGCTATAGAGCAGATGCAAGAGTTTAGCTTTTTCCATATAATTGAGGTAAGCGATCACCGTATCTCGTTTCAAACCACTTTGCACTGACATCTTAGATATGCTCACTTGAAACGGTTCACTTGCACATAACATAGTCATCAGCGATTTGATTTTGCGCGTATTGGCTACTTCCACATTACAGATCCGAGGTAACTCATTATCTATTATATGATTGACTACTTGTTGTATAGCAGTATAATAATCAACTTCATTTTCTAAATAATAAGGATAGTAACCATATTTAAGATATTCATGAAAGAGTGCCACCGGACGGCCTAACTTATTCATTTGTTGAATCAGTGGAGCAGGATTATTCAATACTGCTTCCAACGGATAAACAGGCATCTCTATTCCTTTATAGAAATGCAGAAACTCACGAAAACTCAATCCTTGAATGTCATGATTGATGCATCTACGACTCAAATCCGTATCACCTTCCATCAGACTAAGCAAGCTACTGCCACTTATAACAACCTTGAGCATCGGATAGAAATCGTAGATCTCCTTAATCTCTCTACTCCAATTATTGTACTTGTGTATCTCATCGATAAAAAGATGCTTACCGCCTCGGAGATAAAACTGTTCCGCTAATTCCAATAACGTATGGGAAGAAAAATAACTATCATCGCATGAGACATAGAGCACTTGGCGATCCATGTAAGCATAATGTTGCTTGATATATTGGCACATCATTGTTGACTTGCCAACACCTTTCTGACCACGAATGGCTAATAAACGGGTATTCCAATTGATTGTATGAGCCCACTGCCGCACGATAGTCATCGGCGTAATCTCTAACAAACGATCATGTTTCAAGAATAATGAATCCATATATTTGTCTTCTAAAAAGTAATTTATAGCGTAATTTATCTTTGGAGTTGGACTTTTTCTTCAATTTCGCCTTTTTCATAGGGCACTTCTTTCTAATGTTTTGCCCTTTTTATAGGACATTTTTCTATCTATTTTGTCCTTTTGAACTGCAAAGATACAAAATATTTTTGATTTTTGCAAATATTTAATCAATATTTTTTCGTTTTTGAGTCTGAAGGCTGTTAAATAGCCTGCGGCTGTTAACACGAAGTCACCAACATGGCAAAGCCATCACCAACACCGCGCAGCGGTCGACAACACGCAGTTGAAAAAGTTTGGCACGATGTTTGTCATGGTATAAGTGAACCTAATAAAATTTGGAGGACAAAGTTATGACAACTACATTGAATCTATCATCCATCGTGATGAGAAGTCTGGTTATCTTGGCTATCAGCAGTCTGTTTGCAGCTAATGTTAGTGCAAAAGATGTTAAGAAAGATCCCAAAGCAGCCCTCAACCGCGACATCCGTCGTATGAGCAAGCGACTGGACTTGAACGAAGAGCAGCAGAAGCAGTTTGCCAAGACCTACCGCGCGTTTGCCAAAGAGCGTCAGCAGTTAGAAAACAAATATAGCCACGAGTTCGCCAAGACACTCAACGACCGCCAGGTGCAAGCTCTGATGCACCCACGCGCCCTGAAGCAACACGCTATGAAGCATCACGCCATGAAGCAACATGCCCGCAGGCTACATGCTGACAAACGCTACATCCACGGAAAGCATCTCGGCAAGCACTCTGTTTCGATGAGACATTTAGATAGAACGCAGCGGTAGAGAACCCGTATATAATAAGACAGCGGTAGAGAACCCGTATATAATAAGACAGCGGTAAATCCACGTACAGGGTTTACCGCTGTCAGCATTTAATTTGCTTTAATTCTTTCTATTAAGCATAATTTTGCGATTTTTTCGAACGACTTTTTCGGCAAAACATGTATCTTTTCGAACGACTTTTCGCTGCAAAGGTACAAAAAAAATCTGAATTATGCAAACATAAAGCAGAAAAATTTGCAAATATCGATTTTTTTTATTATCTTTGTGTCGTTAAAATCTATTAAGATGAAAGATGAAAAGGTAAAATCTGCCCAAACATCCAAGCAACGACGTCCGCGTACGGGGTGGTGGCTGCTGCTGGTAGCCGCAGCGGCGTTGCAGTTGATTGCGTGCGTGCAGTTCTTCTACACGCGTGCCGTAATCAAAGATCAGGCAGTCTACCGCGCACGTGCCGAGTTGCGCGCAGCTGAGCTAGAGATCAACGTAGCCACAGCCGAGATGGAGGCAGCCGCAAAGATGCTGGCAATGATGGCAAGTCATAACCTGAACGACCCGAAAGCAATATATGGCTGCACGCAGACGCTGCTGGAGACGCTGCCGAACGTGGAGAGTGCCGGCGTAGCATTCACGCCGTACTACTATCCCGAGCACGGGCGCTGGTACGAGATATGCAGCAGCCGTCCCGGGCTACCTAACGACAGCAGTATCTATACCCGTCAGATCGGCAGCGAACATCACGACTACTTGTCTGCCGAATGGTTCGTGAGCGGACTGAGCAAGGACAGCGCATGGTGGTCAGAGCCCTACCAGGACGAAGCCGGCGCAGGCGCGATGGTGGTAAGTTGCACCTACCCCGTCCGGGATGAGCAGGGGCAGGTGGTGGCGCTGGCGTGCATCGACTTCTCGCTACGACGCCTGAGTAAGGTGTCGCAGTACCTGCAGGTATATAAGGATAGCTACTACTCTATCAGTTCGCCGTCCGGCACGGATATCTTAGGCAGGCCGGACACAATACCCGGGCGCAAATATATGATCCTCGACGAGAAGATTGATGCCACCGGTTGGCACCTGACGGTGATCATTCCCGAAGATATACTTTACGCCGAGCTGAAAAGGATCGGTCTGCTGGTGAACATACTGATGCTGCTCAGTTTGGGGTTGCTCGTGTTCATCATGTACAAGAGTGCGAAGAAT
>JAFSPC010000085.1 GCA_017443075.1 Paludibacteraceae bacterium
CTGTTTATTACAGTTATCCGACAGGTATGCTCCGTTCGTTCATGGAGCGCGCTATGTTCCCCATCGGTACATATCTCTATGAGCCCACCGAGAATGGTTCCGGTCACGAAGGCGGCAAGCATGTGTTACTGCGTGACAAGACCATCTATACCGGTATGATTTTCACCATGAACTGCCCGGAGGACTACATGAAAGTAATCGGTTATCCGGCTATTCTGGAAGAGAACACCAAGTGCATGGAGGACATCTACGGCTATGCCGAGACGCTCTATGCCTGCAACACGTACCAATTCAACGACTACAGCCGTTACGATTTCAACCTCTTCTCGGAGGAGGACAAACGCCGTTACCGTGACGAGCATTTTGCGATCGACTTGCAGAACGCCCACGACCTCGGCAAGCGACTTGTGGAGAAAGCCAAGCAACAGTAATTGACAACGTATCCATACATGAAATTTCAACCTGACTCTTATCTCTTGTACGGCACGAACCGTGCTCCGTTTCCTGCGTACCCCATCCGCCTGCGGGTGGTGATGAACGACGAGGTGCAGCCTCAGGCGCTTCAGCAGGCGGCGCAGTCCGCCATGAAGCGGTACCCCTATTTTGCGGTCGAGGTGACTATCGGCAGCGAAGAGAACTATGAGCTGGTGCCGAACAGCCGGCCTGTAATGGTCGTTCCCTGTACACGCAAATCGCTTGCACTGGGTTCGGAGGAGGTGAACAGACATCTGGTCTTCATCGATTACGAGGGGCACGACATCTTCTTCAATATCCACCACTCGCTGACGGGTGCCATCGGCCTTCTGGAATGGGCGAAAACAACCCTGCATGAGTATGTCTTCTTCGCCTACGGAGTGCGCTTGGCGGGAGACGGTATTCGCACAGCTGACAGCCCGTTGCTGCCAGGGGAGACGGATTTTCCGGATGCAGCGAACCTGCCGAACGTAGAGCCTTGGTGGCGGAACAGAGAAGTGCAGAGTTATTACCGGCGGATTGACTACACGATAGCCGCACTCAACCCGTTCAACAGGGGCGAGCGATACTATGCCATCGATATTCCGAAGGAGCCGCTCATGACGTATGCTAAGCACGTGGGCGGCAGCCCCACATCCGCCTTGGTCGTATTGATGCTCAGGACGCTGGACAAAGCCCTGCCGCACGACATAGAACGGCTGACAGCCGGCATAATCCATAATTTCAACGAAGAAGTGAGCCGCAAGAACGCCTACCATGACATGGTGCGATACCTCTATGTGCCCTTCGAGCGTGCGCAGACAGGCTTGCCGGACAGCGAACTCAACCGGCTGACGCGGCAGGCTATTGACGAACAGAAAACCACAGCCTACGGCTTGGCGGAACTGCGGCATCTGGCGGACAACTACGCCACTACGGACTCGCTGCCTACGATGGAGGAACGGCGCAAATACAACATGTTCCACAACCGCTACATGGATTGCCCGCGTTCCACCTTCAGCATCAGTTATTTCGGGCGGGAGACCACACTCGGGGCACTCAATGGGTACGTCCGGTCGGTCTATTGCTTTGCCGAAGGCAACCTGATTCTGGAAGTCGTGCCGCTTGCCGACCGCTTCTGTATCAGCTTTGAACTGGTGCGCCCACTCAAGCGCTTCATCCGTTCGTTCCTCGCCGCCCTGACCAATGCAGGTCTGCCCTACGATGTCCAAGGCCCTATCTTCAAACGCCTGCCTGCTGTCGTCCTGCCGAAGAAGTAAAGAATTGAGCACCCACGCAACAGATATCATGCAGAAAAAAAATGCTGCCAGACGGCTGCTACGGCACGATATTTGCTATACATACACTGAGTGAGCATCTGCCCAAGGCAGATTCATATACAGGCTATGGAGATAACCGATCTGCTGGAATATACCGAACGCGGGCAGTTGCGCGAATGGCTGCACGCCAATCACATGTGCGCCAAGCAATGCTGGGTGGCGGTCTATCGTGGCAAAGCGAAGCCCGAGGGCAACTGCCTGCCATACATGGATGTTGTGGAGGAGGCGTTGTGCTTCGGGTGGATTGACAGCACGCTCAAGCGTATCGGCGACGGGCGACTGGCACAACGGCTTTCGCCAAGGCGCAAGCACAGCCACTGGACGGCGCTGAACATCCGGCGATGCCGCGAAATGGCGGAAAAGGGCAAGATGACCGAGGCAGGATGGCTGGCGATGCCCAATCTGTAACAACGTACGCTCATCGAACACAGACCGCAGGCCCCGCCTGCTGACAGATATAACAACTATGTACAGCCAACTGAAATTGGATAACCAGCTTTGTTTCCGCCTCTACACGGCGGCACGCTTGGTGACGCAGGCATATTACCCGTACTTTGAGCCGCTGGGGATAACCTATCCGCAGTACTTGGTGCTGCTCGTGTTGTGGGAGAAAGATGCACAGCCGGTGAACGACATCGCCAAGCGGCTATGCCTTGAGACGAACACAATCACGCCGCTACTGCAACGCATGGAGCGGCAGGGATTGCTCACGCGAGTCAAGGGCAAAGAGGACACACGCCAGCGTATAGTGTGCCTGAGCCCAAAAGGTAAGGCGCTCCAGGAACAGGCACAGGTCATACCCGAATGCCTCGCCGGCACACTTTGTGCACAAGGCGTGGGTACGGAAGAACTGATACAGCTCATTCCGACGCTGGACAAACTGATAGATGGACTGAAAAAGTATAACACATCATTAAAACACAAGTAGTATGAAAGATTTGATCAAATCAACACTGTTGGTTGCAACGGGTGCTGCCGTGGGGGCTGCCGTTGCCTTGTTGCTCACCCCTAAGACCGGTGAGCAGGTGCGCAAGCAGATTAAGGATCTTGCAGAGGGCGCCAAGGGGCGTGCGCTGGAGTTGGCGAACTCCATGCAGGCGCAGGCGCAAGAGTGCTGCGAGCAGGTTAGACAACGCTTGGCAGAGGAGGCTGCTGCCGATGAGCAGGCTCCTGCAGCTGCTGCCACGCAGCCTAATAAGGAGGCATAGATCATGGACAACGAACTGATTGAACGCATCAAGACCGAGGCTACCGTCTATGGCAAGGCGCTCGGCAATGTTGGCAAACTCAAGCTCATTGGTATAGTCAGCCGCGTGCTGGGGCTGTTTCTGCTGCTGTTCTGCGTCGTGCTCTGCTCGCTGGCGGTGTTCACGTTCGGCGCAGTGGCGGCTATCGATGCTATGTCGGCATACATGCCTGTCTGGGCTGCTGCGCTGATCATCTGCGCAGCCTACCTACTGCTGATAGTGATCGCTATAGCTTGCCGCAAACAGCTGTTTATCCATCCGTTTATTGCACTGATGTCCAAGCAGCTGATTGCCTCGCAGGAGCAACTGGATATTGAAACGCTCAAGGCGGAGCACGAGGTTGAGTTGCAGACGGTTAAGTTGCAGACGCGCGTCGATAACGCTACACGCGAACTGAACGCGTACATCAGCATGGCTACCAGGGCATGGAGCTGGGTGGCTAACCTGTTCGGCAAGAAAAAGTAACCGGCGATGCTTAGCAGATTATACGGAGCACTACTGCCGTTCTTTGTCAGTTTCCTGCTGGCATACCTGTTGGCACCGGTGGTTGATTTTGTGCAATACAAGTGCCGCGTCAAGTTCCGCGGACTGGCGGTAACGATTGTATTGCTGCTGTTTGCCGCGTTGCTTGCCCTCGCGCTGTACCTACTCATACCGGCAATGGGGCGCGAGGTGCAAGCCGCAGCGGTGGGCGTGGAGCAATATTTTGCCGAGTTTGATGCCGACAAGTATTTCTCGCCCGAGCAGCAGGAGAAGATTCATTCCGTGCTGGACGGCTTGAACCTTGAGTCGCTGCTGTCCTACCCCGAGGTGCGCGATGCCATCAAGAACATCGCCCCGAAGATTGGCTCATGGATAACCGGCGGACTGAGCTGGCTGGCTGAGCTGGTAGTGGTATTTATCGGACTGATGTACCTGATCTTTCTGCTGATTGATTTTCCGAATATCAAGGCGAACTGGAGCAGTTATGTCCCCGTCAAGTTCCGCGACAAGGCGCGGACTCTCGCGCATGACATCAACCTCAACATGAACGCCTATTTTCGCGGTCAGGCTATGGTGGCGATGATTGTGGGGGTGCTGTTTGCCATCGGGTTCTGCATCATAGGCATGCCTATGGGCATTGCTATGGGGCTGATCATCGGGGTGCTTAACCTCGTGCCGTATATGCAGGCATTAGGCATACCGCCATGCATATTGTTATGCTTGGTGCAGTCCGCACAGACCGGGCGACCCGTGTGGCTGACACTGCTGATGATGGCATTGGTGTTTGTGGTGGTGCAGACATTGCAGGACATGGTGCTCACACCCAAGATTATGGGTAACGTTACGGGCATGAGCCCGGCGGCTATCCTACTAAGTTTGAGCGTGTGGGGCGCACTGTTCGGAGTGATTGGTATGATCATTGCCCTGCCGCTAACCACGATCGGCATATCGTATTACAAGCACTATGTAGCCGACCGCGGAGCTGAAGCACCGCAACCCGACGCGTGAAGATGAAGTGGGTCATATTACTCGTCGTGCTACTGATAGCCGGTGCGGTGATAGGCATACTGTCGCATCCGGCATTCGGCTTGTATCGGCATAGGTCCACCGAACGCCTACAGCAATCGCCCAACTGGCGTGACGGCAAGTTTCACAACCAACTGCCCACGCCGCAGTTCACGGGGCAGATGAACATGCTCAGTGCCATGCGGCAGATGTTTGCCAAGAGCGATGTGGCGCGCGTGCCTGCTACGCCTGTGTCCGCCATCAAGACCAACCTGCACGCGCTACCGACAGACACGGATTGGGTCGTATGGTTTGGTCACTCGTCGTACCTGTTCACACTGGGCGGCAAGCGCTACCTCGTGGACCCCGTGCTGACACGCAGCTTCCCCGCATCGCTGATGATGAAGCCCTTTGCCGGCACGGATATCTACCGCCCGGACGACCTGCCTGATATCGATGTACTGATCATCACGCACGAGCACTGGGATCATGCCGACTACGCCACGCTGCGTGTCCTGCGCGGCCGTGTGGACAAAGTGTTCTGTCCGCTGGGCATGGCGGATTACTTGCGCTACTGGGGCTACGCCGATAGCCGGATTGTGGAGATGGATTGGTATGATAGCTACTCCAATGCAGCGGAAAGCACGCAACCGGCAATCACCATCACCTGCCTGCCAAGCAGGCATTTCTCCAACAGACTGCTCAAGAGGGATCAGACACTATGGGCATCGTTCATGGTGGAGAGCGCCGGACGCAAGGTGTATATAGGCGGCGATGGCGGCTACGATGGCCGGTTTCGGCAGATACGCGAGCAGTTTGGGCAGATTGACTTGGCATTCCTTGAGAACGGACAATATAACGATAACTGGAGATACATACATACCACCCCAGAGGACTTGGAGAAGGTGATGCTCGACCTGCAAGCCGAGCAATACTTCACCGTCCATCACAACAAGTACGCCCTTGCCATGCACGCATGGAACGAGCCGGACAGCGTGGCGCAGGCCATCGCAGCAACACACTATCTGCGCCTGCTGGACGCACCCATCGGTCAACCGGTGATGTACTAACGGATAGCAACTCAATGATTAACTTCAACTACGATACAAGGATACTTCTTCGCCACTGGTGGTACGACTACCGGTCGGAGGTCTGTTTTGCTTTGGTTCTGGCTGCGCTCACTGTTATCGGTTACCGCTTGTCCGAACATATACCCGAGCAGATTTTTGAGACTATTGTCAATCCTGTCCAATACATCTGTTACATCGTGGTATGCCTGTGCGGAGCTGTACTGCTGCTGCGCCATCACGAGGACATCGTCATGCGACGTACATGGGCGGGAGTGCTGATCGTATGGTGCGTGGTAGATGTGGCGTTGCTGTGTTTGCGATTTGTCAACCTGACTACTATAGGTGTCGCAGGCAGCGAACCGCTCATCAGTGCATCCGTAGTGATTGGTAACATACTGGGGTGGATGCTGTATATCTACCCTACGCAGGTGCTTCGTCCGGGTTGGCTGAACTGGTGGCGCGGCCTGCTGCAGGTGCTGCCGCTCATCGTGTTAGGAGTGATTGACATGTTTGTCGATTTTGACCTGCGCCCTATCATTGCACTCTACCCCGCGGCACTCTTCGTCACGCTGTGCATGCATGTGCGCAACTACCGCAGGTGGTGCGAGGACAACTACGCCAACATGGATAATATCGATGTGCAATGGATAGTGCGCTACCTGGCGATGTTGCTGTTGGTGGGCATCTCATATTACTACATCATCTTCTCGCATGCGCCCAGCCGCTTGTTCACCCAGCAGTGGCTGATGTTGTTTATGCTCGCCTACGCCACCGAGCAGATACTATTCCGTCCCGACCCATGGGCTCGTAGCATTTCACACACCGCGCCGCAACAGTCGGCAGTCTCGCCTACAGCCGAGGCAGATGCGGAGGAGGAGGCTCTGTCTGATGATGTTTCCGCCGATGAGGCGTCACCACAGCCCGAACCGAACGAGGTCAACGCACAACGACAACAGATAGAGCAGTGGATGGAAACAGCGCGGCCTTGGCGCGATCCTAACTTCCGCCTTGAAGACCTGCGCAAGGTGCTGCCTAAGAACCGCAGTTACCTATCGCAGCTAATCAATAGCGCCTACGGCTGCACATTCTATCAGTTTGCCACGCGCTACCGTATAGCCGAAGCCAAACGGCTACTGGAGGCAGATGGCAAAACCAAGATGCAGGATATCAGTGCCGCCTGCGGATTCTCGTCACCTACGGTATTCTCCCGCACCTTCGTCCGCGAGACGGGTGTCACCCCACGCGAGTGGCGCAACCGAGGCTGACTGCCATTTCTCCGCCAGCCATTCGTCGGAAGCAAATATATTGTCCGCCGAAAAGAACAAACGCGGAATGTCAATCTGCTCCATGGCTTGGGAAACCATCGTTGTTTTACCTACCTGACGAGGCCCAACAATCACTTGAATAAATTTTCTCGGCTCTTTTAACCTCGCTGTAAGTTCATTAATTTCAGCTCTTTGTATCATATAAAACAAAAATGTTCAAAAGTAATACTAAAAATGTTCAATCGATGAATCATTTTTACAAATCGTCTGCAAACAAAGAGGAGTTTGGCGCACGCATTGCTCAAGCCGAGCGTGAGATAGCAGAAGGCAAAGGCAAAACCTTCGCCAATATTGAGCAAATGAATGACTGGCTTAATTCGCTGTAATATCATAACTGCTTATCCGAAAAAGCAAAAAATATTTCCCGAATTATTTGCACTACGTAAATTTCTGCGGCAAATTCTTTGCAATACGTCAATTTTTGCGCATACACTTTGTGTATGTGCATTTTTTTTTGTAACTTTGCGGCTGTATTATATGCGACGCTTGTTTGCTTTCCACTGTCGTTGCTGCTAATTTGCTAACGTAGAAACAAGAAAAAAAACAAATATTTGTTCAATTAAAACAATACGAAAAAATGAAAAGTATTTTCCAAATTACTCGCGCCTTAGTGGCACGAAAACGAAAAATCTTTGCCCTCTTCTTCGCCCTTGCGGCAAGCATAGGGATGATGAACGCAAAAGTCACTTGGAACAGCAGCAACATCAGTGACCTTAATATTTATGGCACTGACGGATCCTATTCGAAGGAGGGCGTCACGCTGAGTACTAATGGCGACATGATTGATGCTAGGTGGTGTAATTACGGAGATGAAAGCAAGAATGGCATCAGTTTCGGTGCGCACCAAACCGGCGGCTTTACCTTCAGCAACACCCTCGGCAAGAACTTCACAAAGATCGAGATGACACTCAATGGCCCTGGTATTTGGGATATGTCAAATCTCGGCAGTGGTTGGTCATTTTTTTGGGAACCATCTGAGGATAACCACGCTACCGCTACGTGGACAGGCAATGCCTCGACGGTTGACCTGCTGAAAGAAGCTTCTGATTTCCCGGGTGGTGAGCCCGTGAAAAGCATCGTATTCTACTTTGTGGGTGACAGTGAAGAGCCAGATCCGACTTATACCGTAGCGCTGAAAGACGGCACAGCCAATGCCGACAAAGTAACGCTGAGCGCAACTTCTGTTGTAGAAGGCGCAACCGTTACCGTTACTCCTGATGAGGAATACGAGATCACGGCGTTCTCGGCTTACTATGTGGTTGTAGAAGATCAGTTGGGTAGTATTTATGAAATCGACGCAACGCTCAATACTGAAACCGGTGCATATAGCTTCAAGATGCCTGCTTATGCCGTAACCATCGAGGCTACGATTGCTTTAAAGCCGGTTCCGGAGGGAGATGTTTTCGCAGGCTTCACGGCAACTGCCGGTTCAGGCGGATTTGACAATGAAGGTCACGCCAATCTGGTAGATAACAAGTTTACTGACGGAAATTGGACAAAATGGTGTACCAACAATGATCATAGGAGCGTTCCGACGGGCGAGTCCGGTGATGCTTGCTGGTGGATAGATTTCGAGGCAAGTGCAGCCCTTAATCCGACCGGTTATATCCTGACTACCGGTAATGACACCGGCAATGAGCACGGACGCAACCCGAAAAACTGGCTCCTCAAAGCCAAACTCAATGCCGATGACGCATGGACCACGATTGCTACTGTGACCAATGATGTCACTATGAAAAATAAAAGTTTCAAAGACTACAAGTTCTTTGTGGATCAATCGGGTTCGTACAAATATTTCCGCTTTGAAGTGTTTGCAAATCAGGGCGCCGATGTAATGCAGCTTTGCGAGTTACGCCTTATCGGTACGGAAGCTGCTGCTCCCGCTCCCACTCCTGACGGCGCACTGAGTGGTGCATTTACTATCAATGCGAACGGAGACAAAATCGTCTTCTCCAAAGGTAACTTACAGGCAACAACCACCGACCTCGGTACTAACTGGACGTGGGATTTTGCTCCTAACCAATGGAGTCTTATCGGC
>JAFSPC010000086.1 GCA_017443075.1 Paludibacteraceae bacterium
GCTCGGAATAGTAATCTCCGTCAGGTTGCAGCCCCAGAACGCACGCGCACCAATTGTTGTCAGTCCTTCGTGCAGACTCACGTTCGCCAATTTCGAGCAGTTATAGAAAACATCCGTACTAATAGTAGTCAAAGTCGCAGGTAGTTCAATGGACTCCAACGACGTACAGCCCTCCAAGAAACTGACAGGCAGTGTCTTTTGCGTTACAGGCAAGTTGATGGATTTGAGGTTCGTGCAATACATGAAAGCATTCTGTCCAAGCCGGCTGACCGAAGCCGGAAGTACAATTGTGTCCAACAGGCTCATATTCTTGCAGATATATGCCGGCACAAGCTCTACGCCGTCTGCAAAAGTGAAGGAAGTGACTTGCGAATTGGTGTTATAGAACGGTGCTTCGCTGTCCGAGCCGATAGAGCAGTTTTTCGGTTTCCAGACAATCGTAGTTGTCGGGTTGCCCTTGAAAGCGGAATTGCCGATAGACGTAACCGTACTCGGAATAGTGATCTCCGTCAGCTTGCAGTTGTAGAACGCACGCAGACCGATGGTTGTAATTCCTTCATGCAGATTCACATTCGCCAATTTCGAGCAGCCGTAAAATGCATCTGCGCTAATGGTAGTCAAGGTCGCAGGCAGTTCAATTTTTTCCAACGAGGTACAGCCCTCGAGGAAACTGGCAGGCAGCGTTTTTTGCGTTACAGGCAGATTGATGGATTTGAGGTTCGTGCAATACATGAAAGCATTCTGTCCAAGCCGGCTGACCGAAGCCGGAAGCACAATCGTATCTATCTTGTTCATGTTTTTGCATATATACGCAGGCACTACCTCTACGCCGTCTGCAAAAGTGAAAGAAGTCACTTGCGAATTTGTGCTATAGAACGGCGCGCTATCATCCGAACCGATTGAGCAGTCTGCCGGTTTCCACACAATCGTGGTCGTCGGATTTTCTTTAAAAGCGGAATTACCAATTGATGTAACCGTACTCGGAATAGTAATCTCCGTCAGGTTGCAGCCCCAGAACGCACGCAGGTTGATGGTCGTCAGACCTTCTTCCAAGTTCACGGAGCCTAATTTTGTGCAGCCGTAGAAAGCGTCCGTTCCGATAGTGGTGACGGATGTCGGCAGGGTCACGGATTGCAGGTTTGTCAGTCCCTCAAACGCACTTGTCCCGATACTCGTTACAGGATACGTGTAGTTGTTATAGGTCACGGACGCAGGGATTGTGACGGACGTATAGTCTTTATAGACGGACTTGTCCGAACTCTGGTCTTTGACTACTTGCGCGGTGGTCGAGCCCAATGAATAATACAGACCGTTCAGTTTGACGGTTTCGGCAAACAGACTTGTTGCGCATACTATCAGCGCGAAAAGGAATAAACGGTGTTTCATACTATAAAATGTTAAGTCGCTACAAAATTACGGATTTTTTTGCAAAAATGCAAGATTTGGGTGAAAAATATGCCAATAAATGTGTCGCTTAGCAAGTAGAGGTGAATTAACGCATGTAATCATGTATGCAACTAAGCGTGGTGATAAGCATGTCGCCTAATCCGCCAAGACCGTTGAATACGAGGACGTTATATTAGTAGTCGTGTCTGCCGGCGATATTCAGCGTAGTCGGGCTTGTTGGCCAGTTGGCGTTTTTCCATCATCGGGATGGATATGCCGAGGAATAACGCCGTCATAGCTATCGGCCCCAGTACGAACCAATCAATGCCGTTCAAGGCGGCATACATGATCCAGATGCCCCACCAGAACTGTATCTCGCCAAAATAGTTCGGATGGCGTCCACGTTTCCAAAGCCCTACGTTACAAACTTTTCCCGGGTTAGCAGCGCGGAAATCATGACTTTGCTTGTCGGCAATCAGTTGTATGGTGGCGGAGGCGAGGCAGATAAGGCAGCCGAGGAGTAAGACCGCTACGCTGAGAGAAGAGAGACCGCCTTCGGCTGACAGACCGCTGGCGCTGACAGACGGTTTGTAGAGTTGCAAGCCGGGGAGCATAGCAGCAAAGACAACAAGCGTGGGCACCATATTCAAGCCGAAGAAGTTAATGAGGTGAAAGAGTGCGGGGTGCAGGCTGCGGTACTTGGTGTAACGCCAGTCTTCGTAAGCAATGCCCTTGAAGGTGATGAACCAGTTGCGCGTAAGCCGCCAGCCCCAGTACCACGATGCTATTAGCAGCAAGATAACCGGCAGCGATCGGTTATCGGTATAAAAAGCCCATAACAGGAACACGACGGGCGGATAGACACTCCAATACGGATCATATACCGATACATTCTCGTACAGCACCCCGAATGCCCAGACGACGATGGTAGCCAATACATCGGCGGCAAACAATGCCCATAAGGTGCCTAAGCCCATGGCGGTTAACCGGTTGAACAACAGTCAGCCTGCTACACCGGCGAGCACATAGATGGCAGTGATTAGCAAGACGCTTGCAGGTTTGGAATAATGGCGTTTCATAGCACTTGAAATTACGAATTATGAATTACGAATTGGTTATTGGGCAAAGGCATTGATATATGCCGTGTCGGGATGGCAGCAGTCAAACTGAATACTATCCAGATATGCATCCAATGCATGGCGTGCCGCGTTGATGTCCGGACGATGTTCGCGTATAGCGGCATAGGTGTGCCGATCCGAGGCGGCGAACTGTTGCACGAGTTGCCAACCGTCAGGCACGCCGACTTGCACCCAGCACGAGCTGCCGAGTTTCTTATACGGCCACCATAGCAGGCCAATGTTGTTGCGGTGTAATGTGACCGCCTCTTGGCGCAACCACTCATGGGGACGGTGTCCCGTTTCTGTCATACACATGGCGATGTGCAGCGAGTCGCGGAAATGCAGGAAATCCTGAATGCCGCTCTCGTCAGCAGGATGCCCGTAACGATGGCAGGCGTAGAGTAGGTTGCTATCCTTGAGCAGCCCGTGGAAAATGGTGAATGTGCCATTCCACTGTGCGCCGCCCGGGATGATGATATGCCGGCTGTCTACGGTGCGGATACTATCGATACAACGTGCATACAGGGGTTCAAGCAGGCTGTTGAGCGAATCCAGATCATCGGTGAAATAGGTGGCAATGGGTTCGTTCATCAGTTCGTAACCAAGGATAGCGTTTTCGTTGGCATAGTGTGCGGCAATCTGACGCCAGAGACTGCAGAACAGTGCTTGTGACTTTTCGTTTATGAACAGAAACGGGTAGCCATAGCTGTCATCGATGTTGTCACCCGTCTGTCCGCCCGGGCAGTCGTGCATGTCTAACACGACATACAAACCATGGCGTTTGCACCATGCTACAGCCGAATCCATTCGAGCAAACCCTTCTCGCGTGCTGCAGCCCAAGTAATCGTCATCGGTCAGCAGGGCGTAATGAAAAGGCAGCCGAACGGTATTAGCGCGTGTGGAGGCAATGAAACGGATATCGGCTTCGGTAATATACCTGTCCTTGAACGATTGCCAGAACGTTGCAGCTTCGTCGGGGCCCACCAGCTGCGACAGCATGTTGTTGAGCATACGCGGTGAGTTACACTCAGATCCGGGCATCATCAGCATGTAGCCTTCGGGATTAAGCCAGCATCCAAGATTGACGCCTTGGATGTAAAAGGTGTCACCGGCTTCGGTTAGTACGTGCTCACCGCTGACATGTAGCAGTGGTAAGCCGGCAGTATTGTCCGCCCTGCGTATGGGATTGACTTGCGTGGAGCAAGCGATGACGGTGAAGGCAACAACGACAGGGATGAAAATTGTACGCAGTCTCATACGTGTAATAAGTAAGGTGTGATGTTACTATGTAAATTGTGTTGCAAAGTTAATAAAAAAATATCATATAAGCAAGTTTATCGCAATAAAAGTTGCAAATTCAGCCGTTTTGCTTGTTTTATTCAAAAAAAAATGTTATCTTTGTGCGATTTTATGTCTAAACGGGCGGCTACATCATTTTGCAGCCTGTAATAATTTGGAAAAATGAAGAATAAATATCTACCTTCATTGCGTTTGCGTACGTTGCCGCTGTCTATGTCGGGTATTATCCTCGGCTCGGGAATGGCTTATCCGTTGGCAGAACATACGCCCAGGACGTGGGTGATTATTGTCTTGGCACTACTGACCACCGTATGTCTGCAAACCATCAGTAACCTGTCGAACGAGTTGGGCGACTATCTGCGTGGCACGGATGCCGACCAGAAAGGTCGTGCGCCATACGGCATGCAGGCAGGGGTGATCAGCGTGGCGGAGATGAAACGGCTGATAGGTGTTTTCATCGTGCTGAGCGCAGTGGCAGGCACGGCGCTTGTGTGGACATCGTTCGGCACATTGTGCAGCGTGCAGAGTGCGGTGTTTATAGTGTTTGGCGTGCTGGCCATAGTGGCTGCGATGGCATATACCTTAGGCAAACATAACTATGGCTACAAGGGCTTGGGTGACCTGGGGGTGTTCTTGTTCTTCGGCTTGCTGAGCACGTTGGGCAGTTACTACCTGTTGGCGCACACGCTAACCGTTGAGGCGGCATTGGCGGCAGTGGCGATAGCAATGCCTATTGTAGGCGTGCTGAACCTGAATAATGTCCGCGATATAGACAATGACATACGGCATGGCAAGCTAACCTTCGCCTCGCGATTAGGAAAGACGGGTGGCAAGGTCTATCACGCTTTGCTACTGATGGCGTGTTATGTGTTGTTTGTGTGCATAGGTAGGTATTGGGTGTTGTTGACCTTGCCCGTGATAGGCTGGCATGTGTGGTACATCTTCCGCCATGATGGTCATGCCCTGGATATCCAAATGCCCGTACTAATGTTTACAACAATAACTATCGCATTGCTGGCGATAGTTTAGACCGCTTCGCTGACAGAGTACAGACCGCCTTCGGCTGACAGACCGCTTCGCTGACAGAGTACGGACTAAAAGTGAATGGATATGCACAATTACAAAAATATGCAAATATGGAAAGATGCGATGGATTTGGCACAGGATATTTATGCCTTAGCAGAGCATTTTCCGATTAGGGAAACGTATGGGATTATTTCGCAGATGACACGTGCAGCTGTATCTGTTCCTTCGAATATTGCTGAAGGCTCTGGACGTACAGACAAGGATTTTGCACATTTCTTATCCATTGCGTTAGGCTCTTTGTATGAATTGAATACGCAGATTGTGCTCTCTGAGCGAATAGGGTACATAGATAACGAACAATCAAAACATCTTCAACAAAAAGCGGACGCATTGCAAATGATGATTTCTGGCTTTAAGAAGCGTCTTGATAAATCCAGTAAGATATAAGTCTATATTCTCTCAGCCGAAGGCGGTCTGTCTTCTGTCAGCGCAGCGGTCTGTCAGTGAGTGAAACGAACGATCTATATTCTATAAAATATGTTAGCATTAGTTACCGGCGCATCATCGGGCATAGGCTTGCAGTACGCAACCGCCCTGGCGCGAGATTATCATACTGATCTGCTACTTGTGAGCAATCAAGAGCAAGAGCAGACAGAAGTAGCGAAACATCTGGTTGAGACGTATAACGTGACAGCCACCCCTCTGTATGCCGACCTGAGCAGACCCGATGCTGCAGAACATCTGCATCAGTATTGCGTGGATAACAATATTCAGGTGGATATACTGATCAACAACGCCGGCGTGTTCTTTTTCAACCCGTTGGTAGAGACGAACATGAAGCGTCTGGAACTCATGCTCATGCTGCATGTGGTAACTGTAGCCAAACTGACGCGTCTGTTTGCTGATGATATGGTTAAGCGCGAACTGACCGAAGCCGAGCAGAAGGAACGCGTATTAGGTAAGCCACGTAAGAAAGGGTACATACTGAATATGTCATCGATGTCCGCATGGATGGCGTATCCGGGTATTCAGACCTACAATGCCTCGAAGGCGTTCATCTACAACTTCAGCAAGTCGGTGTGGTACGAACTTTATCCCAAAGGCGTGAACATAACCGTGATGACACCCGGTGCGGTGGATACAGCCCTGTTTGGCTTGGCACCTAACCTGAGAAAGTTGGCGGTAAACCTAACGGTAAGTATCCCTCCGGAAAAACTGGTTACACGTGCACTCAAGCGTATGTTCCGTGGCAAGAAGTCCGGCATGCCGGGTGTACTTAACCATCTGGCAACACCGCTGCTGAAGCACACGCCTGATTGGCTGGTGAGGGTGACATATCGTTGGGTAGGACAATTCCAAAAATAGAAATCCATACTATCCGGATTATCCGGAAAATCCAGAATATATGAAGAACAAAAAACAAAACATTGCCGAATACATCTTGTATTTGTGGCAGTTGGAGGATTACCTTCGTGCTTTTCCCGAGCAGGCGGAGAGCAATGAGGAATTATCGGATATCTTGCGCATGATGCATGCCGACGATGTGATGGACGGTGGACACATTCAGTTGGCGCAGATAGCCCTAAAAGAGCTTGAGATGCTCAGCGATGAGATAATGAATATCGAAGCGACATACCGCGCTGCGATGTTACGTATCACGCCGGCGCTGAATATGCTCAAGGCGCGCACCGACCGCCCCACGATGAGTAATGTAGAGGCATGCCTCGTGCTGTTGTACCAGATTATGATGCTTCGCTTGCAAAAGCGCCCCATCAGTGCAGAGACACAAGAGGTGCAGCAGCAGGCTACAAGTATCCTGCAATACCTGAGCAAGACCTATTACAAGCAGGATGAAATGGAGGAAGATGACAATTGATGATTGATAATTGACAATTGATAGATGAAATATGACAGTCAGGCAGCGGTTTGAAGGGTGCTTGCAGTGGTTTGAGCAGCACATGCCGGTAGCTGAGTCGGAGCTAAATTATGCCAGCCCGTTTCAGTTGTTGGTGGCAGTTGTACTGTCGGCGCAGTGCACCGACAAACGAGTAAACATGGTTACGCCGGCACTATTTGAGGCATACCCGACGCCGGCAATGATGGCTATGGCGAGTGAGGAGGATATATTTGCATTTATTCACTCTGTCAGTTATCCTAATGCTAAGGCTAAGCATCTGAAGGGGCTGGCTGAGCATCTGGTGAGCGATTTTGGTGGCGAGGTGCCGGATAATATCGATGCCTTGCAGACCTTGCCCGGAGTGGGGCGGAAGACTGCAAACGTGGTGTGCGCTGTGATTTGGCAGCAGCCGACGATGGCTGTGGATACACATATCTTCCGCGTGTCGGAACGCTTAGGACTGACTACCGGCAGCAAGTCGCCCTTGCAGACCGAGAAACAACTGGTGAAGTACATTCCCGAATCCATTATTCCCAAGGCGCACCACTGGTTATTATTGCATGGGCGCTACGTGTGCCAGGCGCGCAAACCGA
>JAFSPC010000087.1 GCA_017443075.1 Paludibacteraceae bacterium
AGCCAGGATCAAACTCTTCGTTGTAAAATATAAATCTATAAAAAGTTCATCCTACACTCAAACGACTTATTAGTAGTTGCACTATTCCGGATCAGCCAAAATTGGCTGATTGATTTGGAATCGACAAGGGACATTCATTTACCGTAATACCATATATAATATAGTAAGGTAAAATCCATTCTCTTGTACTACATCTTGATTGAACAATCTCTCAAAGAACGTTGCTTTTGATTTTGGCGCAAAAAAATTAGAACCTCACTCTGTGACGATTCAATTTTAATACCCTCGGATTGCTCAGCCACATTTAGCATCGCTGCTCGTCGGGAGAAAAGGGAAACTCGCTTGTTTGTCACCCCACGTCACTCGCTTGTGGGGACCCCGCGTTTCTCAAAAGCGGTTGCAAAGGTACAGCAATTTTTTGACATATGCAAATATTTGCGTAAAAAAGTGCTATTTTTGCATGATTTTGCCCAATTTGTGCAACATAAACATTGCAAATAGGGTAAAGTTTGGCTACTTTTATCTGACTCGGGCATCAGTGCCTCGTATAGCGTTGCAAGAGCTGTTGGGCATCCTGTTGCATTTGCTTGGCGAGGCTGAGGGGATCGAGTACTCGAAGCTCGGCACCGAAGGTACGGAGTTGTTGAATGAAGTCGAGCGTAGGTGCGACGAAATACTCGAAGACAACAGAGTCAGCGTCGATAGCAAAAGTCTCCGCCTGGTGTTGCGGGAGTTCGCGCTGCGAGGCATGCAGGGGCAGCGATCGCAGGAACAATGCGGCGCGGGGTGACGCCTCGATATGCATCAGGCAGGGGGTTGCATTGCGGAAGACACCGTAATAGTTGGAGAAAAACGCCTTGGGTGAAAATCCTGCAGGGATACTATAGTCATTATCGAGGGCATGGATGTCACAAATACGGTCGAGTGCATACACGCGCGTCTCGCCGAGATGGGTAGACGCCTCGCCCACCACGTACCAACGCTGCTTGAACACGCGCAGGCAATATGGCGAGAAGAACATGTCGTAATCGGTATTGCGGTCGTAGGAGTGATAGGTGATGAGCAGTTGCTTACGTGCGCGTATGGCGCGCATGATAGTAGTAAGGTACTGCGTCCCCTCGGGGATAGACTCGAACAGGATGCTGTCCTGCATATCCTCCGCCTCGTCGAGCGTGGCCTTGAAAGTGAAGGCAGAGATGACATAACGGCGCATGTCTCCCCACTCATGCAGATCATCCTCACTATCGATGTAATAATAGTTCCTGCTGCGGTTGCAGCGGATATTGATACCGAAGAGAATGAGTATATCCTCCTTATAGCGGTGGAACTTACGCGCAGGGAAGGCTTGTTCGCCATACTCGTTGATGGCAGAGTGCGCCCAACGACGATCAATATCCTCCTTGCTAAGATGGCCGGAGGAAATAGTGTCGATAAGCCAAATATACACCTTGAAGACTTGAGCGGGAGACATAGAGAATTACGAATTAATTATTTGCCATTTGCCATACGTGGATTTGGTGAATTATTTAGCGGAGAGTGCGAGAGCGTAGAGTTTCATCTGGTGCAACATGGCAGCGAGTCCGTTGCTGCGTGTGGGGGATAGATGCTCCTGCAAGCCAATCTTGTCGATAAAATAGAGGTCGGCATTGACAATGTCATCAGGCGACTGGCCATTGAGCACGCGTAGCAAAAGAGCGACCATCCCCTTGACAAGGATGGCATCGCTGGTAGCCTGATAGAAGACCTTGCCATCCTTGATCGATGCCACGAACCAGACCTCAGACTGACAGCCGTCAATCAAGTTCTGCTTGGTACGGAGTTGTTCAGGGAAAGGTGGCAAATCTTTGCCATAATCGATGATAGCCTGATAGCGGTCGAACCATTGGTCGAGCAAATCAAACTCGTCGATAATCTCGTCTTGTATTTCGTTGATAGTCATAATAGATAAAAGTCAGAAATCGTTAGTTTTGGTGTTTTCGGATGAAGTTGTAGAGCTGCAGGGCTATACGTTCGTCTTCGCTACCGTCAAGCGGCAGATCGGGTTCAGCGAGCGCATCGATGATATAATCGGCTTGCTCGTAATAGGGGCTACGCGCCTCCAGTTGCGGCGTGATGACAGCGAGTATCTCATTGGCATCTTTGCCATGCAAGAGTGGTCGTTCGCTCAGGTCGGTGAGTGCGAGCCTCTGCGCCAGATGATGCGGATGCCAGCGCAAGTAGAACGAGGTGCCGAGTTCCTTGAGGCAGTCCATGTTATCCTCCCAACAAGGATAACCACCACCTGTGGCATAAACGACCTTCTCAATGGGTAGTTCGGCAAGGTCCTCAACGACATATTTCTCCTTACGCCGGAAGGCTTCGATACCGTACGTACGGATATAATCTGCAGGAGAGAGGCCGTGAATCTCATGAAAAGCTTCATCGAGATCGACGAAATGCCATCCGAGCCTCTCGGCAAGGAGACGTCCGACAGTGGTTTTGCCGGCCCCCATGTAACCTATAAGATAGATTGGATAGGTCATGTGAAGTTGAAAGTTGAAAAGTGAGAAGTGGAAAGTGGTGAGGGGTTATTTGGGGGCTTCGTCAGGCAGGTAATTGTCGCGCCAGTGGAGTTCGCCGGCTTGGACAAAAGCCTCGGGCAGGATCATCGTACGGGGTGCGTTGATGGTACGCAGGAGTTGCCAATCGTCCTTGTACACGCGTGCGAATGATGCGCACAGGGGCGCGCACTGCGTGCGAATAAGAAGTATAGAGTCACCCTCGTAATAATACAGATCGACAAACGAGCTATCCGCCAGAATGAAACGGGTCGTTTCGCCATGACTCTCCACATTCATATCCCCACCGACAAGGTAAAGATACTCCTGCGGAAGGATAGAGCCGTTGGCACGAAGCCGCATCTCAGCCGGTTCTTGTGCAAAAAGCGAAGAACAGAACAGCAGGAAAAATACCAAAGAAAGAACGTGATGAACTGGCATAATGAAAGATTAAATCGCAATAAAAGATTGAACAAACCGCAACAATACAGCCGGACTAAACCACACTATTGATTGCCTATACCTCAACCAGAGCCGGACTAAACCGCGACAGAAGATGAACTAAACCCCGATAAAGTCCGGCGCATTCAGACAAGAAGTGTCACAACCTGTGCAGCAATGCCCTCCTTTCGTCCGACAAATCCGAGGTGTTCGGTAGTGGTAGCTTTGACGCTGACTTGGTTGTCGCTCACGCCCATGACCTCGGCGAGGCAGTGTTGCATCTGCGGGATATATGGCAGTAGCTTAGGTGCCTGTGCGCAGATGGTGCAATCACAGTTGCCGAGTTCGTAGCCCGCCTCCCTGACCATAGCCATGACCCTGCGAAGGAGAATCTTGGAATCAATTCCCTCGAACTCGTTGCCCTTGGTATCAGGGAAATGGTAACCTATATCACGCATAGCTGCAGCACCGAGAAGCGCATCACAGAGGGCGTGGATAAGTACATCGGCATCGGAGTGCCCGTCCAAGCCCAATTCGTAAGGGATGCAAATGCCCCCCAACCACAGTTGGCGGTTGGGGGCAAAAGCATGCACATCATATCCAAAGCCTATACGCATAATCAGTAGAAAGAACGTGCTACGCACTCAAAAGGAAAAAGAAGAAAGCCTATAATGTATCGATATGGCAAGAAAGCCATGATCATTGCAGCATAGGCTGCGGTCTTTTTTCATTGGGTGCAAGGGTCAATTATTTCTTGTTGTTAACCAAGTCCTTTATACCAGCGAGGTCGAAGCCAAGCGTGAAACGCATAGTCTGGTCGAGCGGGTTGGTAGGCGCCGTGGCAATCGTGTAAGCGAAGTCGAGCATAAAGATGGAGAGGTGGAAACCTGCACCGAGTTGGACGAGACGTCGGTTGCCCTTGATGAAGTCCTCATGCGAATAGCCTACACGAGCGAAGAACTGGCGGTTGTAGGAATATTCGGCACCAATACCCCATCCTACCTCTTTGAACTCCTCTGCCGCACCGCCCGGTGCATCAGCGAAAGACTGGAAGAGACCAGCCATTGAGTTGAGGTCGGAATAAGCCTGTGTGGTATATTGGTTGGTAGTGGAGTTGTACGGATCATTGGGATCGAAAGTAAGATTGCCACCATCATCCTTGGCGAACTTGGACTTCTTGGAAGCAACCATGAGTTTGCGTGCCTCAACAGTCATCTGCAGGCGGTTGTAGTCGTCGAAAGGAATCTCGTAGGCAGCACCCAGGCGGAGTGTAGCGGGAATGAAGTTACGCGTACGATCGTTGTACGAGAGCTTGCCACCGAGGTTCTGCAGATTCAAACCTGCGCTGATGAAGCTTTCGCCCATAGGCAGGCTGATAGGCTGGCGGTAATAAACAGAGATGTCAGCCGCAGCGGTAACAGCAGGGTGATAGATCTCAGCATTGTTGTCGGTAGAAGCCTTCATGCCGTTGGTGAGGTCAGAGTAGATGAATCGCAGGGCGACAGCCATAGACACATATTCATGCAGCTTGCGCGAATACGAAGCATCGATAGAGAACTCGTGCGGATGTGCCTCGCCGAGAAGACGTGCTTCCTGATCGGTCATGGAAACAGCACCCATAGAGAAATACGTGAATGACATAGCAACAGCCTGTACGTCGTCCCACTTGTAGAAGCCGGAGAGGTAGGCGAGGTCGATGTCGGAAACACCGAGTTTGCGCAACCATGGTGTATACGTAGCATTGATACCTCCGCGCATATCCATGAAGGCATACTTGGCAGGGTTCCAATACTGGGAGTTCATGTCAGGATTGGTAGCGACGCCGGCGTCACCCATAGCAGCACCACGTGCGTCAGGGGTGATGCTGAGTGAAGGTTGACCGGTAATGATAGGGTTGTTGTAATCAGTAGGGAATTGTGCAACAGCCGGCATAACTGCCAGCATGGTTGCTACGATAACTAAAAAGGATTTTTTCATTTTGTTATTTGGTTAGTATTTGTAGTTGTGGTTGGGATCAGCCAAATGTGGCTGATAAATTCGGGGGGATCAGCCGAATATAGCTGATATATCCGAGGGGATCAGCCAAATGTGGCTGATACATAACACTTAAAGTTGCTTCATAGGCGATGTGGCGCGTTGGTTTGTATATACTATAGTTATTTGTATTCGTAATCCGATAAATGGCGATGCAGTTATTTGTTTTCGACGACAATCAGTTTGCCGGATTTGCCAGTAGTGTTGCCATCGGAGGTGGTGAGTGAAACCCGATAGAGGTAAATACCCGGTGTGAGTTTGGTATCGCTGATGGCGAAAGCGTGTTGCTCTGTTCCCTTGCGGTTGGCGGCATAGACGAGTTCGCCCTGCGGCGAATAGACATAAACGCCCATCTCCATCAGTTCGTCGGGTTGGTCGTAGTCAATACTGAAGTGCAGGACCTCACTAACCCGCACAGGATTGGGATAAGAGACGATGGAGTACATGGTAGGTTCGAGCCCCTTGACGACTTGGAAATCGAGGGACTTGGACGCACTGTTATTAAGCATGTCCCACGCACGGAAAGTGAGTGTGTGGCTGCCTTCCTCCAGTTCGTCGATGCGGTAGCTGACCTGCCCCGACTGATAGCCTCCGGATGAAGCAAAATAATCGTTGAGCACAAACATCTTATTGGGGTCCGCATCGATGGTGAGCAGCAAGTCGTGCCCAATCCCCGAGCCGACGGTGTTGATACCATGTTCGTCAAAGATATCTGCGAAGAAATGCGGTTGCGGTGTAGTCTTGTCGCCATTGACGAAGCTACGGGAGTTGAGATAGATGTTCAAGTCGGGCCCGATGGTATCGATAATCTGCGCAGAAGCGGATCCGCCTACGATGAAATCTTCGTAGTGCCCTACTCCTTCGCCGTTGATACTATCGAGCGCATAATAGGTGATACGCCCGTTGCCGTAGTTATAGCGGATGTCCTTGGGCATCATGAACGTGTAAGCAAAATGTCCGTTGGTAACTCGTGCCTGCCCCTGATAGATGGTGTTGGGGTAATCATTGTACGTATGGAGTGACTTCTTGTCAGGGTCTGTCTCATCGTTGTCACGGGTGGTGATCTGCTGCATCTTGTCCATCATCGTTATGCTGACCGATCCGTTGAACTCGCGTGCCGTGTCGCCATTCTCTGCCTCAATCCATCCTGTGAAGTTATGCAGGGTGAGCGCATTGAGTGTATCTGACGCCTGTAGCGTGCGTACGCGGTAGTCTGTAGGGAAATGCAGGCGTATGGCAGGGTCGCCGAGCAGGACGTAGGACATCTTGTTGGAATCGGCCCCGACAGAGTTCTTCGCCAGCCTGCATGCGTCACCGATGGTTGTGCGGTAGGAGAAATCGTTGGCGTGGCGGAAGAGGAAAGAACAGAGGCTATCGTTGAGCACCCTATTGGCGCTGGCATAGACGGTACG
>JAFSPC010000088.1 GCA_017443075.1 Paludibacteraceae bacterium
GTGAAATTTTCCGGATTTCGATGTACCAAAACAAGCGTCAATAAACGCCTTTTATTATATCCTCCTGTTTAACGTCAGCGAGTGACGACCGCTTTTTACGCTGTCGGTGCCAGCGGATAGTTTAGCGTCATAGCGGACTTTTGTTTTATCGTTTTGCTATGCCTACTAATAGTTTTTATCATAGGCGATGTTCTGTCTTTGTTATTTATTATTAGTTCACAATTAGTTCCAAACCTTCATATTATGTTATCTTTGCAACGTTCTGCTTACGTGCCATTTTTCGCATGCTTAATGGCACTCGATTAAAACTTCTGCAAAGGTACTACTTTTTTTTGATATATGCAAGTTTTTTTGTCAAAAATCATTTAAAAAGTGCATTTTTTCTTGTCACCATTTGTTCCTTTGTATTGTACCAACTGCCATTCGATGTATCCTTCCCTGTTTCCTCGTCTTAAGATCCCTAACCGCGTCTGTAGTCCGTGAGCGAGAAAAGCACAACGGTGTTCTGTTTCCGGCGGTGTCACGCCGGTCTTAGATAGTTTCTTGTGCTCTACGTGCCCCACGAAAGAGTTTCTGCACCATGTGTGCCTCTCTCGCACACTTTTGCGCGGACAAAGAGCATAGTAATTTGATTGCGTAGCTTTTTTTCATTTCTTCGTCCATTACACCTTAATCGGATTCAGGCATCTGCTCTGCCGAATATCCTTCCCGCCCTTTCCTATATGCAGTACACAAATTTAGCACACAGGTGCTATCTATTATTTTAACATTTATTAATTTTGCGCCAGACTTTATCGGGGTTATATCGGGGTTTCATCAGGGGAAAGTCGGGAGAAACACCACCCAACCCCACCCAAAACTCCGGGCAAAAATCACACTTGCAACTAACAAAATAAAGAAAAGTGGTATATGCATTTGCATATATCATTTTTTTTTCGTACCTTTGTGGGCTTAATGCATAGTTCGGCTTTACCGAATACACGAAAAATTACATCAGAATGCAAAAATTCACATACTCGATTGGCATACTGGCTGCAATAATCATACTATTGTCAAGTTGCCAAAAGCACACGTATGACTTTTCATACGCACCTGCCAACCCCAAAGCCGGAGCAAAGGTTTCGTTCATCAACCAGAGTGACGCCGGAGAGAGTTGGGTATGGAAGTTTGGCGATGGCAGCCAATCCACGCTCAAAAGCCCAACGCACATCTATACTAAAGCCGGCACATATACCGTCGAACTGATGGCGGACTCCAACAAGAACCGCACCATCACCCACACCTTGCAGGTGCTGGATTCGCTGCCTTCTATCGTTGTCTGGTCAGCTGCCGCTGGCAAGACGCAATCGGTGGACACCGTGCCGCAGTACGAACAAGTGACGCTCAAGGCGGCACTATACAACCCATCTAAAACCTCCGTCACCTACCAATGGCAGGTAGACGAAACGTTGTTCGTCGTCACCAAAGGCAGCCTGACTGCAGACAGCGTTGTCGGCTACTACACCAACTACGGCAGAACAACCGAAGTCCGACTGACCATCACCGTGGGCGGCAAAACAAGCACCGACAGCCGCACACTCACATTGGTGGACAACAACGCACCGGCGCTGGTTATGCAGACCGCTACGGGCGAACTGTGGCGCCAGCGTGTCTATAGCGACATCTACGAAGCCGCCAAACCCTACGAGGGTGACCCCACGGTTATCACGCTTGCTAACGACAGCACCGGCACACTGAACGGCGTTACCTACGACAAACGCACGCTGAGCATACAGGGCGACAAGCAGGTGATGGCGCTGCAGGTCGATCAGCTCAATCGGAAGGTCTATCTTATCTTGGAGGATGGCCTGTTCGTCATGAACGCCAATGGCGACCACCTCGAGCAGATAACATCTATTCCCGCCTTCACGCTGTTGCTTGACGCAGGGCAAAACAGCCTCTACTGGAGCGACACCGATGGCACATGGGTAATGCCGCTCGTTACCAACCCGCTGAACACCATCAGCGAACAACTGCTGGGCAAAATCAAGCAGGTCAACGCCATCCCGGATGTCGCGCGCATGATAATGCAACAATAGCCATCGTCTATCCTGCAGCCATAATTGGCTGCACACAGCAACATCATCCGCAGCCATGCTTGGCTGCATAAAACATAGCACATTTACACAACAATGAAAAAATCACACGAGCCGATACAACCAGAGTACATTTTTGAGACGAGTTGGGAGGTCTGCAACCACGTTGGCGGCATCTACACCGTATTAAGTACACGTGCCGCTACCATGCAGCAAGAGCACCCCGACAAAGTGGTGTTCTTCGGGCCCGACTGGGGTGAGCACTCCGATATCTATTTTGCTGAGGACAAATCGTTGTTCCCCAATTGGCAACGCATACATAACGCACGCGTCGGCAGGTGGCAGATACCCGGCAACCCGATTGCCGTTCTCCTGCGATGGGAAGGACTGCTTGAGCAGAAGAATGCGATCTACGGCTGGGCTTGGGAGAAGTTTCAGGTGCAGAGTCATGCCGCTTATGGCGACTACGACGAGAGTTGCCTCTTCGGCTATGCTGCCGGACAAGTGATGGAATCCTTGTACCACCACCTGCATGCCGAGAGTTGCCCCGTTGTCGTCCATGCCAACGAGTGGCAGACGGCGTTCACGCTGTTCTATATCAAGGACCATTGTCCTAAGATTGGCACCCTCTTCACCACACACGCCACCAGCATCGGCCGCTCTATCGCCGGCAACCACAAGCCGCTCTACGACCAATTCAGTTACTACAACGGCGATCAGATGGCGTACGAACTGAACATGGTCAGCAAGCATTCGGCCGAAAAGCAGGCTGCACATTTTGCCGACTGCTTCACCACAGTCAGCGACCTCACAGCACGCGAGTGCAAACAGCTGTTAGACAAGCAGCCGGACATAGTCACTCCCAACGGCTTCGAGCCGGACTTTGTACCCGTAGGCAAGGCGTACACCGCACAACGCAAAGCATCGAAGGAAGTCTTGCTGCGTAGCCAGAACGCAGATGGCAAAGATGCCGTAGTCGCCGGTCAACGGCCGTTCTTGCTGTGCATAGCCGGACGGCATGAGTGGAAAAACAAGGGCTTAGACGTGTTTGTTGACGCCATGCGTATGCTTAGCGACAAGGTCAACAGCGATGTCTTCGCGCCGCGCGTCATTGCGTACGTACTCGTGCCATATCTTGAGCACTCCACCCTGCAGATGGGCAAAGTGTCGGTTGTCTTTGTGCCGTACTACCTCAACGGCTTCGACCCGGAGCTTGGCGAGACGTATTATCACCTCTTGTGCGGCATGGATCTGACGGTGTTCCCCTCATACTACGAGCCGTGGGGATACACGCCGCTGGAGAGCATCGCCTTCCACGTACCTACCATCACCACCAGCCTCTCAGGATTTGGCGTGTGGGCGCTGGGCGAGAACAACAAGTGCAGCCAAGGGCTGGCGGAGGGCGTGTATGTCATCCGACGCAATGACTCCAACTACGAGCAAGTGGTCAACAAGGTGGCGGATGCCGTATATAGCTACATGCGACTGAGCGGAAAAGAACAGGATATCGTGCGACGCAAAGCATGGAAACTGTCCGAGAAAGCTGAGTGGAAACATTTCTTCGCCTATTACCGCGAGGCGTACAACATCGCCCTGCGAAACAAATAAGCCGTAGCCCCTTGGGCTACATCAGAATACAGTAGCCACATCGGGCTACTACAAACACGGGAGCCACGTTTGGCTACCACTAATAACTACCAATTTATGCGTTATCACGTACCATAGAGGGTACGCGGCATCCTACGAGAGCCACTATCCCCTCGCTAAAGAGATTAACAACAGAAATGACAAATGATTTTATCATTGAGGTAAACCACGTATCGAAACAGTTCGAAGACGGCAAGTTTGCCTTGAACGATGTAAGCCTTCAAGTTAAGAAAGGCGAGTTTGTAACCATCCTTGGGCCTTCGGGCTGCGGCAAAACGACTCTGCTGCGCTGTATCGCCGGCTTCCAAGTGGCAAGTTCGGGTGACATACTGCTCAAAGGGGAAGATGTAACCAGCACACCACCCTACAAACGACCGGTCAACACCGTGTTCCAGAAGTACGCACTCTTTCCACATCTGAATGTGTTCGACAACGTTGCATTCGGGCTGAAGATGAAGAAGATGGAACAAGAGACCATCGTCAGGAAAGTGAAAGCAGCCCTTAAAATGGCTAACCTGACCGGGTATGAAGACCGCGAGGTAGACACCCTTTCCGGCGGACAACAGCAACGCGTCGCCATCGCACGCGCCATCGTCAATGAACCCGAAGTGCTACTCTTGGATGAACCATTGTCCGCGCTCGACCTGAAGATGCGACACGACATACAGATCGAGCTCAAAGAACTGCACAAACAATTAGGCATCACATTTATCTACGTCACACACGATCAGGAGGAAGCACTCACGCTCTCCGACCGAGTGGTGGTCATGAGCGAGGGTAAAATACAACAAATAGGCACACCTACCGACATCTACAACGAGCCGCAGAACTGCTTCGTAGCAGACTTTATCGGCGAAAGTAACATCCTGAGCGGAAAGATGATCAAGGACAAAAAAGTCGAGTTCGTTGGCAAGGTGTTCGATTGCATCGACGAAGGATTTGGCGAGAATGTGCCTGTGGATGTGGTCATTCGCCCGGAAGACATTTACATCTGGAAGAAGCAAGACGAAGGCCGCAAGGCGCAAAGCGAGGAGGACCTCGACTACGAGGACCGCGTACCAAAAGGCAAGTTCACCAAATGGTACGGCACGGTTGAGACCTGTATCTTCAAGGGAGTGCACTACGAGATGCGTGCACTGACACCCGACGGCTACGAGTTCCTCATCCAAGATTACCACGAGTTCCTGCCGGGCACGGAGATCGGTATGCTCGTTAAGCCCGAAGATATACAGATCATGAAGAAGAGCCGGTATATCTACAATAGTTTTGAGGGCGAGATAGCTAAGAACGGCAAGGTCTATTTTCTGGGTGCCGAGTGGGACGCTACAGACGAACAACTCGCCCCGTATGCCGTTGGCGACAAGGTGGAGGTCTGCGTTCCATTCCGCTACGTAGAGTTGCATGACTATGAGGAGGAAGGCACGCTCAGCGGTGAGGTGGCGTTCATCCTGTACAAAGGCAACCACTACCACCTGACGATCCGCACCGATAATGGTGACAATATAGAGGTGAACACCAACGATGTGTGGGATGAGCACGACCGAGTTGGTGTAACCATCGCGCCCGAACATATCAGGCTGAGGGCAGTTGGACAGGAACCATTAAATGATCCCGAGTAATGAAAAAGTTTGCTGACATAGCGTCCGCCCGTCGGACGTGGGCTTGGCCGTACGTACTATTCTTGGTACTGTTCGTAGTGCTGCCCCTGCTGCTGATTCTGTACTACGCGTTCACCACGCCGGCAGGAGACTTTACGATCATGAACTTCGTGAAGTTCTTCCACACATCAGAGGCGGTGAATACGCTCATCTACTCGATGGCGATAGCATTCATCACCACCGTCATCTGCCTGCTCTTAGGTTATCCGGCGGCTTACATCATGGCTACTGCGGAATTTAAGACACCGCAGGTGATGGCGCTACTGTTCATCCTGCCGATGTGGATCAACTTCCTGCTCAGAACCATCGCTACAGTTGAGTTATTCAACATGTTCGGCTTGCCGCTCGGCGAAGGCGCATTGTTGTTCGGTATGTGTTACGATTATTTGCCGTTCATGATCTACCCCATTTACAACACCTTGCAGAAGATGGATCGTTCGCTCATTGAGGCGGCACAAGATCTCGGGGCAAACAAGGCGAACGTGTTCACAAAGGTGGTACTGCCTCTGAGTGTACCGGGTATCTATTCGGGTATCGTGATGGTGTTTATGCCTACTGTTTCCACTTTCGCCATTGCCGAACTGCTCACGCACAACAAGATTACCCTGTTCGGTTCGCTCATTCAGCGCTCGTTCGGCGAGGGAGGTATAGCGATGTGGAACTACGGTGCAGCCCTGTCGCTGATCATGCTCGTTATTATTGCCGCCACATCTTTCTTTGACCAAGAGCACGACCACGATACGCAGAAAGGAGGTTTGCTATGACACAACAACTTTCCACAGCGCAGCAAGAGGCACGCAAGCGTTCACGCCAATTGGCTGCCAAACGGGTTGCCGGACACACCTATCTGTGGCTGCTGCTGATTGTGCTATACGCACCTATTGTGCTGATCTTCATATTCTCGTTTACGCAGAGCAAGGTCTTCGGCAATTGGACCGGATTCACGTTCCACCTCTACGAGAACCTGTTCACCGGCTACGACTCAACCGCACAAGTGCGAGTTGACCCGAACTTGTACCGAGCCATCTTCTTCACACTTGTTATTGCCGTCTGCGCTGCCACGATCGCTACCTTGTTAGGCACGTTGGCTGCTATCGGACTATTTAACATGAAGGCACGGCTTCGGAAAGGTATCACGTTCCTCAACTCAATCCCGATGATCAACCCCGATATACTGACGGGTATATCACTGTTCTTGTTGTTCGTTTTCCTCAACATCAGTCGCGGCTTCGCCACCGTGCTCATCGCACATGTCGTGTTCTGCACCCCGTATGTCGTGCTCAGCGTCATGCCGCGCCTCATGCAAATGAACCCGAACATGTACGAGGCGGCATTAGACCTGGGCGCTACACCGATGCAGGCACTGCGCAAAGTGCTGCTGCCCGAACTGCGACCGGGTATGATCAGCGGATTCATCCTCGCGCTCACACTCAGTATAGATGACTTCGGCGTTACCTTCTTTACCAAAGGATCCAACGGACTGGAAACACTGTCCACATTCATCTATGCCGATGCACGTAAGGGAGGCCTGACGCCCGAGTTGAGACCCTTGTTCTCACTTATCTTCATGACGATACTGGTATTGCTCATCATTATGAACATCCGTTCAAACAAACAATTTAATAAACAAAAGAAATGAACAAACAACTTAAATCCTTGATTGTCTTGGTTATGGCAGCCTTGCTGCTGTGCCCCGTATTCACCCAAGCCGCTGACCGCGCACACACCTTGAAGGTGTACAACTGGGCGGACTATATCGACATGGACAACGTACTCAACAAATTCCCTGCTTGGTACAAACAGCAGACCGGCGAAGATGTCGAGATCATCTATCAGACATTCGACATCAACGAGTCGATGCTCACCGAGATTGAGATAGGGCACGAGGACTACGACGTTATCTGCCCCTCTGAATACATCATTGAGCGAATGTTACGCCGCGGTTTGCTGCAACCTATCAACAAGAACTTCGGCTCTCTGCCTGATTATACCAAACTTGTGGCACCGTTTGCACAACAAATGTTCCAGCAGATGGTTAGCGAAGAAGAGATGGACGACATGCTCGCATCTGATTATACCGTGGGCTACATGTGGGGTACAACAGGTCTGCTGTACAACCCTAAGTTCGTGGATGCTGCCGAGATACGTTCTTTGGGCGGCTTGCTGAATCCGAAATTCAAGGACCGCATATTCATGAAAGATGCTTTCCGTGATGTCTATTCGGTGGTTGTGCTCTATGCGTATAAGGACGAGATTGCCCGCGGCGAAGTGACGCGCGCCGACCTCGTAGGCCGCGTTACCGAAGAGCGCATCGCACGCGTCGAGGAGTTCCTGCGCGAGGCAAAAGGCAACATTGCCGGCTGGGAAGTTGACTTTGGCAAGGAGGAAATGGCGAAAGGCAAATCGTGGTTGAACCTGAGTTGGTCGGGCGATGCACAATGGGCTATCGATGAGGCTGCCGAGGTGGGCGTTGAACTCAAGTACCTCGTACCCGAAGAAGGCTCGAATGTATGGTTCGACGGATGGTGCATTCCTAAGTACGCACAGAACGTCAAAGCGGCTTCGTACTTCATCAACTACCTCTGTATGCCGGAAAACGCTATCTTGAATATGGAGGAAATTGGCTATGTATCTGTCATCTCTTCACCGGAGATCTTGGCGTGGGCAGACCAGCCGGAAGAGAATGCCGAGACGGTGGACCTCACCTATTTCTTTGGCCCCGAGGCTACTGCCGTTCATGCCAACCAAGTGCTCTATCCCGACAAGAGCGTCATCGACCGTTGCGCACTGATGCACGACTGCGATACAAAGACCGCGGCCATGCTTGACATGTGGAACCGTGTCAAAGGCGATAACCTCGGTGGCAGCAACCTGATGATGATCGTGGGCGTAGTGATTGTACTGCTGATCGTGTTCTTCGTCATACTGGGTATCAACAAGAATAAGCAGAAGAAACTGCGCAACCGCCGCCGCTAAATGGTAGCCGCCAAGATTGGCTGCTATAGATTACTTGTCTGCAACCCGAAAGGACTGCAATAGATTATTGACAAAAGATAGCTTATTATGAGCAAGAAACTATTACTGCTCTTTGCGTTGTTTTGCAGCGTAGCCGTCCATAGCAATGACATGGAGGACGGCTACGTTGCTGCCAGGCAACAATACGAGCAACGTGACAAAGGCGCAACGCAAGCCTTGCAGAACTACCTCAAGCGATACCCCTACACCACCTATGCCGATGAGGTAAAGATGATGATTGGTATCACACAGGTAGAAAACAAGAAGTACAAACAGGCGTTGAAGAATTTTGAGGATGTCAAGCTTACTCGCCTCGGGCGCGACCAGCAGCCCGAGTACCAGTTTTATCGGGGGTATGCGTATCTGATGATGGGCGAGTACCAGAAGTCGCTAACGTTCTTCTCTGCACTACGCCAAAAAGAAACGCCATACACCTTGGCTTCGCGCTACTACTACGCTTTTGCCCTGTACAAGTTAGGCGACTACGACAAGGCGTTGCCCGAGTTTCTTGCTATCGAACATACGGCGCAGTACAGCGATATCGTACCATACTACATCATCCAGATATATTACTCGCAAGGCAATCTTGAAGAGGTAGAGCAGCGCGCAGCGTATATCGTGGACGCAAACCCTGATAACCCCTACAATGGTGAGGTAGAGCGCATATTAGGCGAACTGCAATACCAACGGGGCGAGTATGCGCAAGCCATACCACATCTGGTGGCATACGAGAAGAGTTTTCGCGAGCAGAAGAAAGAACTGCTGCGTAACGACCTGTACCTGTTAGGTATGTCGTACTATCAGACAGCACAATACCAGCAGGCTGTCACCTACCTCAAACAGGTGAAACCCCTCAACGACACTATATCCGAATCAACAGCACTACACCTCGGGCATGCATACACGCGCACGGGCAATATAGAACAAGGTAAACTCAATTATGCAGCTGCCGTACGTTACCATTTGTCGCCCAAACTGACCGAGGAAGCAATGTACAACTATGCGTTGTGCACCTATCAGAGCTCGTCTGCATTGGGCGAGAGCGTAACGGCGTTCACCGATTTTCTGCGCCAATACCCCCAATCTCAGCATACGACCACTATCCGTTCGCTGCTATCCGATGCATTCCTGCGCTCAAAGAACTACCAGGCGGCCTACGAGGCGATGCAACTTATCGACATCACCGACCCGAAGATTGAACAAACCAAGCAGTACCTGCGCTACCAATTGGGAGCCGATGCCTTCCGGCAAGGCAACATACAAAAGGCACAACAGTTCTTGCAGGAGATACTACGCCAACCCAAGGCCTATGATGCATGGAATGCCGAGGCATGCTACCTGCTGGCTGAGTGCGCCTACCGCACACGCCAGTACAAGCAAGCCGAACAGTACCTCACTGAGGCCGAACAGCAACAAGGCTGGCAGCAGTCGCCTAACCGAGTGCAAGCTATGTACCTGAAGGGCTACACCTTCTTCCAACAGCGAATGTACGTGCAGGCGGAAGCCACGCTCACCGACTTTATCAACCTGTCGGATAACACCCAGCCCACCTATGCAGATGCACTGAACAGAATCGGCGACTGCCGGTTCAACGCACGGCGATTCGACGATGCCATACGCACCTATCAGCAAGTGATAGATCTGAAGGCTACAGGGGCGGATTATGCCACCTTCCAGGCAGGCTATGCCTACGGATTGAAGCATGAGTATGTCAACAAGGCGGAGAAAATGCTCAGTCTCGTAACCACGTACCCGCAATCCGATTACGCGGATGATGCCTTATATGAGATGGCACGCGCGTATATCGAAAACAACCAAGACGAGTCTGCCATCATGGCATACGACCGCTTGCTAAGCAATTACCCTAACTCCAACATGGCGCGCAAAGCCTCGCTTGAGCAAGGCATGATTCACCGCAACCTCAAGCAATACGACGACGCCATACGCGCCTTCAAACGCACCATCAATGATTACCCCGGCACCGAAGAGGCATACGCCGCACTCGATGGCTTAGAGCAGGTGTATGTGGCAACCAACAACATCAGCGAATATCTGGCATACACCAAGAAGATCAGCAAGACGCAGATGCGTGTCACCACTGCAGAAGACTCGCTCACCTATGTTACTGCCGAACTGCAATATATGCTCGGCAACTACCGCGAGGCGGCGGCTGGCTTGGCTACCTACCTCACGCGCTACTGCAACGGCGGACGTTATTGCACCAATGCACACTACTATGCGGCCGATAGCTACTACCGCCTCGGGCAGATGCAAGAGGCACTCGCCGAGTACGAGGCGCTGACCACACTCACCGGTAACGCATATATGGAAGAAGCATGTCTGCGCGCGGCCGGACTGAACTACGACAAGCGCGACTATGATGCCGCAGCACAGCATTTCCGACATCTGCTGGACGTAGCCTCAACCGAGGCTAACCGACGCACAGCACAACTCGGCATACTGCGTTGCGCTGCTAACACAAACGACCAAACAACCGTACAACAGATTGCCACCGATATGCTGTCGACAGATAACCTGCCAGAAGATATACGCCAAGAGGCATTGTACTGCCGTGCCAAGGCGTATCTGGCTGCAGGCAACAACGGCTTGGCTGTAGTGGATTTGACACCGCTGGCGAAAGAGACGGTAACCGCTATCGGCGCCGAAAGCAAGTACCTGCTGGCACAAGCGTACTTCAACATGGGGGCACTGGATAATGCGGAACAAGAGGTGATGGCGTTTGCGCAGATGAACACCCAGCACCAGTACTGGCTCGCCAAAGCGATGATACTGCTGGCTGACATCAGCCTCAAACGCGAAGATACCTATCAGGCACAACAGTACCTGCTCGCACTGCAAGCCAACTACCGGGCCAACGATGATATACAGGCCATCATTGCCGCGCGACTCAACGCTATTGCTGAACAACAAGCCGCCGAACACGACAGCAATGATTCAACAGAGCAGAACGAAAACTGATACCAAAACCGAACTGAGTTATGAACAGATACAAGCATATTCTATTGATGATGCTGATGCTCCCTGCTGCATTGGCGGCTCAAGATACTATTCTGAACAGGAATGTAACTGTTGAGCGCGACTTCCAACCCATCATCAGCAGTGCAGGTATAGTCAGCGTCAAGCCCGTGATTGTGCAACAGGATTTTGAGCCTGTTGAGGTTACATATTCTACATACAGTCAATCGCTTGCGCCGGCATTCAACATCAACCCGCTGGGCTGCTCGCTCACCACATGGAATCAGCCCAAGCCGCTGCATGGCTATGTCAGTGGCGGACTCGGCCACACCAACACCGCGTTTGACTTCGGATATCGTATTGAGGATAATAAGAGCAAGATTGCCCTTGATGCTTACGCCCACCATCGCGCAGCGTGGGGTAGATACACCGTAGAGCGAACTACCTTCGGCTTGGATATAACCAAATCGTTCCGTGCAGCAGCACTGTACTTCGGTGCAGATGCCGAAAACCAATACTACACCATGAGCGGACGCTATGTCGATTCGACAGGCATGATCCATATCAGCAAGCCTTCGCAACTGAAGGCTGAGGATAAACTGGCATTGTGGGCCATCAATACGCGTATCGGCATCCGGTCTATCGGTCGCGGCAGCGTGAGCTACCGGTTGCAGACCGGCTATTCGGCATTTATGCACGGCACCAACGTTACCGAGCACCAGATTCGTACCATCGGCAACCTGCAATGGAGTGGGGGCGAGCACCGCGCAGGCGTCAACCTCAGAGTGTCAGACTTCTTCATGAACGTGAACGACAACACAATCCCCGACTCACTCTACAACGCCCGGCACGCTATACGTATTGAACCGTTCTATGCCTACGATCACAACCGCTTTCATGCGCATATTGGCGTGAACTTGGACATGAATATAGGTCGTGGCCAACTCATGAGTGGCAACAAAGATATCACGTTTGCCCCTTCGCCTAACGTGCGCATAGAATACGACATCACGCGCAACTGGCTGGCTATCTATGGCGAAGCATCCGGCTCATTGGGCGAAGGCTCTATGCAGGGGTATAGCAACCTCTATCCCTACCGCCACTACCGTCCGGGGGTCGTTTCTCACCACGTAGCTGCATATATACCTGTACAAGCCCAACTCGGATTGAAGATCCGCCCGCAGGCTAACCTGCTTATCGACCTGCATGCACGCTACGAACTCAAGAAGAACCAATTCTCTACCTGCAACCCGTACTATTGGGAGGCAAGGCAATTCCGCGATGCCTTGGGTGCAACAGATGATCCTGTCTATGGCGAATATGTCTATTCGCACCTGCAGCGGTGGAAGATTGGTGCTGAGATAACGTGGCACTACCAGGATATAGTGCACGTACTCATCGCCGGTGGCTACTATACGGGCAGCATGGACAGCATTGAGGTGCCGAGTGCATCCAAAGGCAAGGCGGCTGAGATAGCCTCGTTCGAGGCTGCCGTCAAGAACCCTGACGGCACATACAAGATGCTCGACCGCCCGCGATGGGATCTGCGAGTGAACATTGATGCACGCATCAACCGCCATTGGACGTTGTACTCGCACAACTACTTCACCGGTGCACGCCAGGCGCTGATGTTCAAGCAGGTCATCGATCCGTCGGCATATACCACCGACCCGGCTGCACACACGCGCGAATACAGCATTGGCAAACATATACCCACCATCGAACTGAATCTGGGTTGCACCTACGAGTACAACAAGTGGCTAAGCGTCTTCCTCGAACTGAACAACATCCTCCATCGCCACAACGTATATTACTACGGCTACACCAATCCGGGTATCAATTTCCTGCTGGGCGCATCGTATAAATTCTAACAGCCACAGCCTGTTGATTACTGCGTGTTGATTACCGCTACGCGGTGTTGGTTACTGCGTGTTGGTTACCGCTACGCGGTGTTTGTGACTGCGTGTTAACAGCCGTCAGGCTAAACAACAGCGAAGCTTAATAACAGCCGTTAGGCTAACCAACACGCAGTTATCAACAGCGAAGCTTAATAACAGCCGCAGGCTAAACAACACGCAGTTATCAACAGCGAAGCTTAATAACAGCCGTCAGGCTCAACAACACGCAGTTATCAACATGGCGAAGCCATAACAAACACAAAACAGGCTCTCGATCGAGAGCCTGTTTGCTAACAAGAGTAATGAGTACGTCTCGCTTAGAAGATAATCGGTTCTTCCTGAGTGTTGTCGATATTCTCAAATCCTCCGTCTTCTTCCTGTGTAGCATCGTTGCGTTGCTGGTATTCTTGTGGACGGTACAGGATCTGGATATTCTCAGCTATCACCTCAGTCTTGCTGCGGCGCTGACCATCTTTTTCCCAAGTGCGCGTCTGCAGCTTACCTTCCACATACAGTTTCATCCCTTTACGAATGTTCCGCTCTGCCCACTCTGCCAGATTACGCCATAGCACGATTGCATGCCAGTCTGTCTTGTCCGGAACCTGCGTTCCGTTCTGCATTGTATAGCCGCGCTCTGTCGTAGCCAGATTAAAGTTGGCAATTGCCACCCCGCGGTCCAAATAACGGACTTCAGGGTCAGAACCAACGTTGCCAATTAGGATAACTTTATTGACTGAAGACATAATAATGAAAATTTTGTGAATTATTTTGTGCAAAGTTACAAAAAAATTTGCATATTTGCAAAAAAAATCGTAACTTTGTATGTTTTTTTTAACAAAAAGATGTATTCTATACTATCCAGAATACGATATTCTAAAAAATACGATATATGAAGAACACCTTTTTACCCCTTGTAATAGCTTGTATGGCTATGTTCAGTATGCCTCTGCATGCGCAGAAGAATACCAGTGAGTCAGGTGCTCAGGACTACGTTGTCCGCTGCGTCGCGTTCTATAACCTCGAGAACCTGTTTGACACCATTCACGATTTCTACGTACTCAACAATGGCGATACCATTCATAAGAACGACTATGAGTATCTACCTACCGGCGGAATGCATTGGACCGGCTTGAAGTACCGCGCCAAACTCAAGAACATGGCATACGCCATCTCGCAGTTCGGATTAGATAAGACGCCGCTGGGGGCGTCGATCATCGGCGTCTGTGAGGTAGAGAACATCCGATGCCTGCAAGACCTTGCCAACGAGATTGAGAACCAGACGGGGCGCAAATATATCCCCATCCTGCTGGAGGGTCCGGACCGCCGCGGCGTGGATGTCGGCTACCTGTACGACCCGAGGTACTTCGTACCCTCAGGCAAACCTATACCCTATACGCTCAAGGCACACTATGCCGATGGTGGTAAGGTGCGCAGCCGCTTTCAACTACTGTTATCCGGCTATCTGAAGGATGAGAGCGGTGCTCTCGTGCGCGACAAACTGCACCTCATCGTCAACCACTGGCCATCACGTTATGGCGGCGAGGAATCTTCGCGCGCTACACGCGACACTGCAGCAATGCTTTGCAGGCATATTTGCGACTCGTTGTACCTGAAGGACCCAAGAGCCAAAGTCATCATCATGGGGGACCTCAACGACGACCCGTTCAACCACTCGTGCGCCGAGATCTTAGAGGCACGTATGAAACGTGAGCAGGTCACCGAACAAGGGTTCTACAACACGATGTGGCTGCATCTGGAGCGGGGGATAGGTACGCTCATGTATAACGGCGCATGGGATCTGTTCGACCAGATCATCATCAGCGAGCCGTTGCTCAACGCACCGCACGAACGCACACAATGGACGTACTGGAAATCCGAGGTGTTCAACAAACCCTTCTTAACCGTACAAGAGGGCAAAGACAAAGGCGGGCCGCTGCGTACGCACAAAGCCGGGGTATGGCAAAACGGCTACGGCGACCACTACCCGACAATGATCTACTTGATCAAGAACAAATAATATGACTGCGTGTTGATGAGCCTGCGGCTGTTATTAAGCTTCGCTGTTGATAACTTCGTGTTGATGAGCCTAACGGCTGTTATTAAGCTTCGCTGTTGTTTAGCCTAACGGCTGTTAACACGCAGTAACAAACACCGCGTAGCGGTAACCAACACGCAGTAAACAACACCGCGCAGCGGTAAACAACACGAAGTAACGAACACGGAGGTACACGGAACCCCACGGAATACTGAGAATACTCTGCTCCGTGCTAATCAGTGAAAGTCCGTGTAGCATAAAAGTAACCAACACGCAGTCA
>JAFSPC010000009.1 GCA_017443075.1 Paludibacteraceae bacterium
CTGCATGTGAGCACCGACTACCAGCAGATGATGAAGGACTACGCGAGCCGCAAGCACAACCTGACAGACGCGGAAAAAGAAACAGTGCAGTTCGTCAAGTCAAAGATAGACAGTGCCAAATGGTTCATCGACGCCATCAAGCAGCGCAATGAGACCCTGACCCGCACGATGATGGCAATCATCGAGGCGCAGAAAGACTTCTTCTACGAGGGGGATGATGCCGCGCTCAAGCCGATGATCCTGCAGGACATAGCGGACAAGACGGGCTACGACGTGTCCACCATATCGCGCGTCAGCAACTCGAAGTACGTGCAAACAGAGTTTGGTATATACCCGCTCAAGCACTTCTTCTCAGAAGGTCTGGCGAACGTGGAGGGTGATGAAGTGTCTACCCGCGAGATCAAGCAAGCCCTGCGTGAGATCATTGACCGCGAAGACAAGTCCCACCCGATGAACGACGACGAACTGGTGGTAGCCATGCGTGCAGCAGGTTACCCTATTGCGCGGCGTACGGTAAGCAAGTACCGCCAGCAGTTAGGCAAGACGATTGCGCGCCTGCGCAAACAAATGTAATAACAGACCTCTGCGCTCAAAGAGAGAAAAGACTATTGCGCACAAAGATAAAAGAAGAATGAACAACACGCTCTATCATATCGCCCGCACTATTTCAGCCGTTCTGTATCCGATGTTTGTACCTACGTACGGAATGCTGATTTATTTTTTAGCGCTCCGGTCATTCATCACCTACCCTGCCCCGCTTATATGGATAGGTGTAGGCGGCACGTTGCTGTTCACCTGTCTGCTGCCGTTGTCGGTTATTCTGGTGATGATCCGCCGCGGCAACCTGACCGACATCTATATCCGCGACGCCAAGCAGCGTACGATGCCTTACATCTATTCGATTGTGTGCTATGGCTTTTGGGCATACTTCTGCTCGGAAGTGATGCACCTGCCCCGGTTTATTGTGCTGACAGCCTCAGGCGCGACGGTTGTGCTATTGTTGGTACTGCTCATCAACAGGCGTTGGAAGATCAGTGCTCACCTGACAGCCTTGGGCGGCCTGTTTGGCGGCATGATGAGTTTCAGCCTTGCAACAGGCATAAGCGCCACATGGGGGCTGACCGGTTGCTCGGTAGCCGCCCTGCTGCTGATGTGGGCGAGAGTATATGACGAGTCACACACGCCCCTGCAAGTGGTATGCGGCTACCTGTTAGGTACGATGGCTACGTTTCTGCCCAACCTGATTGCTGAGACGATGTAAGTAATGCTCTCACGCGCACGCACATATTACCTGCTATGTTGCCTACTGCTGGCCTGCTGCATGCCGCCTATAGCCATGGCACAAGCCCCACGCGAGCAGTCGGCGGCTACCGCCCGCCTGCTAAGCGACGAGGCTACGATATATCTACTGACATGCAGCCCTGGTAAGGCGTTGTATGAGCGCTACGGACACACGGCGCTAATGGTGATCGATAGCGAGTTAGGCATAGCAGAAGTATATAACTACGGCATCTTTGACTTCAGCAGTTCGCATTTCTATTGGCGTTTTGTCCGTGGCGAGACGTACTATCAGTTAGGCAAAGAGGATGCCAGATGGTTCATAACAAGTTACACGCACCTCAAGCGCGAAGTGAACATCCAGCAACTGCATCTGTCCGCCGCGCAGCGCGATGCCATCTACCGTGCACTGCTGATCAACTACTATCCGGAGAACAGGGTGTACCTATATAACTTCGTATTCGACAATTGTGCCACGCGCCCGTACCACCTGCTGATGGACGCCCTGTCTGCCGACGGCAGCAGTCAGGAGGCTGTTCATTCCACGTACACAGGCGCAGAGGGACAGACCTACCGGCAGTTTATCCGGCATTACACGCCCCGAGGCTCATGGGGCGACTTTGGCATCAATCTGCTGTTCGGACCAAAAGCCGACAAGCCCATGCATGGCGAGCAGCGTCTGTTTCTGCCTGAGGAACTGATGTATTTTATCCAGTCAGCCACGTTTGCCGATGGCACGCCCTTGGTGGAAAACAGCCGCATACAGCCCTTTGCTATAGAGCGTCTGCCTTGGTACAAGACCTGGTACTTCGGCTTAGCGATGCTGTTTGTAGCGTTAGCCCTGCTATCTGTGTATGACCGCCGACGCGGCAAGCGCACCAGATGGGCAGACTATATGCTATACGGCCTGTATGCACTGCTACTGGTGCTGGTAACGTTCCTCACCTTCTTTTCTATTCATCCATTGGTAGGCTACGGACCGTACCTGCTGATTATTCCCACAATTCATCTATGCGCACGCATCATCTATCTTTGGCGATAATATCTTTGCTGCTCAGCGTCTGCTCATCGGCTGCGCCCCGGTTGACGGTGGCCGTGGTTGTTGACGGCATGCGTCAGCAGCCCTTGGACCAGTTACGTCCGTATTGGCAGCAAGGCGGACTACGTACCTTATCCGAAGAGGCGTACCATACCACCGTCCGTTTTCCCCACATCGTGTATGGCGGCGGCGAGAGTGTAGCCACGCTCATGACAGGCACCACGCCCTCGGAGCACGGCATAGCGGCGGACACGTATTTTCTTCGGTCGGACCGCAGGTCACATAGCATATTGGAGGACAAGAGCGAGCAAGGTATAGGCTGCACAGCCACGATCTCGCCACGTAACCTGCTTGCCGCCACCATTGGCGATGAACTGCGTGTGCGCTATGGCGAGCGGGCACATATCTACGCCTTGGGCCTGGATGCCAACACCTCGGTTCTGATGGCGGGACACGGCGCGGACGGCTGCTGCTGGATAGACGGGCACACTGCGCAATGGGCAAGCACCTCGTACTACGGCGAAACACTCCCACAAGCCCTATCCGCATGGAACACAAGCACGCGGCGCGACGAGCTGTTAGCACGCACATGGACGCCGCGACTGGATATCGACCTGTATAGCGCGCCCACTGAACAGGAGCGCAAGAAGAGCTTCGCATACACAGCCGGCGAACAATTGCTACACACACCGATGGCCAACACGATGGTCATCGAGTCGGCTCTGGCATTGCAGAAGCAAGCACATTTAGGCGAGGACAACATCCCCGACTTGCTGTGTCTGCAACTGACCGTATGCAGCCCGTTAGCCACCAGCGACCAGCTCTGCACGGCCGAGCAGGAAGATATGTACCTATGGCTGAATCAAGATTTAGGGTATCTCATCGACCAGCTGGCGCGCATTGTAGGCGTGCAACATCTGCGTGTAGTGGTGATGGGGCGTCCGCTGTTGGGGCAGAACATCGCCGCACTGGATGCCGCACGACTGCCTGCGCAATACTTCAATGTCGATCGTGCAGCGGCGCTCACAGGCACCTACCTGATGGCACTGTACGGCACCGAACGATGGGTTGACGGGGGATATGGACAATCGCTGTATCTCAACCGCACACTGATCGAACAAAAACACCTCTCCCTACCGCAGTTGCAGCAGCAGGTAGCGGCGTTCCTGATGGACTTTGAGGGCGTGGCTGCCGCTTTCCCGTTCACAGAAGCATTAGGCAGCGTGGCGCTCGCGAACACCGTGAACAAACGAGGATTCGGCGATGTCGTATTCACACTGCAACCACAATGGCTGCTGAAAGCCAACGATAATGACATGTTAGACCACGTGATAGAAAACAATCCTACAGTACCGGTGATGATATGGTCGGGATCGTACCAAGCATTCCCATCCGGCATTACCGATGCTACACAAATCAAAGCGCTACTGACTGAATAATGAACCACTGGCAAGACATACGACAAACGCTGCCAACCGAAGTGCAACTGGTGGCCGTCAGCAAATACCATACCGCCGAGCAGACCGGCGAGGTGTATGCCGAGGGGTGCAGAGATTTCGGCGAGAGCCGCGTACAAGAGCTACGCAACAAACAAGAAATACTGCCCAAAGATATCCGCTGGCATTTCATCGGTCATCTGCAGACTAATAAGGTACGCGACCTGCTACGATTGCGCCCCTACTTGATTCACTCAGTTGATTCGTTGCACCTGCTAAGGGCGATTGACACAGAGGCCTCAAAG
>JAFSPC010000089.1 GCA_017443075.1 Paludibacteraceae bacterium
ATCGCGGCTGTTGCTGCCAACCATTACCTCTATCTCGCCGGGTTCAAGCGTCCACCGAAGGTTATAGGGATCGAAATACCCCATTCTATCGGCATCGAGGGTAAACACCACGTCACGGCTCTCACCGGCAGCAAGCGTCACGCGCTCAAAGCCGCGCAGTTCCTTGTACGGCCGCACGCCATTAGCTACGCGATCGCCTATAGACAATTGCACGACCTCCGCACCGGTACGGCTGCCGGTGTTGGTTATGGTAACATGCACATCAACCTTGCCATCTATCGGCATGATGCTATCCGACAAGTAGAAGTTACTGTACTTGAATTGCGTATAACTCAGTCCGTAGCCGAACGGATAGAGTGGCTTGCTACTGACATCCGCATAACAGGTGCTGTACTTGCCAAAGTCGCCCCCCATGTTCGGCCGCGAGGTGCGCATCTGACGGTAGGAGAAGGGATATTGCCCCACGTGACGCGGCAACTGTACCACCAGTTTGCCGGAAGGATTAACATCGCCGAACAGCACATCGGCTATGGCATCCGCACTCTCACTGCCGCAGAACCAACTCTCCAATATAGCCGGCAGATGCTCTGTCTCCCAGTTCAGCACGGTGGGGCGCCCTGCAAAATGCACCAGCACAATAGGTTTGCCAAGTTGTGCAAGTTGCTGTAGCAGGTCGCGTTGAGCGTCGGGCATCGCTATGTCCACACGTGAGGCGCACTCACCGCTCATCTCGCTGGCTTCTCCCATAGCAGCTATAATCACATCCGCCTTACGAGCGATAGCCAAAGCTTCGGCACGCATCGTTTCTGCACTACGCGCATCACGCATCTCGCGACCGAACATCGTGGCTATGCCCTCCTGCCCGGCATCGTACATCAGGTTAGCCCCTTTGGCATATAGCAGTTTGGCATCCGTTCCGCGCAGGGCATCGGTCAGCCCCTCGCGCAAGGTCTTATATCGCTCCGGCACAGCCGCCACCGCCCATGTGCCAGACATATTGGCACGCGTGTCGGCAAGTGGGCCGATAAGTGCTATCGTACCTTTCTTCTGCAAGGGAAGCAGGTTGTCGGCATTCTTCAGCAGCACCATACTCTCTCCTGCCGTTCTGCGCACTTCGGCGCGGTGTGCATCGCTTAGCAGCACCTGCTCAGGCAGGGTGGTATCGCAATAGCGATAAGGGTCGTCGAATAGTCCTAACTTGTATTTCGCCTCCAATATTCTCCGGCAGGCGGCATCCACGTCAGCCATGCTACAACGTCCACCACGCACGGCATCGGCAAGTGATACCAAGCCATTCGACACCATATCCATATCCAATCCTGCCTCCAGACACTGGATGGCACTCTGCTCCAAAGTGGCACACACGCCGTTATCCATCATGTGCTGTACACTCGTATAATCCGACACCACAAAACCATCAAACCCCCACTGCTCGCGCAGCAGGTCGGTCAGCAACCAGCGATTACCCATACTCGGCACCCCATGCACGGTGTTGAATGCCGCCATCACCGATCCTGCGCCGGCATCGATAGCCGCTTTGTAGGGCTGCATATATTCGTTGAAGGCATGATAGTCGTCGGGATAGACATTGTTATATTCGCGCCCGGCCTCCACCAGTCCATACAACGCAAAATGCTTGACGCACGCCATTATCGTAGCCGAGTCGGCAAGCGAAGCACCTTGATAGCCGCGCACCATTGCTTCGGCAATACGGCTACCAAGATACGGATCTTCGCCGCTACCTTCGCTGATGCGCCCCCAGCGGCCGTCGTGACAGATATCCACCATGGGCGAGAACGTCCAGCAGATGCCGTCAGCCGCTGCCTCGCGTGCTGCGATCTGCGCCGAACGTTCGATGGCCGACATATCCCACGAGCACGCCAATGCCAAGGGGATGGGAAACACGGTTTCGTAGCCGTGTATCACATCCATGCCAAACAGCAGCGGGATACCTAACCTGCTCTCCTCCACGGCTATACGTTGCACCTCGCGGATAGCCTGTGCTCCCTTCAGATTGAATAGTCCTCCTACCTTGCCTGCGCGAATATCTTCCGCCACATTGCTCTCGTGCGCGGCACCGGTCACTATGCTGCCGGTGACAGGCAGGTTAAGCTGCCCGAGTTTTTCTTCAAGCGTCATCTGCGCCATCAAGCGGTCAACATATACGCGCATCTGCGCATCTTCACCGGCAAGGTTGCTCTGCCGACAACCTGCGACTACAAGTACCACTGCCAACAGCAGCAGGATAGAAGGGGTCTTGATTGAATGGGTTTTGATTGTATTCATAGTATTGATTTTGTATGTACAAATAGGCTCAATCGGTAATTACCTAATCAAACAATACGTAAAACCATACAAAGATACAAAAAATAAATGACATTTGCAATCTTTTTTACATTTTTACTTACTTTTATACCCACATGTCGCGTAAGTTCCAAATAGAACTTACGCGACATGTGGGGCGGCACACGCATTATTTTACTAAAAACGACGAGTTCAATCGGACTTTAATAGGAGGTAGAAGCGGGTTAGGTTGAGGAAACACCTATCTTAATGGCTGCAGTCGTTCAATGAGTTCGATACACATACGTGTGTTATGATAGGGGCATTTCCAGAATCCGGCCTTGTCGTTCTGCCGATCAACTGATCCATCAGGCAGAATTGCCCAGAACCACTCACCGTTAGCTTGATCAATAAGGTGCTCTATACTATATCGGTACACTGCCTCTGCCCGATTGAGCCACACTGAGTCACCGGTAATCTGCCACTGGTCAATATAGCCAATCACCGCTTCGCATTCAACCCACCATTGCCGCGAGAAATCGGCGCTCTCATGCACCAATGAGCCATCTGTATGCAAGCCTTCAAGCGATGCGACAGCAATGTTTTGAATCACTGATTGCTGATGAGTGACGGTTGATGACTGATTGCTGACGGCTGATTGTTCGGCTAAAACACGAAGTGCCTCGTTCATCAGCCATGCCGCCTCTATATCGTGCCCGTAACTGACTATATCGCGCTTGCTTTGCCAGTTGGCATCAAAGTAACAATCGACGTGGTGGGTTACGGGATTATAGAGGCGGTTGATGAAGATACCTAACAAGTCGAGCAAGCGCCAGCGCAACTGTTCATCGTGCCAAACGCGATATAGATTGGTATAAGGCTCAAGTAGATGCAGATGGGTATTCATGGTGAATACGGCATTTTCATCTTTGTCACTAAGCCGCATATCAGCAGTCGGTTGCCAATCACGCGTCAGAGCTTCGACATAACCGAGAGGATGTACTGCGGCAGTATTATCTGATATTTCAGCGAATTGGCAGGCATACCGTTCAATTACATCATAGAATTGTATGGCTTGCTGCAGAGCTTGCTTGTCGCCTGTGGCACGTGCGTACTCGGAAAAGGCGTAAAGCATGAATCCTTGGGCATAGGTCTGCTTCTTGGTATCCAATGGTTTGCCGTCCGCCATGACTGACCAGTAACAACCGCCAAATTCAGGGTCAAGAAAATGTGCCTGTATATATCGCTTTGCCCAATCCGCTGCCTGCAAATACTCAGACTTGCGCAGCACGCGATAAGCGGCCGAGAATGCCCAAAGCAGCCGCGCATTCATCACCGCTCCGCGTTCGGCATCGGCATGCAGGCGATTACAACCATCGCGGCGGCCATAGAAGCCGCCTACAGGGTCACGCATCTGCTGCCACCAATAGGGCAGTATGTTCTGCTCAAGCAGTTGTTGCGCCGATCGACGCAAATCAGTTGGAGTCATGGGCGCGTTGTATTTGCAATTGCTGATCAATCTCGCGCATTCGTTCGGTGGTGAGGGGATAGAATGACACGACAAATATAGCTATCAGGCTGACGGCAGCCGGGATGAACGACATCAGGCATCTGAGACACAGGAGCGCAGCAGAGGGCTGCCCGGCGAAATCAGCTGCCGCTGTGAGCGCGGGATCGGTGATGTAACCGAAACCTGCCAGCAGCCATAGAGCCGCCGAACCGCCTATAGCACCGCCGAACTTCTGCGCCATGGAGGACGAGGAGAAGATAAGCCCCGTAGAAGCTGTTTTGTATTTCTGTTCCGCATAATCACTTACATCGGCGTACATCGACCATACGAGCGGGGACATGACTCCCGTGAGCATGGAGATGAGCACTTGGGCGATGAGCATGAGCCAAAAGCCCGTCTGCGAGACAGGAATAAAGAAGAACAGCACGGACAGGATGCAGAGACCGATATTGACTGTGATGAACGTCGTTTTCTTACCAAAGCGCGCCGCGATAGGCACGCAGAGTGCGACACCTATCATATTAGAGACCTCGCCTACAGCAAGGAACAAGCCGGCATAAAACACGAACGACCATTGACCGATAGCCAGTTGCGCTCCGGCAGGTATGATGTCGGCGAAATAGTACGCTACTGTAGCACCGCGGACGGTACAGAAGAGATTAAAGCAAAGGGCTGCACCGATGAGTATCCACCAGGGTTTGTTGCTCAGCAGGGCTTTGAAGTCCGAACCGATAGAGACGGTAGAGACTGTTTTCAGTTCTTCACGTGTGAGCGCAAAACAACAGATGAAGAGCACGAAGCAGGCAGACGCAATGACCACCATCGCCCAGAACCAGCCTTGCGGCGAGTTGTAACCGCCTAAGGCATTGCAGAGTGGTTCCCAGAGGAACAGCGCGAGAAACGATCCGCCGTAAGCAAAGAACATACGGAAGGACGAATAGACCGTTTTCTCTTGTGAGTCTTCCGTCATCACACCCAGCATTGCTCCATAGGGCACGTTGATGCCCGTATAGACGGTCATCATGAGGATATAGGTGACGTACGCCCAGACAAGTTTGGCGGTGTACCCCCAGTCCGGCGTAGTGAAAAGCAAAATACCTGCGATGGAGAAGAGCGG
>JAFSPC010000090.1 GCA_017443075.1 Paludibacteraceae bacterium
ATTGTATATTTCTACAGAGCGGCGAACCATTCGGTTTCCCTCTTTTTGAACTAGTTCCAAAATGGAACATGTTGCGTCCCGTTGCAATTCACCGCTATCATAAATATTCTTCAGATGCTTTGTAATTGCCTGACGCTGTGTACCAAACAGTTCTGACATCTGTTGTTGGGTCAGCCAAACTGTGTCATCCTGTAATCGGACATCCAACTTGATTGTAGCATCCGGCTGATATATTACTATCTCATCATTCATCTCACTCCTCTGACTGTTTTTTTCTATATGAGGCAAGGAAGCATTATCCGTTGGTGTCGTAGATGCGGTAGTAGTCCTCCACGATCTCGTGCAGTCCGTTGCGTTCGCATTGCTGCAAGATGTAGCCAAGCACGGCATCGTAGTGGTCGATGGTGCTCTTGACTGCCTTGCGTTGGTCCTTGTCCAACGACTTGCCCCAGAGGATATATTCGGAGCACGTTTGCGCCACATCCCTGAGAATAGGCTCGGCTTTGTCGTTCATGCCCATACGTACGTAGAGCAGTGCCATGGAGGCAGCCGTATAGTCGTAGCCGACATTGTATCCGGGCAGTTCTTCAAAACACTTGTCAAGCACGGCAGTAGCGCGCTCGTAGTCCTTGCGGTTGACAAGCACCTCAGCGAGTTGGGCGAACATCATGCGGTGGGTGCGGCACATGCGCAGGGTGTTCTCATCCAGATAGATGCCTTGCGCCTTGCAGTTGCCGTACTCGAACTTGTTCATCATGTTGTCGTACATCTCCTCGACCGCCACACGCGGTTGGCCGTTAGGCGAGCGTGTAGGTGTGATGCGATACGCCATACCGGTGCATTCGAAGTACGGCTCCAGACCCATGTAATAGTCGGGTCCGACGCTGACGGCGAAGTACATCGGGCGTTGCCAGTTGTTCTGTGCGAGCATCTCCATGATCATCATCTCGGAGCGCGTGAAGCGGCGTGCCTTCTTCAGCATGATAGGTGTGCTATCCGGCGAGAGGACATAGAGTTGGTCGGAGGGCAGGTAATTCTCACCCTCGCGGTTCTTGGTCTTGGAATCGTCGGAGCGCAGGAACTGGAACGCCTTGCCCACCTCCAGCGGTTGGCCGAGGCGGTTGTCGGTCCAGACAATCTCGTTGGTGCCGGGCATGAAATCCTTGTACTCCCATGTGATAGGCAATGCCGGCGAGTCGTAGTACGGTCGCTTCATCTGCGAGATGTACCAGTCGGTTTGCAGGTACGAGAGGTTGCATACGCGCAGGTCGGTGCCGACACCCTCAACCTCCTGATTATACCACAGGGGGAAGGTATCGTTATCGCCGTTGGAGAAGATGATACCTTCCTTCTGGCACGACTTGAGGTAGTTAGCACCAAAGTCGCGGCAGACATACCGCTGCGAGCGGTCGTGGTCGTCCCAGTTCTGCTGCGCCATGAGTGCAGGCACGCCGAGTGTGACCAAGGTGACGAGCAGGGCTACGCACGTCTTGCCGGACTCGGAGCGCATAGCCTGCATGCAGTTGTCGATGAGTGCGAGTGCACCAAAACCAATCCATATACAGAAGGCGTAGAACGAACCGGCATAGGCGTAATCCCGTTCGCGCGGCTGGTAAGGCGTCTGATTGAGATAGACAACGATAGCCAGGCCTGTGAGCAGGAACAGCAGTGCGGTGATAGCGAAGGAGCGTAAGCCTACATAATCGGTGATGGTTTTTGTCAGTCCGTTCACCTTCGCAGAGCTGCTATTCGTCTTGGTGGCTTGCCAAACCAGACCGATCAAACCTAACAACAGCGGCAGCATGTAATAGACATTGTGGCCCTTGTTCTGCTTGAGTTCGGCAGGCAGCATATCCTGGTCGCCCAGCATGGCGTTGTCGATAGCATGGAAGCCGGTGAGCCAGTTGCCCTTGTGCAGTTCGCCGTAGCTCTGCAAGTCGTTTTGCCTGCCGGAGAAGTTCCACATGAAGTATCTCCAGTACATGAAATTGACCTGGTAGCGGAAGAAGAAGCGCAGGTTCTCGCCAAACGTAGGCACATATTCGGTCTTCTGCTGACCGCAATAATCGTAGCGCACCTTGCGCCCTTTGATATCCGCCCACTCCTTATAAGCATTGACATGCTGCCCTTGTGCCGACCACATTCGCGGGAAGAGCATCATGAAATCCTTCATATAGACATACTGTGTCTTGTAGCCGGTGATGACATAGTGGTCTTTCTCGCCCTCTACGCGCGGTGCGGGAGCATACTGTGCATGTCCTTGTTTCTCGACAGGGATACACATGTTACCGCGGATCTCCAGTTCGACGGGTGCATTGTACGTCTGCCCATAGAGTAGGGGTGTATCGCCGTACTGCTCGCGGTTGAGGTAATACTTGAGTGAGAAGACGTTGTCTGGCGAGTTCTGGTCCATGGGTGTATCAGCAGCGGAGCGTATGACGAGTGCGGCATACGAACTGTAGCCGATGATGATGACGGCAATCATCAGCGAAGCGGTGTTGAGCAGTCGCTGCGAGATGATGCTACGTTTGGCGAACAAGATGGCAGCCAGTGCTACGACCACCAGCACACCGATGACAGCGCTCTCGCGCAAGAACGGTGTGCCGGCTAAGGTGAAGGCGCACAAGAACGCGATGATCTGCTGATTGCTGACGGCAGATGGCTGATTGCTATCCGCAGAAGGGTGACTGCTGGCTGTCACAGCCCAAACGAGTGATGCTGCGAGCAGGACAAGGTAAACAGCCAATCCGGTGTTGAACGGCAGCCCCATACCATTGACAAACGCCAACTCGAACCAACCGGCAACTGTAGGAACACCCGGAATAATGCCATACAGCACAAATGCCAGAATAGCCACGGATGCGAGGAACGCCATCGCTACACCGCCCCAAGAGAACGGATACTTGCGGAAATAATACACCAGTACGATGGCCGGAATGGTCAGCAAGTTAAGCAGGTGGACGCCGATAGACAAGCCCATGAGGTAGGCAATGAGAATGAGCCACTTGTCAGACCCCGGGTCGTCGGCATGGTCGTACCACTTGAGTATGAGCCAGAACACCACAGCGGTGAAGAGTGATGATGAGGCATAGACCTCGCCCTCCACGGCACTGAACCAAAACGTGTCGCTGAACGTGTAGGCAAGTGCGCCGACAGCGGCACTACCCAACAGCGCAACGATATGTGCTGTGCTATTAGGAGCAATGAGGTGCTTGGCGAGCGCCGTGATAGTCCAGAAGAGGAAAAGAATGGTGAATGCTGAGGCGAGAGCAGACAAGGCATTGACGCACATAGCCACGTGCGAAGCATCGGCTGCAAACAGCGAGAAGAAATGTCCCATCAGCATGAAGAATGGTGCTCCGGGCGGATGGCCTACATCCAGTTTGTCGGCGGAAGAGATGAACTCACCGCAATCCCAAAACGAGGCAGTGGGCTCAATCGTTAGCAGATACGTGGCTGCGGCGATAGCAAACACTACCCAACCGACAATCACGTTCCACAGCGAAAAGCGTTTTTCCATATCGAGTAATACTATATTACAATATTATATAGCGTCAATTATATAGCGTCAGTCGCGAAGATTAGATAACGCCACTGAAGCCCATGAACGCCATGGCGAGAATACCTGCCGTGATGAGTGCGATAGGTGTGCCCTCCATAGCCTTGGGTACGTCGTTGCGGCGAAGTTGCTCGCGCAAGCCGGCAAACAACACAAGTGCAATAGCGAAACCGAGGGCGGTAGCCAACGCAAACAAGGTGCCGGTGAGCAAGTTGTGGTCAAGCCCCTGAGGCAGTTTGTTCGTACCGTTAGCCACGAGGATAGCCACACCGAGGATGCAGCAGTTGGTAGTGATCAGCGGCAGGAACACGCCCAGCGCCTGATAGAGCGAGGGGGAGATCTTCTTGAGAATAATCTCAATCATCTGCACCAATGTGGCGATTACGAGAATGAACAGAATAGTCTGCAAGAACCCCAAACCGAAGGCGTCCAACAGCATCTGCAGCAGATAGGTGACGATGGTAGCCAGCACCAGCACAAACGTAACCGCAGCACCCATACCCAAAGCGGTGTCAATCTTCTTACTAACCCCCAGGAACGGGCATATACCCAAGAACTGACTCAACACGATATTATTGACGAATATCGCGGAAATGAATATCAAGAAATATAACATAATGCTAATTGCGATTTAATCATTTACCATAATCATATTTATTTCTTCACGTACTTCTGGAACAATCCCATGAGCAGTCCCAAGACGATGAATGCGCCCGGAGCCAGCACGAACAGCAGCATGCCGTAGTTGTCAGGGTAGATGTTCAAGCCGAAGAACGTGCCTGTGCCTAAGAGTTCACGGATGATACCGATAACCGTGAGCGAGAGGGTGAAGCCCAATCCCATACCGAGTCCGTCGAGCGCCGAAAGGCCGACGGTATTCTTGGCGGCAAACGCCTCAGCGCGCCCGAGCACGATACAGTTGACCACAATCAGCGGAATGAACAAACCTAACACGTTGTAGATAGCGGGAGTATATGCCTTCATCAGCATCTCGACAATCGTTACGAACGTAGCGATGACAACGATAAACGCAGGGATGCGCACCTTGTCAGGGATAAGATTCTTAAGGAGCGAAATGACGGTGTTGGAGCATACGAGTACGAACATCGTAGCCAAGCCCATTGACATACCATTGATGGCAGAGGTGGTTGTGGCCAGGGTAGGACACATACCTAAAACCAAGGCAAACGTCGGGTTTTCCTTGAAAATGCCGTTAAGCAGCGTTTTTGTATTATCAGTCATAGTACCGAGATTAATCTTGTGAAACAAAATTGTTAGTCACCTCTTGCTCGTTGTCGGTGCTGACCGTTTCGGTCTGCTCGGCATCAACAGGCAGTTGTTTGGTAGCACCGGTGAAGGCATTGCCATTCAGTGTGGTATATGCATCGTTGACGGCCTTAAGGAACGCGCGCGAGGAGATGGTAGCCGCTGTAATGGCATCGACATCGCCACCATCCTTGCTCACGGTCATGTTGCCGTCAGCCTGACGGCCGAGGATGTTCTGACCGGGTTTGTCGACATTCTTGAACCACTCAACGATGTGCGTACCCAGTCCCGGTGTTTCCGTTTGCTCAAGTACGGCATAGTTGACAATGCGGTTGTCGGCATCGAAGCCTACCATCAGTTTGATCTTGCCGCCGAAGCCGTCGGCTACGGTTTGCACTGCAGCGCCAACGTATTGATCATCCGCGCCAAAAGCGCGGTAGATAGTCAGTTCGCCAACCTGCTCGGCCTCCGCCAGGCGTTCGTGGGCGGGCAACACATCCGAGATAGCCTTCAGGCGGCTCGCCTCCTTCTGTGCTGCAATAGTCTCCTCGGTAAGCATGTTCACGCCGGCGAGCGCAGCGGCTGCAACGATCGTGATGCATGTGAGGGAGAGCATCATATTCTTAAGTGTACTTTCTAACTTTTTCATTGTTGCATGGGTTTATTATCCGCCAAAAGTGGCGGATACAATAATTATTTCTTAGCGACTTCGCCGAAACGCTTCGGTGCGATACGGTTCAACAAAGGTACACAGCCGTTCATGATCAGGATGGCAAACGACATGCCTTCCGGATACGAGCCCCATGTACGGATAACAACTACGATAATACCAATGCCGATACCGTAGATGATCTTGCCCCACGCTGTCATAGGCGAGGTTACATAATCAGTTGCCATAAAGATAGCTCCGAGCATCACACCGCCAGTGAGCAGATGGGTGAGTGGTCCGGAACCTATACCGCACGCGCTCAGGATACCTGTGAAGGCTGCAATTGTAGCTAAGATGGCAACCGGAATGTGCCAAGAGATGACGCGCATGCAGATGAGGAACAATCCGCCAATGAGCAATGCCAGCGCACTGATTTCACCCAGCGAGCCGCCCATGATATGTTCAGGCACGCAACTGAGGAACGAGTCCAGCAGGCTATCCAACTCGAACTGCTGATGATCGGCAATGGCGTTCTTCATATACGAGAGTGGGGTAGCCGCCGTTTCGGCATCCAGATAGCGCGTAGCAAATCCCTTGGCTACAGGCCATGTAGTCATGGCTGCGGGGAAGGAGATGAGCAGGAACACGCGGCCTACCAATGCGGGGTTGAACACGTTCTGCCCCAGACCGCCAAACACCATCTTACCTATACCGATAGCAAACACGCTGCCTAACACAACCATCCACCACGGCAGGTTGCTCGGGAGGTTGAATGCTAACAATAGGCCGGTAAGCACGGCACTCAAGTCAAGCAATGACGGTTGCTGCTTGAGCATGAACTTGGTGATGCACCATTCCGTTAGCACACATGTGGCGATACTGATGCACGTGGTGATCAATGCGCTCCAGCCGAAGGCAATCATGCTGACAACGAATGCTGGCAGCAGAGCCAGAATGACGAGGAGCATATTTTTCTGCACACTATCTCCGCTATGAACATGCGGAGCTGCAGATGTAATGAGTTGACTCATATTGTTGAATATTGATAGATTACTATTGAATTATGAATATCGAATCTTGAATCGCAGCAGTTTACTGCTTGGCAGCCTGCCTTTCGCGAATCATTGCCCCGACTTTGGCTTTGCCGGCGCGAATGCCGTCAAGCAGTGGCCGGTGGGCAGGGCAGGTGAACACGCATGAGCCGCAGTCGATGCAGTCCATCACGCGATGTGCCTCCATCTCTTCCCACTCCTCGCCCTTAGCGAGCCGTGACAGCAGGTAAGGCTCCAAGCCCATCGGGCATGCGTCGACACACTTGGCGCAGCGTATGCAGGGCGACGGCTGCGGGCGGTAGCACTCCGATTGCGGCATGAACAGCAGGGCGCTCATGCGCTTGTTGGCCGGCATGGTATCAATATTCGACATCGAGCGTCCCATCATAGGACCACCGGCAATAACCTCGCCCGTATCAGCCGGCATGCCGCCTACCATCTCCACCAGTTGTGAAGCAGGTGTGCCGAAACGCACGAGGTAGTTGCCGGGTTTGGTAACATGCTTACCCGTGATCGTCATCACGCGGGAGATGAGCGGCTTATTCTTCTGCACAGCTTCGTAGATGGCGTATAGTGTGGCAATGTTGTCAACCACAGCGCCCGTCTCGATAGGCAGTGCGCCGGATGGCACCTGACGACCAATGCAGGCATCGATCAGTTGTTTCTCACCACCTTGCGGATATTTAACCTTCAGTGCGCGCACCTCTATACCCAGCACTTTGGCAGCCAGGTTGCGCATGTGCCGGATGGCATCGGGTTTGTTTGCCTCGATGCCGATGATGGCGCGTGTTACGTTCAGCGCCTTCATCACGAGACGTATGCCGACAATGATCTCCTCGCCATGCTCAAGCATGAGTTGATGATCATTGGTCAAGTAGGGCTCGCACTCCACACCGTTCACAATCAGCACTTCCGCCTTCTTGCCCGGGGGCGGCATGAGTTTGACATGCGTCGGGAAGCAAGCGCCACCCAGACCGACAATGCCGGCATCCTGAATCTTCTGGATAATCTGTTTCGGCTCCAAAGTGCACTCATGTACGAGCGTTTGTGAGCGGTTGATCTCCGGCAGCCACTCATCGCCCTCTACATCAACGTAGATAGCCGGAGCCGGTTGCCCCTGACCATCCAGCACAGTATCGATTTTAGCCACTGTACCACTGACAGATGAGTGGACAGGTGCGCTGACAAATCCTCCGGCTTTGGCCAGCAGTGAGCCGACCTTAACTTTGTCGCCTACCGCTACTACGGGCTGAGCCGGCGCACCGATGTGCTGCGAGAGCAGAAACACTGCCTGCTTGGGCAGTGGTGCTTCAACGATAGCTTTGTGCGCTGAATACGACTTGTTGTCGTGCGGGTGAACACCGCCTATGCAAAATGTATTCTTCATATTCCTTGCTAATGAATGATTCTGGTTTAACTTAGGTGCTTCAACAGGTTGGGGAAAGCTGCCCTTGGCGTAGGCAGCGACTGAATGACAGCAGCGCACTTGGGGTCACTGACGAGTACATCGGGTGCGCCCAATGCTACCGTGCGATGCGGCGTGAAGGCTTCAGCCTGAGGCGCATCTTGTTGCTGACCGTCAGCCTGAGCAGCGGGAGCAAGAATTGCAGCCACCTGATCCATAACCGAATCACCACCGACAGGGCAACTCAAGCCCTGTATAGATCCGGCTTTAACGCATGCCTCCGCCAACGCACGGCATCCGGCAAAACCGCAACCGCCACAATTGGCACCCGGCAAAACAGCCTGAACAAGGTCGATACGCGGGTCCTCTTCCACAGCGAACTGACGCGCCACTACATACAACAGAACCGATGAGATCAGTCCCGTCAGGCCTAAAACGAGTAGGGATAATAGTATTGACATATTTAGAATTAATTATTATTTACAGCAACTTGTGCGCCTTGTGATTTACTTGAGCGGCCTTACCCAGAAGGTGAACTTGCGTTGCAGCCTGTCTCTGAACAGGCGCAGGATAACGTAATACACCGCCACACTGACCAGTGCTGCTGTACCTGAGCGTGCTTCGCTCCACCCCATGTGTCCGAATCCTGCAACGGCTGCCACCAGCAACAGGAAAGGAATGATATATGCCAGCAGTACAGCCAGCCAGCCCGCCTGCTCGCGAGCGAAGACCTCCACTTGATCGCCTATATGTACAGGCTCGACCATCTGTGCCTCAATGCGTTTGTCACGACTCTCGGATGCCATGCACATCTTGGCAGCGTGGCAGGCAGCGCATGCGCTGGTTTGGGCAATACGGACGATAGCCGTGTTGCCTTCCACACGCTCAACAATGCCATTATGACGGATAGTATCTTCCATAACTACAACGCTGCAAAATGTCATACAAATCGCAGCCAAATGTTCCCGAATTGTGCAAAATGCATAATCCGAGCACAAAGTTACAAAAAAAAAATGAGAAATGCAAGAACTATATGCAAAAAAATCACTTTTCTAAAGTGCTATTGACATAATAGGCGTATTTGTTTTGCGAAATCGGTGTAACTCTTGCCGATACAATCATAGTCGTCTGTAGGCATATCTGCCGCGAGCAGCGCCATAGCGATGCGGTGGTCGTGCATTGTCTGATGCGTGGCAACCGCCTGTAGCCGGTCGGACTCCTTGTAGGCAAGACGTTCGGTGCCGGTGGCATGTAGCGTCATGCCGAGACGCTCGCAAGTAAGTGCGACAGCAGGGTAGAGGTCAGGGCAGTTATGAAAATCAATGATGACAGATTGGTGGGGCGTTGCGGAGGGATTGAGATAAGCATTGTAGTGCTGCAACCGGCTGAGTACAGCACCCTGTGGTGTGAAAGTGGTTTGTACGCCGAAATGCAGGGCATAGATATCCGCCACAATCCTGTCGCCCTGCAGGCTATCGGGTGACAACTGCTCAAGTAGCAGATTGCCGCCATGAATGGCAACATATTCATACCAGAACGCGGCAGCTGACCAATCGGCTTCGTTTGCCATTGGGGCATTTGTGCTATATGATTGCGTCATGCGTCGTGACATGATTATGTACGGCGATTCGTCGGGTGTTACCGGTACGGGTATGCCGTGCAGGATACGTGCAGAGGTAGTCTGTGTTGTTGGCTTGCCGTTGCGTTCGAGCAGTCGAGGGTCACCGGTCAGGGTGACAGGTGCGCCGTGATAGCATTGATCGATATGCACCTGCAGGAACCGTAGCGCTGTACCGCAGTTCTTGAGGTAGATGGTCAGCGGTTGCAGATCCGGCCGATAGGTGTAGTGTTGCGGAAGCCCGAATGCATCACGGATGAGTTGTAAGGCATCGTGGAGTACGAGCACATCGTCGGGCATATCCACAGAAACCCTCATGAGAGGGTCTCCGTGGATAGCCTGCAACAAAAGTATTCTGTTGGCTATGGATTTGGATATAGGCAACTGAATTCGTACCATTTGGCCATATATCAGTTGATATCGGGTAGGGGACTGTAGTCGTGCGAGTAACGCAGGTGCTGCTCGATATATCCCTCCGAAAAGTCCAGCGTTACATCAGTTATTTCGCCATCCGCATTACGTATAGCAGTATACACGGGATTGACGAAGCCTTTGTAAGGTGCAAGATTGAGCTTAGCGTAGCGGTTCAGTATCTCGTGATGCAAATCCTGATCAACCTTGACGGCGTATTTCTCAACCAGTGCTTTAGCAGCCGTGTAATCGCCCTCGGATGTGATGCGCTGAATCTCAGCGAGCAGTTCGCCATACAGACGGCGCAGACCTTCGTAATCGTTGATTTGCAAGTAATGCTTGCCATCGCGCTCGATGATCTCCACCTCTTTGTTCGCTGCATGATCATACGCCCATGCTGCAATGAGCTGGCGGTTGCGCATGTGTGCCTCTTCGATATCCTTGCCCGGCTCAATGCGTACGAGTTGCGTCATCAGACCGTTCATCATCTGCTGGTAGTAGCCGGCTTTGAACGCCTCCATGTTAGGCAGCAAGCCTAATTCTACCAGTTTGGGGTCGGCAAGGTAATACAAGCCGAACAAATCGGCTCGTGCCTCCTCAATAGTGGAGGCGTGTTCCTTCAGCGCATCTTTGGTTACGCCGGGCATGAGTTTGCCTGAACCATGCCCAACGCACTCGTGTAGATCGGTGTGCAGGTCGCCGCATGCTGCGCCATATTGCTCATAGATGGTGCGGATAGCATCGTCGATCATAAACTCCTCGTTGAACCCGTTGCCTCTGGCAGCCTCGTTGTAGGCGTGCATCAGGTTGTCAATCGTTACGGATTTGGAACCATACTCCTTTCTTATCCAGTTGGCATTAGGCAGATTGATGCCGATGGGCGTAGCGGGATAGCAGTCGCCGGCAAGTATAGCCGCGGTGATGACCTTGGCGGTTACGCCTTTTACCTCCTCCTTTTTGAACCGAGGATCGGTAGTGGAGTGATCCTCAAACCATTGTGCGTTTTCGGAAATGAGTTGTGTGCGTTTGGTGGCCTTGAGGTCTTTGAAGTTGACCATCGATTCCCACGCACCGGTGATACCCAGCGGGTCGGAATACGTCTCGGTGAAACCGTTGACATAATCCACACGGCTGTCCAGATCGCGCACCCACGCGATGCAATATTCATTAAAGGTCTTGAGGTCGCCTGTCTCGTTGAACTCAATCATCTTTTGGATAGCCAAACGTTGCTTGTCGTTCTCGGCATACTTGAGTGCCTCGCGCAGCCAATAGACGATTTTCTCGAGTGCTTCGCCATACAAGCCGCCCATCTTGTATACTTGCTCTTCTATCTCGCCGTCGGCATTCTTCACCAGTTTGGCGTTCAGCCCTATCCACAAGGGTTCGGGGCTATTGTCCTTATGTGCGGCATACCATGCTTCGGCTTCGGCTTGAGTGACCCCCTCGCCATAATAGTTGCCTGCAGAGCCTGCCACCAGATCTACACCGTCCTGCTGGGTAGTGCGCTTAGGCATAACAGCCGGGTCGAACATCACGGGCAGAATACTCGGGTCATAGGTCACGCCTGCCTTTTGGCATGCCTCGACAAACCATTGCTCGGTAAACTCCGGCAGGAACTTATCCTCGCTATAGTGGTGATGAATGCCATTGCTGAACCAGATGCGCTTCAGATACCGTTCGAATGCTGCATACTCATTGCTTGATTTGTTGTACGGATAGTTGAGATACAATGTTTCACATGCACGGCGGATGCGCAGGTTGTAACGTCCGTTTTGGTCGAACAGAATGTCACGCCCCCACAAGGCAGCCTCACTCAGACAATACACAAGCTGCTTCTGTTGCAGCGTGAGTTGGTCAAACTCCGGCACATCGTAGCGGAGTATTTCAAGGTCATAGAACTTATCCACGTTGTATTGGAATGTTTGCTCTTTATGTTGACAGCCCATGAAAACCATGGCTGTTGCCATAAGAATAGTTAAATGATGATTTAGTTTCATATATGCTGAATTGTTGTTTACATAATCGATGATAGTTAGCGGACAAAGGTACAAATTTTATTTGAATTATGCAAATTTACCTATCACTATTGCATCATTTACGCCTCTTTTATTCGAATTATGTGAATTGAATAGTCAATTTTGTGCAGAGGTGTCGTAAAAGCGACACACAAGTCAACTATCCAGTATTTGTATTGAAAGTATAGTAAGTACCTGTTGGCGGAATTAAAAAAGTTAAAGTTTCTAAATGGAAACATTACATTTTAGTCTGAATCGGTATTCATTAGGCTGTTCTCGGTAGATGGTCGCGTGATGGTCGCGTTCATGACAAGACAATCACCTGTTCATCGAAAGGCGTCAGAATATACTATCAATAACCCGTTGGAAGTATCAAAGATGCGCTAGTTTAATTCCGCCAACGGGTATAAACTTTATTAATTACTGAGAACCCGATCAAGCTCATCTATCCACTCTTGCATAGTCATTGGGTGCTGTTCCATCGCTTGTAGTTCTGCATAGTCGAAGAACTGAGACACTAACAGATTTAGTCGCTGGAGCTCTATTTCCGTCAAATAGTTCTTGGCAATAGTTACATCATCTTTTGTGATATAGTTCCCTTTGAAATTCGTCATGCCGAGCATCGGCTTTTCATTATCTACCCTGTCATAGACCACCTCAGCCGCTGTATGTTGGTGTGCTGCATAGTGCATCTTGTTTTGCACCGTAGCAAAGAACTGACGTGTAATCTCGGCTTTCGGATCATAATCCACCGCAGTTGCATAGATATCGGTCACTTGCTGATAGAGGTTGCGCTCACTACTACGAATATCGCGGATACGCTGGAGTAATTCGCGGAAATAACGTCCTCCGTTACCTTTTAGCCGTTCGTCATCCAATGTGTAGCCTTTGATGATATACTCGTGAATGCGCTGAGTAGCCCATTGACGGAAACGCGTACCTTGCACGGAATGAACACGATACCCAACAGAAATGACAACATCAAGGTTGTAATATGCGGTATTATATGATTTGCCATCAGCGGCAGTAGTTCGGAAAAACCGAACAACTGAATTTTGGTCCAATTCTCCTTCTTCGAAAATGTGCTTAAGATGTTCACTAATAGTAGATTTTGCCTTACCAAAGAGGGCAACCATCTGCTCCTGAGTTACCCAAACTGTTTCGTCTTGAAGAATAACATCAATAGTGGCTTTACCTTCATCAGACTGATAGATAACAATCTCGCCTCTTGTGTCATTTGTAAGATCTTGTGTCTTCATAAAATAAATATACTTGTTTGCAAAGTTACAAAAAATATATGACATTTGCAAATGAAATTGCTAAAAATGTACGAAATATATGCAAGAAAATCCAATATTTAACGGAAAGCGCAATAATGGAACTGATACGGAATCCGATTCAGGTGCAAGGGTGGTAGAATGAGAACGCTCGGAATAATAAAGCAATTTTTATACGTGCCCTAAACAATCAATCAAAGGGTGTGTCACACAACGGTGGCACACCCTTTGATTTCGCGAACGAAAGGAATCAGATACGCTCGAGCACGGTGCGGACGAGCTCCTTGATGCGGGGCTTGTAGTCGGTGTTAGCGGCTTCGATCTTCCGCTGTGCAATGACGCAGCACACGGTCATAGCGCGGTGTCCCATGTGCAGGGCGAGTCCGGCAATACACGAGCCCTCCATCTCGTAGTTGGTGATGCGTTGTCCCTCGTAGCGGAAGTCGGTGATCTTCTCGTTGATGTCAGGCACAGCCAGCCCCACGCGCAGCACGCGTCCTTGGGGCCCGTAGAAGCCGTTAGCGGCGATCGTGCAACCGCGCATCATGTCGTCCTTGGCGATGCGGTCAACCAATGCAGGATTGGCTGCCACGACATACGGCACGGCGGCCTTCTTGGGGTAGCCGACAAAATCAACAAACGCCTTTTCGAAGCCTAAATCGGCAATCTTGTCGCGATCCTCGTAGAAAGCGAGCACGCCGTCAAAACCGATTGACTTCTGGCTGACGAGGAAGGTGCCGAGCGGAATGTCCTCTTGCATGCCGCCGCATGTACCGATACGAACGATGTCGAGCACGCGCTTCTCCGCCTTCTCGGTGCGGGTGGCAAAATCAATGTTGGCAAGCGCATCAATCTCGTTCATGACGATGTCGCAGTTGTCGGTGCCGATACCTGTGGAGATACAGGATATACGCTTGCCTTGGAACTTACCGGTTATGGTATGGAACTCGCGGCTCTGAACATCGCATTCGATGGACCCCTCGTCGAAGAACGAGGCTACCATATTCACGCGGTCTTGATCGCCGACCAGTATAATCTTGTCAGCGAGGAACTCAGGTTTGAGATGCAGGTGGAAAGCTGAACCATCTGCATTGATAATCAACTGACTTGCAGGAAATGTTTTCATATAACTTACAATTAGTAAATGAGTAAACGGCAAATGCCCAAATGGCAAATGCCTTTATGCCTCGCCGCTGCCAAACGATAGCGGGAACGTTGAGCCCGGAATGGGCTGCTGGCGGTTGGTGAGGTTGATTTGTCCGAATTGTTTTTCATACTTAGCCACATTGTCTTGCAGCGCAAGCAAGAGGCGCTTGGTATTTTCGGGCGTCATGATGATGCGGCTCTGAACAGCAGCCTGTTGTATGCCGGGTAGCACGCTGGCAAAATCCACAACAAACTCTGACGGCGAGTGGGCTATTACAGCCAAGTTCGAGTACGTGCCGGCTGCTTTGTCCGGGGCGATACTTATATTCATTTTTTTCTCTTCCATAATACTATGCAATTTAGTTGTCGTTTTTCATTTTCTCTGAATGTCGAAATGGCGGGTTATCTTGTTTGCCGTTATTATCTCATCCTGCGTATAGCCGACGCGGGTTGGGGTGCCTACCAGCGTTTCGGCTTGGGGCGCAGCGGCTCGATGAGCATTGTTGTAAGTGTGATGAGAGGCAATACTATCTCCCAAACAGGTATCAGCAGATACGATTGTGTCACTCCCCAGCGTTTGGCCGGTATGTTCAGCATGATGCATTGCCCTATCCATCGTACGCACATTGCCGCGATGGCGATTGTCGCCAGCATGTAACCTGCCTCGTCCGGCTGCCAGGCAGTAAGGACGATGATGGCGATCATAGCTGCGTATAGCAAGCCGCGTGACAGCGGCTCAAGCAACAGCCTTACCTGTGTGCTGAACTTATACTTAGGCGCTACGCTCAGGTGGCGTCGTTTCTGTCGCAACCAGTCGCGCAGCGTTGTTTTGGGTATCGACCAAGTCAAGCTCTCAGGCGTGCAAACGACTGCCGTGTTTGCTGCTGTGGCTTCGCGATTGACAAACAGGTCGTCGTCACCGGCGCGGTTGTTCAGTATACCGACGAACCCACCATGG
>JAFSPC010000091.1 GCA_017443075.1 Paludibacteraceae bacterium
TACCCTCTTGTACGGTGAACTCCATATCCTGCATGTCGCGGTAGTGGTCCTCAAGTTTCTGCTGGATCGTGTTGAGTTCAGCATACAACTCCGGCATTGCCTCCTCCATCGAGGGATACTTGCTTGCGCGCTCCTCCTCGCTGATACCTTGCAGTGCTGCCCAACGACGGCTACCCTCAAGCGTGATCTGCTGCGGTGTACGGATACCTGCCACAACGTCCTCACCCTGAGCATTAACAAGGTACTCACCATTGAACAGGTTCTCACCGGTAGCGGCGTCACGGCTGAAGCATACGCCCGTAGCCGAAGTCTCGCCCATGTTACCGAACACCATTGCCATAACCGAAACGGCTGTACCCCACTCGTCAGGTATGCCTTCCATCTTACGATAAAGAATGGCACGCTCGTTCATCCAGCTGCGGAATACGGCACAGATTGCGCCCCACAACTGCTCGATCGGATCGTTGGGGAAGTCCTTACCGGTCTGCTCCTTGATGGCGGTTTTGAAGCGAGCTACAAGGAGCTTGAGCTCATCAACATTCAAGTCCTTATCCAGCTTGATATGGCGGATTTCTTTCACCTCGTCAATAATCTTCTCAAAGGGATCGATATCGGTCTTGTTTACTGGCTTCATACCGAGTACGACATCGCCGTACATCTGTACGAAACGGCGATAGGAGTCATACACAAAGTGTGGGTTGTTGGTCTTCTTAACCATACCCTCGGCTACTGTGTCGTTCAATCCGAGGTTGAGGATCGTATCCATCATGCCCGGCATGGATGCACGTGCACCCGAGCGAACAGATACCAACAACGGGTTCTGCGGATCGCCGAACTTGCAGTTCATCAACGTTTCGATGTGTTTCACAGCTGCGAGCACATCATCGTTCAGGAGTTCCATGATCTTCTCCTGACCAACCTGATAATACTCGTTACATACATCGGTAGTAATAGTGAATCCCGGAGGTACAGGCACCCCTACTAGGTTCATCTCGGCACAGTTAGCACCCTTACCACCCAGTTGCTCGCGCATTTGAGCATTACCTTCGGCCTTTCCGTTACCAAAGGTATAAACGCGTTTCTTGTTGTCCATGAAATTAATTGTTTATTTAATATTGTTTTACTAAATTTTCGCTATTTTGCTTCAACCGATCACACACGACCGAATGGCTGCTATCCTTCGCAGCTCACACAACGCATTTGCAAAGATAGTAATTTTTTTTCAATTTTCCAAATAATTTATAAAGAAAAATGACACTTTTTGCAAAGATGCAACAAAATGCGCCTATTATGAACTAAAATTTACAATAAATTTGCAAAATTTAATTTTTTTTCGTACATTTGTAGGCTGATTTGTGAACACATAGGCCGGTTATACACATTTCGCCTGACAATAAGATCAACGAACGAATATGAAACAACAACTTTTTGCACTTTTATGCACTGCTATGCTGCTCTTGCCTGCCAACCTCTGGGCATGGGGGCAAAAGGGACACAGGATAATAGCCGAAGTGGCTTATCACTATCTTTCTTGCGGCGCGCGTAACAAGATTGATAAGGTCCTGGGGAAACACGGCATGGTATATGTCGCCAATTGGCCTGATGAGATCAAGAGCGACACGCTATACCCCACCTCGCATGACTGGCATTTTCAGGATCTGGATGGCGGGTTGTCCGATTCAGCTGTTGTGGCTGCGTTGACAGATTACCCCAAGGTGGGCGGAAACCTGTTCCGCGCTACAGATAGTATTCGCGCCTTGCTAAAAGTGGATCCAAAGAACCATGACGCATTGGTCTTTCTCATACATTTTGCCGGCGACCGATACTGCCCGATGCACATTGGGCATAAGGATGACTTGGGGGGCAACCGCGTGAAGATGAAATGGTTTGGCAGTAACACCAACCTGCACACGGTTTGGGATACCAAGTTGATTGATTCACAAGGCTATTCATATACCGAGTATGCTGCTTTTCTGATTGACAAATACGGCAGTGAGTACAAGGATGTAAGCAAACTGACAGAGGCTGACCTCATATTGCAGAGTTATCACCTCACATCGGAGATTTACGACTATCAGCAGACTTTTGACGGCAACACGTATCACTATATCTACAAGTTCCATCAACCAATGGAATGGCAGTTGTACAAAGCGGGCGTACGTCTGGCTGTGTGGCTGGAGGAGATCTATTAATACGCGACTTCACTTTACGTACCTAATGCGCGACTTCACTTTACATACTTACGAACTGTTACTGCAGGCAATCGCCGAGGCGGGCTACACCTTTCTGACCTTTGAGCAATATTGCGAACTCAAGCAGCGTACGGGCAACGCACAAGGTCTGCCTGAACGCTTTGTTATCCTGCGTCATGATGTGGATAAGCGTCCGCTGTACGCACAAAGAATGGCACAGTTGGAAGCAACGATGGGGGCAAAAGCCTCATACTACTTCCGCATCGGCAAGCAAAGTAACGCCCCCGAGTGCATTAGGAAGATTGCTGCCCTCGGGCACGAGATTGGTTACCATTACGAAGATATGTCGCTCTGCCAGGGCGACCACAACAAGGCATACGAACACTTCTGCCAAGCACTGGAATATTTCCGGCAGTTCTATCCCGTACGCACCTGTTGTATGCATGGTGCGCCTATGTCGCAGTTCGACAGCCGCGCGCTGTGGGAGCACTACAGTTACCGCGACCTCCAACTGATAGGCGAACCCTATTATGATGTCGATTTTACACAGGTGCTGTACCTCACCGATACAGGTCGTTGCTGGGACGGCTATCGCTACAGTCTCCGCGACAAAGTGCCGGCACAACAGCAGCGGTGGAACGAAGCCGGCTGGAGTTTTCACTCCACCGACGAAATCATCAATGCCCTAAAATCCAACCGGCTACCACAAGCAATCATGTTCACCACCCACCCACAGCGCTGGACGAATAGCACTGGTGCATGGCTTAACGAACTGATAACACAGAACGCCAAGAACCTAATCAAAGGCATGTTATCCACACGCCGCAACCAACAGCCGCAGGCTTAATAACAGCTGTCAGACTAACCAACACGAAGACATCAACACGCAGTAACAACTCATGGACGCTAAATCAGTTTTCTCACGTATATGGACGGATGTTATCATCTGGGGGGTATCAGGCCTATTGTGCATCTTATGGCGCGTAGCGGCTGACAAAACGGTTATCCTCGTATATGTATGGCTGTTCCTGCTGATGATGGCGGTTTGGATCTTGTTAGGATTAGTTACTGGCAAGTACCATCGCTCCTACAAGCAGATGTGGCTCTGGCAGGAGCTGCTGGGAATGACTGTACCGGCTCTGACTGAGTTTGTTATCCTTTTATGGCCGGCACGCGAGCTGCTGGCACTATTCAACCTGTCGGTGAACGTTGCGCTGTGGATGATTGCTATTGTCGCTACGATCAATGCCATCTGCATCGTTATCAAGCATTACTACAAGTACGCCCGCAACATGGACGTACCTGCCATGGAGATAGAGAAACGCACCTCTGCCAAAGTCAAGCGCAAGGACGAACCCAGAAGCGAGCAGTCCATCCAAACCATACACCAGTCAGTCCTGTCTATCACAACGGAGGATGATTACCAAATGTTGGTGGAAAAGGCACATCTCAACTCCCGACAAACAAAGATTGTTGCCAACCGCGACCGATTCAGTTTTCTGCAGATTCCTGACTATCAGTACCAAACCTTGGTGGACCTGACGCTGCTGAATGATGCCAAGGGTATCAACCGCCGTTTCTGTATCGTCAATCAGAAGTTGCCGGACAACGGACAATATGTCTGCTGCTATCGTCCGCAAGAGTATATGAAGCAAAAGATCCTCGGCAAATATTTCTTCCCGCTCAACTGGTTCGTCTATACATTATATTTTCTGCACAAGCGCGTTGTTCCCAGACTGGCGTTGTCCTCGCGTCTGTACTACGATCTGACCAAAGGGCGCAAACGCATGCTATCCAAGACGGAGGTGTTCGGGCGCTTGTACTACTGCGGCTTCGAGGTGGATGAGGTTGTTCCTATGGGACATATCGAATATGTGTTCGCACATCGCAAGATGCAACCCTACCCGCAGGAGCAACTCAAGCTCTATGGTCCGCTCATCAAGCTGCCGCGTATCTGCAAGAATGGTGAGATTCATTTCTTCTACAAGTTCCGCACCATGCACCCGTATGCCGAGTATATACAAGACGTTGTGTTCGACGAACAAGGCGGTATGAACATTGCCGACAAGGCGGATGGCGACTGGCGTATATCCTCATGGGGACGGGTGATGCGCCGGTATTGGCTTGACGAACTACCCATGCTCATTAATTGGATTAAGGGCGACATCAAACTGGTAGGCGTACGCCCGCTATCCAAAGCTATGTTCAACAAGTATCCCGAATACCTGCAGCAAAAGCGTATCAAGGCCAAACCGGGACTGATTCCGCCATTCTATATCGATCATCCCAAGACTTTCGACGAACTCTTTGCCAGCGAAAACAAGTATCTTGATGCCTACCTCGCGCATCCGATAACTACGGATATACGATATTTCTTTATGACAATCTACTCTATCCTTTTCAAACGCATACATAGTGCCTAAACATCCCAATAGCCAATGGCAAAACAAATAGATAAATACGCATTGATTACCGGTGCCAGCAGTGGCATAGGTCTGGAGTTTGCGCGGCAATTGGCCCAACGTGGCTACCCGCTCATCATCGTCAGCAACGAGGACAAAATCAACGATTGCGCTCGGCAACTGCACGAACAACATCACGTGATTGTACACCCCCTCGTGCGCGACTTAGGCACTCAGCTGGCGCCACGCGAACTATACGACTATTGTCACGCGCAAGGCTGGGAGGTCGAGGTGCTGGTGAATAATGCCGGCGTCTATCATGACCGCGACATTCTGAACGACAGCGAGGCGTTCACATCGCTAATACTTAACCTGCATGTATATACGCCGGCTATGCTCTGCTACCTGTTCGGGCAAGACATGCGCGAGCGCAAGCACGGGTACATACTGAATGTTTGTTCCGTCACGAGCAAGATTGCCGGTCAGCGATTGGGCACCTACGGTAGCACGAAAGCCTTCCTGTCAAGTTTTACCCGAGCGCTGCATATCGAACTCAAGCCCCTGGACATCAATGTACTTGATCTCAGTCCGGGTGCAGTGGATACGGGGTTATTCAATATTAGACCATGGATGACTAAGGCTGGCAAGTATTTGGGAATAATCACCACCCCGCAGAACTTGGTACGCCGAGGTTTGCGCGCTTTGTTCCACGGCAGAAGCAAAATCACAGTGCCGGCGGTGTTCTGGCATATTCTGTGCTTCATCATTATGCTCGTGCCGACTTGCGTTTTACGGCTTGTACGCCGCCTCGGATGGTTCTAACACGCAGTCATCAACACCGCGCAGCGGTAACCAACACGCAGTCACCAACACGCAGTCACCAACACCGCGCAGCGGTAACCAACACGCAGTCACCAACACGCAGTCATCAACACCGCGTAGCGGTAACCAACACGCAGTCATCAACACCGCGCAGCGGTAACCAACACGCAGTCACTAACATTCACTTCATACCCCCATGGAAACAAAAGATTTGTACAAAGCAGCAGACAATCGCTACGACAACCGGCAGATGTACACCTACTGCGGTCATAGCGGAGTAATCTTACCCAAACTAAGCCTTGGCTTCTGGCACAACTTCGGTAGCGTTGATCCCTACGAGCGCAGTCGTGCCATCACCCATTATGCTTTCGATCATGGCATCACACACTTCGACCTTGCCAATAATTATGGTCCCGTTTATGGCAGTGCCGAAGAGACCTTGGGCAAATTGATGGACGACAGTTTCCGCCCGTACCGCGACGAGTTGTTCATCTCTACCAAAGCCGGCTACGACATGTGGCAGGGCCCCTACGGCAATGGTGGTTCACGCAAGTACCTGATGGCAAGTCTGAATCAAAGTCTCAAGCGGATGCATTTGGATTATGTTGATTTGTTCTATAGCCACCGTTACGACCCTAATACGCCTGTCGAAGAGACCCTGCAGACGTTAGTGGATATCGTTCGCGCCGGCAAAGCGCTCTATGTGGGTATATCCAATTGGCCATTAGAGCAACTGCGCAAGGGGTACGACTATCTGGCTGCACACGATGTACCGCTGCTGATCTATCAGGGTAAACTCAACCGCCTCTACACCGAACACATTGACAACGGACTGCTACGTTTCTGCCACGAGAAAGGTATCGGTTACATTGCTTTCTCTCCATTGGCACAAGGCCTGCTTACCGATCGGTATGTTAACGGCATACCTTCTGACTCACGTATGGCGAAAGGCAAGTTCCTCCGCGCTGAGCAGTTGACCGACGAAGTACGCGCCAAGGTCGCTGCTGTACGTGTCGAGGCTGCCGAACGGAAGATCAGCACCGCCCAACGCGCCTTAGGTTGGATACTCGAGCAACAAGGCGTCACATCAGTGCTCGTAGGCGCCAGTAGTGTTGAGCAGCTGCAGGACAACATGGCTGTTCTGACTACTGACTAATCGTCAACATCAAATGGCAACCAACAATAAAACGCAGCTGAAAGGCTGCGTTTTATTGTGCATCTATACGATAGCGTTGCGTTTATACCAAATTAGGCAGATAATCGAGCAAGGCTTTCATATCCGGCAGGAAGGCGTCTGGCTTCCATGGGGCAAAATCCTCATATACAAGCGGTCCTGTATTCACCACGATTGTGAACAAGTCTGCCGCACGTGCTGCCTGCAGACCGAGGGGCGCATTCTCTATCACGCAGCATTCCTCTTTCTTTAGTCCGCTACGCTCCCACGCTTTCAAATACGGTTCAGGACGCGGTTTACCGTGGGGGCATTCAAAGGCGGTTATCATTCGCTCACGTGCGAAGATGCCGGGGAAGGCGCTATTCAGTTGATCCAGCAAGGTTGTTTGTGCACTGCCTGTCACCACCCATATCTGCGTATCAGGCATCGCCTGAATAGCCTTCAACACATCATATACGCCACGCATAGGCTTGGCACCGCCGAGTTCGATGAACATCTCCCCTTTCTCACGGTAGAACGCCTCTACATCTTCCAGACTGATCTGTACATCGGGTTTCTGCTGTCTGTACGCATTCTGAATCACATCGCGGCTGGTGCAGCCCTCTTGAAGATAGCAGTCACGCTTGGTAAAGTGCAAACCATGACGCGCCATAACGATCTCCCACGCCCGAGCATGATTGGGCATCGAGTCGAACAACACGCCATCCATATCAAAGAAGAATCCTTTTTTCATTTTATCATTTTCTATTTCAAGTTTATTATTGAGATTATTTTCGGTTTCCGGTAAAGGGAGTTATGGTGACCATAATGACCACCGAAAGCGGAAATAAGCCAATAAGAAACCGAAATTACTGGTGTTGCTCGCGCAACAGGTCATTTACAGTCTTCACCGGATTGAATGTAGAAACAGGCACCTCTACAAAGATCGTGTTCCATTTCGACATCGCTCCGTTCCACAAGCCCGGCAACTCTAACGCCAGTAGATCGCGGCCATCCTTCGACTTCTGCGAGATGAATCCTGTCTGTGGATCAACATACTTAAGCAGGTCGAACGATTTGCCTTCGTAGTCACGGATAGCGCAAACGAGATCAACCGGATTGAAATATTTGGATTTAGCCATCAGTTCCTTATCAGGTATCTGTACTGATTCGAGTATTTGATTGCTGATGCTGCCATCTGCCTCACGCACGAGGAACGGGCCGCCGCCTGGCTCGCCTGTGTTACGTACCACACCGCATACGCGGATAGGACGATTCAGACGTGCACGCTCCTCATCACTCAGGTTCGGATTACGCAAGGCTTCAAACACACGTTTCTGCTCGGTTACCAGCACGCCTGCCAGCAGCTGCTTGAACTCTACAGTTGAACCCTTCAGGCGGTCGGGAACGACATTGTCAATGTTCTTGATGAACACTATGTCGGCATCTTGCTCGTTCAGGTTCTCGATGAGGGCACCATGACCACCGGGGCGGAACAATAGCTTGCCATCTGACGTGCGGAACGGAGTACCGTCTGGATTAGCAGCCAGGGTATCCGTGGAGGGTTTCTGCTCGGAGAAGGATATATTGAACTTCACGCCGTACTTTGTCTCCAACTTCTGCATATTGTCTGCAATGTGCTGGCGGAACAAGGGCAGATGGTCGTGCGACACGGTGAAGTGGATATTCACCTCGCCATTCGATGCAGCATACAACGCGCCCTCAACCATGTGCTCCAATGCCGGCGTACGTGCGCCATCGCGGTAGGAGTGAAATAGCAACAAGCCCTTGGGCAGATTGCCATAGTTCATGTCTTTCAACAGGAATCGCACTGCCTCTTGACCCTCTTTGCCCTCCAGTTGCTTGCCAAAAGCGAACTTCGATATGTTGTCTAAGAACTCACGGATAAACGGGGTCTCTACCCCATTATCAAGGTACTCAAACAGATTCTTGAACATGCGCGAAGCTGCACCTGAGGCAGGAACGAACTTCAGCACTTTGTGTCCCTCCTGCAGGTACTGCTGCCACGCGGCTATATACTCCTTGCGCTCTGCCACGGATGGGCTGATCACGCCCTTGTGCAACGCTGCCGGTGCTACAATATCCAGAACGGGAAATCCCGTTTGGAAATACTTCAACTGCTCTTCCGCCTTCTGGACGGAAATTCCCCGAGCACTCAGTTGCTCGAGATCTTGTTGGGTAAAGTTCATGTGTACTATAATTTAATAGGTTATTTTTTCGTCATGTCGAGATGTCAAGATGTCGAGATGCCGAGATGTCGTCATGCCGCCATCTCGTCCTCAACCGATAATCTTGGTGATGAGTTCGGCGATAGCTGGTTTGTCAGCATCCTTCATTGTGCCGCGCAGGGTAACTGCAGGCGCCACAACTTCGACATTAGTCATTGTGTCCAGCATGCCACGCATGATTTTGGCGGCTTGTGGTGCCCACGAGCCGTTCTCTACCAGTGCCACCTTGCGGTTCTTGTAGCCCTTGAGTTGCAGTTTGTGCAGGAACGTGTGCATGGGTGGGAACAGGTCGGCGTCGTACGTGCATGCGCACAAGATCATCTTACCATAACGGAAGGCATCCTCAACGGCCTCAGCCATATCATCGCGTGTCAAGTCGGTAAATGCCACTTTCACGCCCTGCTTGCGCAACGCGTCTGCAATATACTCCGACGCTTGCAATGTGTTGCCGTGGATAGATGCCGACACTACAAACACGCCTTCTGTCTCTACATCATAAGCACTCCATATCGTGTACAGACGCAAGGCTTCTGACATCTTCTCGTCCTCCAGCACCGGTCCGTGCAGCGGGGCGATGCTGCGTATAGCCAGTGGCGCTACCTTCTTGAGCACGGCTTGCACCTGCACGCCATACTTGCCTACTATATTGAAGTAGTACCTGCGAGCCTCGCACGCCCAATCATCGGCATCCGCATCATATACGCCGAACTTACCGAACGCATCGGCTGAGAACAATACCTGCTCCTCTGAACAATAACTCATCAGCACCTCTGGCCAATGCACCATTGGCGCGGCGATAAACTGCAGACTCAGTCCGCCTAAATCGAGCGTATCGCCCTCCTTTACAACCATGATGTTGTTGTGCTCAACACCAAACTGGCGCAACATGTTCTCTGCTACCTTCGAGCACACGATTTGCACATCCGGATAGGTTTGCACGAACCGCTGTACAGACCCAGAATGGTCCGGCTCGGTGTGGTGAATCACCAGATAGTCCGGCATACGCCCAAGCAGGGCTTTCTCCAATTTGTTCAACCACTCGTCGGTACAACGTTTGTCAATCGTGTCAAGTACAGCTACCTTGTCGGCGCATAGCAGATACGAATTATAACACATCCCTTCGGGCAAAGCGTATTGCCCCTCAAACAGATCTAACGTGGCATCATCACAGCCAATATATGAGATAGATTTCATAGGCATTTTACAATTATGGTGCAAAGATACAAAAAATATCACGAAAAAGCAAACTTTCTTGCCAAAAAATTTGCACAAATGAAAAATATTATGTATTTTTGCACCAAAATTACTATTCACCCCTACAGAACGGCTCGTTCCGCAAATGGTTCGCAGGCGTTTTGTATAAATTAGAAACAATTATGAAGTACGTATGCGAAGTATGCGGCTGGGAGTATGATCCAGCTGTAGGTGTACCTGAGGCTGGCATTCCGGCAGGCACACCATGGGAGGAGGTTCCCGAATCGTTTGAGTGCCCTGTTTGCGCTGTTGGCAAAGACTCTTTTGCTCCGGCTGAATAGAAAAGACCGCTGGCGCTCTAAGAAAAAGCAAGACGGCACGTTTAGCTGCGTGCCGTCTTGTTGTTATGTTGAGCGCAACATCTGCCCTCAACAACGCGCAGACGTAACCAACACGCAGTCAACAACACCGCGCAGCCGTTGATTTCCGCACATAGTGTTTGCAAAGATTCAAACTTTTTTTTGAATATACAAATATTATGGTCGCTTTTTTTGCATAATTCTGCAATTTTTCGTAACTTTGCAGAAAATCGAACTATTCAGAAACAAATTATTATCATTTTTCATATCGATGTTATCCACCACAGAGCAACAAGAGATATTACGCCGCCGCACGTTTGCCATCATCTCGCACCCTGATGCAGGCAAGACCACCCTCACCGAGAAGCTCCTTCTCTACGGAGGTGCTATACACGTAGCGGGTGCAGTCAAGTCCAACAAGATTCGCAAAACAGCCACGTCCGACTGGATGGAGATAGAAAAGCAACGTGGCATCAGCGTCGCCACATCCGTCATGGGATTCGACTACTGCCCTACCTTCCGCAACGAGGCGGGGCAGACCTACCATATAAATATATTAGACACCCCGGGGCACCAGGATTTTGCGGAGGACACGTTCCGCACCCTGACAGCCGTTGACTCCGTCATCATCGTCATCGATGCCGCCAAGGGTGTTGAAACGCAGACGCGCCGACTAATGCAGGTCTGCCGCATGCGCAAGACGCCTGTCATGGTCTTCATCAACAAGATGGACCGCGAAGGCAAAGACCCCTTCGACCTGCTGGACGAGGTCGAAGCTGAACTCGGCATCAAGGTACGACCGCTCAGCTGGCCTATCAATAGCGGACAACGGTTCAAAGGCGTGTATAACATCTTCCAGCAGACGCTCGACCTCTATCAGCCCGACAAAACGCACGTTACAGAATCCATCCAATTCAGCGATGTCACCGATCCGCAGATTGCACAACTCGTCGGCGATAGCGATGCCGCGAAGCTGCAAGAGGACCTCGAGATGATTAAGGGAGTTTATGACCCGTTCAACATCGATTCCTACCTCGCTGGCAACTTGGCACCCGTGTTCTTCGGTTCCGCGCTCAACACCTTCGGTGTCAAGGAGTTGTTGGAGTGTTTTGTGCATATTGCACCTTCGCCCAGACCGGTAGCTGCTATCGAGCGCGAGGTGAAACCTATGGAGGACAAGTTCACCGGCTTCTGCTTCAAGATTCACGCCAACATGGACCCTAACCATCGCTCATGCATCGCGTTTTTCAGGATCTGCTCTGGCAAGTTCGAGCGCAATACCTATTATACACACGTACGCAAGCAGCAACAGATGCGCTTCTCGTCCCCAACATGCTTCATGGCGCAGCGCAAAGAGACGGTCGACGAGGCGTTTGCCGGTGATATAGTAGGTCTGCCGGACACGGGTAATTTCAAGATAGGCGATACGCTCACAGCGGGTGAGAACCTGCATTTCAAGGGGCTGCCCAGCTTCTCGCCGGAGATGTTCAAGTACATCGAGAACGCCGACCCCATGAAGCAAAAACAACTCGACAAAGGCGTCAACCAACTGATGGACGAAGGCGTGGCACAACTCTTTGTCAGTCAGCTCAATGGACGCAAGATTATTGGCACGGTAGGCCAACTGCAGTTCGAAGTCATTCAGTACCGCCTTGAGCATGAGTACCAGGCCAAATGCCGTTGGGAGTCGCTTCAAATGTACAAAGCGTGTTGGATAGAGGCTGTCCCCGACTCTGATACGGCCGCGGACATAAAGGCTGCTGAGGAAGAGTTGCAGATGTTCAAACGACGCAAACCGCAATACATGGCGTTCGACAAAGACGGTCGCGACGTCTTCATGGCGGATAGCGCATACGTGCTACAAATGGCGCAGCTGGACTACAAACATATCCGTTTCCACTTCACCTCCGAAGGCTAACTGCACCACCTCCAAAGGCTAACTGCACCACCTCTAAAGGCTAACTGCACCACCTCTAAAGGCTAACTGCACCACCTCCAAAGGCTAACTGCACCACCTCTAAAGGCTAACTGCACCACCTCCAAAGGCTAACTGCACCACCCCTGTGCACCTGCCTCCCCGTCTCATGATACATCCTTATCCGTCATGGGGTAAAGGACTACACGAACATGCATCGGGTCGAAATCGAGGAAATGTCGGGGGCACATCGTTCCCTCACCGTAGGAACACCGCAGAATATCCGTAGGATAACCATAGGATAACGGGGATAAATTTTATTTTATGTCCTTGTACTATATATACGCAGTATATATACTTTTTGTCCGTATTTGGGCAAAAAAACTATACGACATTTTCAACCTTCGGTAGCCAATTTCACGATATTCATACCTAACCTCACAAATTATTTTCAAAAAAATGACTGCAAATTTGCAAATGTCATTTTTTTTTTGTAACTTTGTACGTTTTTTGCTAAAGCAAAAGTATCAGACCGGCGAATTGCAGGTGAACAACAACCTATGGGGCAATTTTTAGAAGTGCCCTACCATTAAACAGATAACAAATGAAAGTATTACTAATCAACGGTTCAGCTCACAAGAATGGCAATACCTTTTTAGCACTGAGTGAGATAGCCCGACAGTTGGGCAATCAGAGCATCGAGTCTGAGATCATCAGCATCGGTGCCAAGCCCGCACGTGGCTGCATAGCCTGCGGACAATGCAAGGCGAAAGGTGACAACCGCTGCGTATTTGATGACGACTTGTGCAACCGCATCAACGAAAAGATGGCTGCCTGTGACGCACTCGTGGTTGGCTCGCCCGTGTATTATGGTCAACCCAACGGCACAGTGATGTCATTGGTACAGCGGATGTTCTTCTCGGCAGGCGAACTATACAAAGGCAAGCCGGCAGCTGCTGTAGCTGTCTGCCGCCGTGGCGGGGCTACAGCAGCATTCCAAACCTTGAACATGCCGTTCATGATGATGCACATGCCGGTGGTAACCTCGCAGTACTGGAACATCGTATATGGCAGGGCAGAGGGCGAAGCTGCCTTGGATACGGAAGGCATGCAAACCATGCGCGCATTGGCGGATAACATGGCGTGGCTGCTCAAGAACATCCACGCCTCTGACGCCACACCACTGCCGGAACGTGAGACATGGCAACCGATGAATTTTATACGATAGGTCGAAATGAAAAATATAGCATTTATCATCAATCCTATGTCCGGCACGCAGAACAAACGCCGTCTGCCAAAAGTAATCAACGACTTGCTGGACAAGAGTCAGTGGTTGGAGAATATTGTGTTCACCGAACATATCGGTCACGCACAGACTTTGGCCAAACAGTACGCTACGATGGGATTCGACCTTGTGGTAGCCGTAGGCGGTGACGGCACGGTACGTGAGGTAGCCCAAGGCGTAGCCGGCAGTCGTTCCGCCTTAGGAATTATCCCTATGGGCACAACCAACACCCTCGCACGGCATTTAGGTATCCCAACGCGCGGCAATGCTACTATCACATGGCTTAACCACAGCGAGCCACTCTTGTGCGATAGTTTGGAGGTGATTATCGACGACACCACACGCATGCGGGCAATCACAGCCGTCACCATAGGTGACACTCGCCTCATTAACTGCGGACAAGGTGTCAAAACGAGCATGCAAGACGGGCTGATGCTCGCCGTCATCAACGGCGAACAAACGGCTGTCAAGGAATACAAGATGGCCTATTCAGGCGAGATTGTCGTGGATAACGACACCTACGTAGTCGAGCATACTCTCACCGTCAGTCTGCAACAGGATAGCCTATATGTGCAAGCACCAAAGCGCTTTTAGCCTACGGCTGTTAACACGCAGTAAACAACACAAAGTCACCAACACCGCGAAGCGGTAACCAACACGAAGTATATTGAACAATAGATTATTTATCATATTAGCCTTGCTGCTAACAATCAGCAGCACCATGCCCGCACGGCAGAATACCTCCTCACCAGCCATAACGGCTGAGGAGCAAATGCGGTTGGATTATTACCTCTACGCTGCGCTGAACGCCAGCGAGCACAAGAAGCACGCACAGGCGTACTTCCTGCTTGAGTTCTGCTATGCGATTGACCCGACCAATCCCACGGTGAACTCGATGTTAGGTGCCTACCAAACCAGTTTGTACGGCAAGGAACACGCCCTACCACTGCTGCGCAAGGCGTACGAAGGTTCGCCAAGCGACTATTGGTACCAATATGTCATCACCACCTACGAGACGGGCAACCGCGCAGGTGCAATGAAGGTGCTGAAGACGATGCAGAAACGAGAGCCGAAGAACATCGATGTCCTCGAGTTGCACGAGCATATCCTGATGCACGAACGCAAGTACAAGCAGGCTCTTGCCATACGCGACAAGGTGGACGCTCTCACCGGTGAACCCTCGCTGCAATCCGTGGTAGCAAGGCACCAGACCTACCTGCAGATGGGCAAAGATGCCGAGGCACTCAAGGTGCTCGACAAGTATCTGGAGCGTAACCCAAACGAAGGGCGCGTTTCCGCACTGCGCACGCAAATATTCCTTCGCGAAGCATGTGCCAAAGGCGACCGGCAGAAGGGGCTGAAGCTACTCGGCGAACTTATACAGAATCCAGACTTATATCTCTCTAGCAAACTGCAAGACATCAATCAGTACACTACTCAGCTCAATCTGACCGCCGACGAACGCAAAACCATGCTACTCAACCTCAGAGAGCAGTACCCCTACGAATTAGCCGTCTATCAGGCACTTATGAACCTTGAGTCCGAGCAAGGCAACACCACCGGAGCTTTGGACATCGGCAGGACAATGCTCAGCATGAACCCCACCGACAGCCAACTCAGGGAAAAGATTTTCGAACTCATGCGCGTGGACGAAAACATCACGCCTGCTGAGATCAACCGGTTCATCGAGGACTCCTACACCCTGCTGCTCGACGATGCCAAATGGAGTTACTACCAAGCCGTCGTGATGGCTGGCAATCAGGATTATGACTCGGTATGCACCATCCTGAGCCGTGCCATCCAACACGCCCAAGAGCCGCTCACCAAAGTACAAATAGCTATTCTATATACGCAGGTACTGATGCAGTTGAACCGGTTAGAGGAGTCCTTTCCTCTATTTGAAGAAGCGCTGAAACTCGCACCTGACAACACTGGCATACTGAACAACTATGCGTGGGCGCTGGCTATCGGTGGCGGTGACCTGAAGAAAGCGGAAAAGATGAGTCAGCGAACCATTCAAAAGGAAGCCAACAACCCCACCTTCCTCGACACGTATGCATGGATCTTACACCTGCAAGGGCAAGACACACTGGCGCTGTTCTATATCAAGAAAGCACTCGAGTACAGCGAGGACCAATCGGATAACACAATCACACAACATTACAAGATTATTGAAGCAAGTTTGCAATCCCCAAACTTATGAAACGAATAACTTTCATCATCACCCTTGCAGCCATTGTAGTGCTTGCCGCTACGGGTTGCGCCAACAAGCGCAAAGCAGTTAAGCGTACATATACCAAGCCTATGCCACAAGAGCAAACCTTGAGCAGGCGCGAAGCCAAACGCTTGCAGGAAGAGCAGCAGCGCCGCAGGCTTGACTCTATAGCCTTGGCGCAGGCTGAAGCCGAAGCAAAAGCAAAAGCACAAGCCGAGGCCGCAAGGCAACAGGAGTTGGAGCGACAACGTTTGCAGGACTCTATTGCACAAGCCGAAGCCGAGAAAAAAGCAAGGGTGCAAACGATGTACATCTCGCGCATGGCAATCACGGTACAGATACAAGGGCAGCAACTCAGTCTGCCTGCCACTATGCGTTGGCAGCGCGGCAAGGGTATAATACTGAGCATTCAACCTTTTGCTGGCATCGAAGCGATGCGCGCCGAGCTCAACGAAGAAGCATTGCTGATTATCGACAAGTTCAACCGGCGATATACGCGTCTCACCTATGCCGACCTCGCGCTGATGGGCACGAACACAAACATCAACGAGATTGATGCGTGGATTGACAAGAACATCCTCGACCGGCGCAATGAGCCACAACTGAACCTGCAAGTATCGCGTGCAGGCATCAATGGTGCAGCTGTCATCTACACCAACACACTGCAAACGGATGTCAACATCAACATGCAACCCACCAACATCGGCAGCTACAGGCAGGTGACACTCGAACAAATGGTGAAAGGCCTGTAGCCATCCCTGCTGAATATAGCAGCCACATTGGGCTGCTCATCAGAATACAGCAGCCATCTTTGGCTGCTCAATAAAAACCGCAGCCGTTTTTGGCTGCCTAAAGTAACAACAATGCTACACAAACACGTTATATGTACCTTGCTTTTGGCGCTGGTTGCCGTCACAGGTGTTCAGGCTCAGACGCTCAAAGAGCTGCAGGCGCAGCAGAAGAAATATGCGGAAGAGCTTGAGACCACCGACAAGATGCTCAAGCAAACCAAGCAAAACGAAAAATCCACGGAGAACAAGCTGAACCTCATCAGTCAGGATATACGTACGCGCAAGAAACTGATCAACTCTATCAACCAGGAGATTATCGCCCTTGATCAGGAACAGTCGCGCCTGCAAGGTGAGCGTTCACGCTTGGAGGGCGAGCTGGATTCGCTCAAGCAGGATTATGCCCGCTTAATCCAACTGACCCACTATGCCGATATACAGCAGTCGCCGCTGCTTTTTCTGCTATCCGCGCAAGATTTCAACCAGCTTTTTCGTCGCATCCGCTACATGCGCGAGTTTGCAACGTACCGCCAACAACAAGTCGAGCGAATCGAGAATGTTAAGGCGGACATCCAGATTCAGTCCGACCTCATTCAGGATAACCGCAAAGAGAAAGACTCAGCCCTCAAAACCCAGCAACGCGAACGCGATCGCTTAGCCGGCAACGAGCGCAAACAAAAAACCATGCTCAAGAACCTTAAGCAACAAGAGAAAGAGTTGATTGCCAAGCAACGCAAGCAGCAGAAGAAAATTGACGAACTGAACAAGCAGATCGAACGCGCCATCGCCAAGCAGGTGGATCGCAAGCAGCAGCTTACCAAAGAGCAAGAACTGATTGCCGGAGGGTTTGCCGCCAACAAAGGACGCCTGCCATGGCCTGTTGCCAAAGGCTTCATCAGCGGACACTATGGCAAGCATCAGCACCCCATCTACGAAAACGTAACGCTGAATAACAAGGGCGTATATATACAGACGACAGCCGGTTCGGATGCACGAGCAGTATACGAAGGCGAGGTGACAACTTGTATGGTCATGGGGTCGACCTACGCAATCATCATCCAGCACGGTAATTATCGCACCGTATATACCGGCATACAAACGCCGGCAGTCAAGCCGGGAGACAAGGTGCAAGCCAAGCAGAATATCGGACGCATTGCATCCAATCCTGATGATGACAACAAGACCGAACTCCAATTCCAAGTCTGGCAAGACAGAGACCTGCAAAACCCCGAACTCTGGCTAGCACAATAACACGCAGTTATCATCTCGAAGTCACCAACACGGCACAGCCGTAACCAACACGCAGTTACCAACATGAAGAAATCCGCTTACATATTTATCCTCATTCTGGCAGCACTCACGGGCTGCAAGCAGAACAATTACCTTGATTGGAAAGCTCTGAACGAAGCATGGCTTGAGCAGAACAAAACCCAAGCTGGTGTAGTAACAACTTCAACAGGCTTACAATACAAGCAACTCAACCCCAGCCCGAACCCTACCGAGAGTCGGCCTAATTTCAACAGCTCGGTCGTAGTGGACTACAAACTATACCTGATCAGCAGCTACGGCGGATACAACACCGGCAACCTGATTCAGGAAAACAAAGACGCGGTGTTTAATCTGCAAAACGTAACTCCTGGATTTGCCGAAGGCTTGCACCTGATGCGCGTTCACGATGATTTTATGTTATTCATTCCCTACTACTTAGGGTATGGTGCTGAGGGTACGGGCAGCGAGGGTAATTTCGGCTTCATTCCGCCCTACTCTACCTTGATTTTTCAGGTGCATCTCAAGGCTATGGAGTGAGTACACCATGTAGTAGAATCACCCCGAATCGTAGAACTGCTGTAATGAACTATCCTACTTCACATCGCGCCATGCGCAAGTTTACCCCTATTCTGCTTTTGGCATTGCTATGCCTTACAGGCTGCAAGGGGAACACCACGTTCCGCAGTGCCGTCCCAACCTACCCTATACATCTGGAGATCAATACGCGCGTAGGAATGTACGTCAATTTTGTGCCAGACAATATTTCCACCTACCTGATTGCAGACCCCGATGGCATTCACCTCAACGGCGTCACACAGCCGCTGTCTGTGCAAGATGCCTACGGCTACGCAGGAACAGTGGTGTATATCGATGGCTTCAACCCGTATGGCGCGTACGACCTGTGCTGCCCTAACTGCTTGCTTCGCGATATGCCGTGCAGCATCGACGGCATTTTTGCCGTGTGCCCTACATGTGGCGAGCAGTACGATATTTATTCTGGCAATGGCGTACCTACTCGCGGCATAGCCATAGAGCCGCTCAAGCAATACCGTACAACCTATAATGCCGGCACCGGCAAATTGTTTGTCGGACCCAAACAATAACTCGCACATTGCAGAACAGAGAAGATCATATTCAAGCAGATGATTGATTTATCACAAATAGCACATATTGGTCACATTCAGCGCACACACGGCACAAGCGGTGAACTGCAGTGCCGAATGAACAACACCTTGTGGGAGGACAACGATGCTACCTTCATCATTCTTTCCGTTGATAGTATCTTCGTACCCTTCCGTGTCACAGATTGGCGCACCAAGGGCAACGAGGATGTGCTATTGACCTTACATGGTGTGGATACCGAGCAACATGCTCTTCGGTTTGTGGGCTGTGAGGCATATATGCTGCTAACCGACCTGCCTAAGCAGACTGCCGCATACCAGGATCTAAGTTCGCTCACAGGTTTTACACTCTGCGATGCAGTACATGGCGAGATTGGTACCATCACCGCCATCGACACCTCAACACTGAACACGCTGGTGCAACTCGATAACGGCACGCTCATCCCGCTACACGAAGATTTAGTCGAACAGATTGATTTAACCGGCAGACGAGTTCTGACACGCCTGCCTGAAGGGTTGCTATGACATCTGCAAAAAAAACGATAGCCGATATGCATCGCCTCACCCCCGAGGCGTTTGCCAAAGCCAACAAACTACCTATAGTGGTGGTGTTGGATAACGTACGTAGTCAGCACAACGTAGGGGCGGTGTTCCGCACGGCGGATGCGTTTTGCCTGCAGGGGCTATGCTTGTGCGGCATAACCTGTTGTCCACCTAACGCCGAACTGCACAAGACCGCTCTGGGGGCTGAGCAAACGGTTGACTACACTTATTACCCCGACACCACGGATGCCATTCACGCGTTGCACCAACAGGGCTACAAGGTCTATGCCATCGAGCTGGCGCACAATGCTCTTACGCCCGAGCAAGCTATTCTGTCCTATTGCAACCTGCCTGCATCTGTCAAGCGTGGCGTAGCACTTGTGCTCGGGCACGAGGTGTTCGGCGTGGCTGATGAGGTGATGGCTATTTGCGACAGCTACATCGAACTGCCACAATACGGCACCAAGCACTCGCTGAACGTTAGTGTCACTGCCGGTATAGTAATGTACGCGTGGGCGCGTGCGTTGAGAGAACAGGGAATTTAAGATATTATTGTTGATTGGATATGGAGTTACTTGCACCTGCCAAGAATATTGAAGTTGCACGCGCCGCTATCATGGCTGGCGCCGATGCGGTCTATATTGGCGCTCCGCGGTTCGGGGCGCGTCAGGCTGCAGGTAACAGCATCGACGATCTGCACCGTCTCGCCACCTACGCTCATCGCTTTGGTGTAAAGGTACTGGTTACCGTTAACACGCTCATGGACGATACGGAGCGCCGGGAGGCGGCCGCCATGGCGTGGCAACTGTACGAAGCCGAAGTAGATGCGCTGATCGTACAAGACCTACGTCTTCTACGCGAACAATTACCCCCCATCCGCCTGCACGCATCAACGCAGTGCGACAACCGCACAGCCGAGCAGGTTCTCAGACTCCAACGAATGGGCTTCCGCCGCGCCGTCTTGGCGCGCGAACTGAGCCTTGATGCGATTCGTGCTATCCGTCAAGCTACAATTGCTGACCAACCGGATGAACCGATAGAATTAGAGGTCTTTGTTCACGGTGCCGTGTGTGTCTGCTACTCGGGGCGCTGCTACATGTCGGAGCGATTGTTAGGCAGGAGCGCCAATCGTGGAGCTTGTGCACAAATGTGCCGTATGGGGTACGATGTTCTGGACAGCCGCTGCCGCGAACTGCGTGACGCTGATGGTAAGCCGATGCATCAGCGGTACGTACTCTCGCTCAAGGATATGAACCGCTCGGCATACTTGCAAGACTTGCAAGACGCTGGCGTAACGACCCTGAAGATTGAGGGCAGACTAAAGGATGCTGATTACGTGACAAACGTAGTAGCTTACTACCGCGAAAAATTGGACGCACTAACAAATGCCAAAAACGGTAATAACAATACAAAATATGCTGAATTGGTCTTCAAGCGCACGTTTGAGCCTGATCCGGCCAAAACGTTTCACCGCGGTGACTCGCCGTACTTTATTGCTGGTCGCACAGCCGGCTTAGCCAATTGGGACAGCCCCAAGTCAACAGGCGAGCAGATTGGGATCGTAACCTCTGCGCGCGACCGCTCGATGCACGTACAACTATTACCTGGCGTAACCCTTCATAACGGCGACGGGTTGTGCTATTCCGACCGGGGATTTCAGGCCAATAGTGTCACTCCGCTATCCGGAAGTGCTGTAGCTATCAGCACCTTTAAGGCGGTGAACATACCTGTCGGCACAATGCTTTATCGCAACACTGACACGGCGTTTATCCGGCAACTTCACGCCGAGCGGCATATTCCTGTCTCTATCAGGTTGGAGGCGGAGGCGGAAGGGTTCGCGTTAACTATCAGCAGTTATCCTGTAGGCAGCTGGAGCGTCACGCGGCACTACGTACATTCGCATACCGCCGCCACACAGGGCGAACAGGCTCGCACAACGCAGGCTAACCAACTCGCCAAGTTAGGCGACACCGATTATGTTGCCGTTGAGGTAAGCGTACCCGATAAGGCGTACTTTATCCCCATTAGCACACTGAATGCGTGGCGTCGCGAAGTGGCGGCCGCAGCCGTGCTGGCACAAGACGCATCGTTCAGCAGGCAAGAGGTCGCACCTATCATTGCCGATGAGCAGCAGATGCCGGACTACAATAGCGACAACCAACCACTGATGACATGCAGGTATTGCATCCTCCACGAGATGGGACACTGCCGCAAGCAACCGGCACGGCTAACACCTGCTGATGAGCCCAAATACCTGAGGCTTAGCAATGGTACTTTGCTAACTGTACAATTTGATTGCAAACAATGTGAAATGATTATTGATCATGCCAACAAACAATAACCAACTATGACAACCGTTATCACCCGTATGCGAAGATGGATATACACAATAGCCGTTCTCATTCTGCTGCTGCCTGACTATGCCGTAGCGGCAGAAAACCAACGTCCGCAGATTTGGGATTTCGGCGCAGTCAGTTTTGACCGCACCAAGTACGAGAATATGCTTACCACCGGTGAGATCAACGGTTGGATGCCCGCGTCTATCCCAGGCTCTGCCAATGCCTATATATCCGACTTCATCGGCTCGAAGAGTGCCAACCTGTCGTTTAGCGGGCATGGTGGCAAAACGCATCGTCTGCGCACAACCAATACCCGACTCACACGTTTTGACGAAGCAACACTATTTGACTATCAACACGATGCCACGTTCACAGGCTTTCTGATGTCAAATATTCAGGCTGATCCCGAGGTCTATATCGAGCAGCAATTCTTTGAGGGGGACATCGTCGAATATGCCGTCTCATCCTCAGGTTTGCCTGCTACGTATCGACTCAGCTCGGATGACATGCAGTTCAGTCAGACGCGTCAGATTAGCGGCAAGGGGGCAGAAGTCATCTGGTTCACTATACCGCGCCGCGGCTACTACCGCTTAGCTTGCCTTGACGACAAACTGACTCTGGCGCGCATTATCCGCTATCCCGCTGAGTGGGGCGAATTATACATCAATGGCAATCTGCCAAAGCAATGTTCGCTAGTCATTACCAATCGCGAGAATGGTGCTGTACACACGTTTAATTACGGCGAAGCATCCGTCAGACTGCCTTTAGGTTACACATATAGCATTGCCCTGCAAGGTGATCCAGCCAAAATGCTTGTTACCGCAGATTCTGTCAATTTTCAGTCGAACGGACAGACCTACCTTGTTAAAACAAAAAAAATTGAGCTGAACGAATTTCGTGGTAAAATCATTGGCTTGCCGGATAGCGAACTGCAAAAACTCTCACTATCCGTTACACCCAAGTATCCTACCACCTTTCATGCCTTTTATCAGTTACGCGGTAATCGCTACACGATCTATACAGAGCCTAACAATCAGTACAAGATTCGTCCTATCGGTGTCAACGACTACGTGATGGACACCATTGCCGCCATCACCGATCTGAGCCAGCTCGTATTCACCAAGCGACCTACCTACCCCATACAGATCCTGTCACAGATTGATCTGAGTAATGCTACCCTTAGATTCACCAATACAAAAGAGACAGGTTACGTATATTCCTTCAGTGGTATAGATTCAATTGCGCTGCGTGCAGGGACGTATTCGGTAGAAGTGCTGGGGTTGGATAGTTTCCGCCTGCAGCGTACATCGCTGCTGAACGTACGCCGCGAGGCGGTTAAGAAGCGTCTAGACTTCCGCCGCCAGCTCACCGCCAGCGATTCATTACAATATACCGATACGTTGCGCGTGGGGGCCAAGCGCCCCTACACCACCATTCGTCAAGCCTTACGGGCTATCGACCGAATGCACCGAACTATCGACCAACACGTAACGATTGCTATCGATCCCGGACAATACGATGAGATGTTGCGAATCACCCAACCAAACATTTCACTCATCAATAGCGCGGCATTACCATCAACCAACATTACAAAAGGCGGATTGGACATACATGAGAAGGCGGTACGTATTACTGGTTACTATGGCGGCGAGTACAACTATTTCTCAATGACTGAGCAATATATCTATTCGGCTCGCGCACTGCGCGTGAATATGGAGAACAAAGCGCTTGCTACCAAGAACGCAGGCGGACGTGAGGTGTACTACAACGCCACTGTCATCATCTCTGCCGAGGATGTAGTGCTGGAAAATCTGATTATTGAGAATGCTTTCAACCGCTACATCACACGCTTGGAAGCCCACGACCGCCTTCAGCCGCAGTACGCCCAGACCCCGCATCGCCCCACCACGCACCAGTCAATGGCTGTGCAAGA